>JBBRMP010000031.1:0-35078 GCA_038230755.1 Cytophagales bacterium | reverse complement strand
GTCAGGCTACTGTTCCAGGCCGCTGCTAACTGACGCAGCCCGTCATTATCGAAATGGATAGCGTCATTGTATGGTGGCCGCGAGCGAGGTATTTGTATCAACTCAGTATTAGGCCCGGCAAACACATTGTTTCCCCCAGCTATTATGTCGTTTTGTGCCCCAATGATAGTCGGGTTTGATTTCAATACATCGTCGTAAGATGCCCTTGATACTACCCATGGAATCTGTTTGCCCGACCTGATGCGACTTTGCTTAATGAGTGTGTTAAGCCGGTCGGAGTATTGGCTTCTAGTGGTAGAGAACGCGTTATCCGTTTCGCCCTGATGCCACAAAATAGCCCGCATACCAACCAGACTGATATAGTTGGTCAGGGCAATCTGAAGTGAACCATAGGGCTGCCCTGCCTGATAGTAGGCTGGTACATAATCACTTAATGTTTGTTGACCTAACGAGCTTTCGGCCCAGTTACGCACCGAAGTGCCTTCAAAGGCGGCATTGAAAAACAGAATGGGTACGTTTAGGCGCTGAGCCAGCAAGTCGCCCAGATTGCCCCAACACCACGAACTAAATCCACGTGGTGCAATGCGGTTATTACCACTAAGTTGGCTAAACACCGGATAAGGCGCGTCGCCAGGGTACTGCGAAGGCTGGTATTGATAATTAACCGCATTGACCCGGTCATCCTGTGCTGGCTCAGTGTTGCCTCTTATGCCCTGTGCATTAGACTGTCCAGCAATAACGAATACTTCGCCCACGCCTACGCGCTCAACAGTTTGCCGGGATACTTCATCGTTACCCCGCATAAACCGCACGATGAGGTCATACCAGCCACCCTGCACCGTCAGTTGTGCATTGAACACACCACCCTGCGGATTGTCGACAATGGTCTGAAAATCAGTTGTAAAGCCTTGCCCGTTGTTGCGGGCCACCATCCGTGCTTCAATGCGAGTAACGGGTATGGAATAAGTACCGGTAATAGGCACAGATGCATTGTTAGCCGTATTTCGTTGAAACACAGCCCGGCTCACCGGAAAAGCGACTTGCGTTTGTGCCTGAACCTGACTGATTAGACCAACACTAAAGACAAACAAATAAACTATTGATGATACATTCATGGGTTAGATAATCCGCCAATTGATCCACACCCGCCCCCAAGGCTGGTCGTTGCGGACAAAAGGAGTTCACGTTGAGGTTAACTTGCCACTAGATTACTCAAGTTATTCGTTGGCTATGCTGGGCTGGTTAAGTGTTTGCCAGAGGAGATCCTTCAACTCGTTTAAACCGCGTTGTTGCACAGACGAAATAAACACAGTTGGCACGTTTTTGGGCAGGCAATCTTTTGTACGGTCAAGTTCTGTGTCGTCTATCAGATCAATTTTAGTCACCGCCAGCACCCTCGTCTTGTCTGCCAGTTCAGGGTTGAACGCCACTAATTCATTGGCCAATACCGCATAATCGTCGGCAATGCTTTCGCTCGTGGCCGGAATCATAAACAGCAATACGGAGTTGCGCTCAATGTGCCGCAGAAAACGAAGACCAAGTCCCTTACCCTGCGAAGCACCTTCGATAATGCCGGGAATGTCGGCAATAACAAATGATTTGTAGTCGCGGTAGGCCACCACACCAAGGTTTGGCACCAGCGTAGTGAAGGGATAATCGGCAATTTCGGGTCTGGCTGCCGATAATACCGAGAGCAACGTTGATTTTCCTGCATTGGGGAAACCCACCAGCCCTACGTCAGCCAGGAGTTTCAACTCCAGCACAACCCAGGTCTCTTGTCCTTCTTCGCCGGGTTGCGAATAGTGCGGAGCCTGTTGTGTAGGCGTTTTGAAGTGGGTATTGCCAAGGCCACCCCGGCCACCGGGAAGCAAAATAATTTCCTGACCTTCTTCAGTCAGTTCGGCCAGTACCTCGTTGGTTTCGGCATTGCGGGCTATAGTGCCTAGCGGCACATCAAGGTAGATATCTTCGCCCTCGGCTCCGGTTCGCCGCCCGCCCTCGCCGCCTTTGCCTGCATCGGCTTTGATATGCTTACGGTATTTGAGGTGCAGCAGGGTCCAGTGCTGGGCATTTCCCCGCAGGATGATGTGTCCACCACGCCCGCCGTCGCCGCCGTCAGGGCCTCCTTTAGGTACGTGTTTTTCGCGGCGGAAGTGCAAAGAACCTGCCCCGCCATGCCCTGACCGGCAGTTAATTTTTACGTAATCGATAAAATTAGATGATGCCATATCGTTGGAACACGGCCACCAGTGGGGCTGTCAACTAAGCTGTGCCAGCTCAATTTTTTGGCATATCGACGCAGATATTTCCTCGATAGTACCGATGCCGTTAATGGCCGCAAATTTGCCCTGTTGCTCATAGTAACTGGCAACAGGAGCTGTTTTGTCATTATACTCTGTAACCCGGCGCCGAATCGTGGCCTCGTCCTGATCATCAGACCGCCCTGACGACATGCCCCGAATCAACAATCGACGAGTCAGTTCTTCCTGATCTACCATCAGCGCCACCATCGTGGTAATGCTTGTATTGTATTGGGCCAGTAGGCTGTCGAGTGCTTCGGCCTGCTTCACCGTGCGCGGAAAACCGTCGAAAATAAACCCAGCAGCGCTTTCGCCATGCTGAGTCAATTTCGACTCGATCATGCCGATCACCACTTCGTCTGGCACCAATAGCCCCTGGTCCATCAACAGTTTAGCCCGAAGCCCCAATTCTGTTCCGCCCGCAATTTGCGACCGTAACAAATCACCAGTTGAGAGGTGTACCAACTGATATTTTTGAATCAGGTATTCGCTTTGTGTGCCTTTGCCAGCACCTGGCGGACCAAACAGTACAAGATTAAGCATACGGGGAAACAGGTAGGTTAGAGGAGGGTGCCGCAGGTGAGAGCGGCGACAAAAGTACAAAACAAGAGGGCGCGGACAAACTTGCCCGCGCCCTCAGCACCGAATCGGTGTAATTACTTAATTGGTCGTGCCTTTTTTAGGCGTTCCTTTTTTAGGCGTTATAGGCCGGGGCGTTTTACCCGGCGTTGCCTTGCTTGATGTGGCCATTACCGGCGTCTTACCGCCTTCCAGATATTCCTTGGCATCCTTGTCATTCGGGTCAAGTTCAAGCACTTTTGTTGCGTATTCCTTGGCTTTGGCATCATCCTTCTTGGCAATGCTGTTCGACACCAGATACTTGTAGGACGTGATCAGATATTTCCGGTACGACTCTTTTTTCACCGAATCAGTCTCTGCCTTTGCTTGCTCAATGAACCGCTCATAGAACGGAACAGGCGCACCACTGGCCAGCACTTGTTCGCGCGGGTTGGCATAGTAATTCGACTGACCGCGGTAGTAATAGGCCAACGGATACGTCTTCCCATCTTTCTCAACCATCTCGGCCACTTTGGCGAAGGCAGAATCGGACTGCGTGAAGTATTGCTTCTTCAACGTGCGCTGCTGGGCCGTATCGGCTACCGTCTTGGTAATCTGGAAACCATACTGGTAATTAGCCAGGCCCAGTTTCAGGTAGTCATTCGACGTGGGCTTTTTGTCATTGGCAATGGCTTTCTTGAAATAATCAGAAGCCTTGTCGTAACGTTTAGCCGAAAAATACTTGTCGGCAATTTCCTTGTATAGGTTCTCGGTTGTATCCTGCGGGGCCGCTTTTTCGATGTTCACGATGCTCAGCGAATCACCTTCGGGCGTACCCAGTTGTCCGTAGGCACGGCCCAGATACTTATAATCGTCGAAGATCACTTTGGCAGGTGCCGTACTAATGAACTGATTCAGCGACGTTACCGCCTGATCGTTACGACCCAGCGCGAGGCTCGACCAGCCCGTCATCCGGTCAATGATGGGGTCTTTTACCTGCCCTTTCAGTTTGTCGAGGTAATCCAGTGACTTCTGATGATCACCAGCCAGGAAGTAATACTTGGCTACGTTCAGCAAAAGTTCAGGATCTTTCGTGCCGCTTTTCGTGACGTAGGTATCATATACGCTCGACGCTTTCTTGTACGCACGTGACCCAACCAATGCATCAGCATAGGTCCGGTAAGTAGGCGCAAACTCAGGGTCGGCAGCAATGGCCTTCTCAAAATACTCCTGCGATTTGGCGTACTGCTTCGAGCGCAGGAACAACTGCCCGATCTTGGCGTTAGCTTCAGCCTTTGTTGTGTTGCTCGATGCACCCGCCAGCGGCCCGTCGATCACATCTTCGTAACGACTCACGGCCGGGCCACCTTCGTTTTTCAACGTGTAGGCGTCGCCCAGCGTCATCGGAATTTCAACGTTGGTGTTCTTTTTGTCGAGCACCTTAGCCCGATCCAGAAACTCAATAGCCCGCGCTGGGTCGTTGGCACCTTTGGCACCTTCAAACAGCGTGTACATCTCACCAGCGCGGTACAACACGTCGCCGTTTTTACCTTTCGTAGCAGCAATGGCCTCGTCGGTTTTGGCTTTAGCCGTGTTCAAATCTTTTTTCGCCAGTGCTACTCCGGCCAGGCCAACGTTATTCAGTTGATTTTTCGGGTCAGTAGCCATTCCTTTTTCAAAAACGGCTTTTGCTTCATCGGTTTTACCCGTTTTCAGCAGAAAGTAGCCCAGATAGAATTGGTTATCGGCGGTTGGTGCCGATGTAGCCAACTGACGAAACGTCTGTTCTGCTTTGGGAATGCGCTCTGCCTCAAGATCTCTCAGGCCAGTTTGGATGTCCTGACCAAGCGCAGGAACGAATGCAGCAGCGCCCATGAACAGGGTCGCCAGCATCACTTTTTTGGGTTGATTCATTCGTATTCGTAGGTTGGAGAAAATGTTCCTCTTGGTTAAAACAAGGCGCAAAAGTAAAAAATTGCGACCAAACAGAAAAAAAGCCCTGCTTATCTGAGCTGTACTTCTCTATTATATGGCACGCGGGGCCATAACCCCAATTTTTCGATCAACAATCTTCCTGAATCGCGGACCAGGTAATTAGTTAACCCACCACCGAGACCAGGGTGCGCCTCGCGGCTTACCATATACACGTCGCGCCAGAGTGGATATTGCTTCAGGGCCAACTCACGCTGGAAGGGCTGGTAATAGTCACTGCGCCCCTGCGGCGTTGCTTTTGACGAAAGTCCAATCACCCGAATGTCTTTCGACAGTTGCGCCGATACGGGGCCGTCGCCATCACTAATCCAGTTTACCCCAATAAAGCCCATGGCCATTGGGTGGGTACGTACGTAATCGATCACCTTTTTGTTCGACCCCGTGGTATAGACGGCCAGGCCGTCTATGGTTTTGAGGTCAAATTTCTGCATCACATGGTCCAGATTACTCGAATTAGGGTTATCGAAAACAAGCGTAATTGGACCAATTTGGTTACCTCCCTTTAGCTGCGACCAGGTTTTAATCTGCTTGTTGAAAATGCCTCGCAGTTCATTCATCGACATCAGACTGTCGGTGTTGGCTTTTCCCGTAATCAGGGCTACGCCGTCAGTAGCCAGCAAAACGGCCGATCCAGTAATCTTGGTCTTGTCTAAAAAACGCTGTTCGTTTTTGGTCAATCTGCGCGATACAATACAGAGTCTGGCTTTGTCGTCAAGCATTAGACGGATTGCCTCCCGTTCAGGTTTAAAGACCAAATCAAATTTTGTTCGTGGATAAAGCAATTCATAGGTCCGGGTGATCTCAATCGTCAGCGGCTCATACGATTCGTCGGCAGCAATGGTGATGCGCCCCTGCGACGGGCTGTCTAATTTAGGCTTCTCTTTGCAGCCGCTCAGGCCCAGGCCGAGCAACACAAAAACGCTGAATGTGTAATTAATCAATGTTGTTTGAGAGTAAGGCATAATACGGTCGTCAAGGTGTTTAAACGGTGTTTAATCGCTTACGTTCCCCAACGTTTACCATGGAAAAATGGTTAGTTCCGGTCCGTTTAATCTAGCCTTACAACGCGATAACAGGCCTCAGCAGGGTCTTCTCGTTGGGCGTCAGGACATCGACCAGCGCATAGCGCTTGAGCTTGATGACCGCCATGTCGTCCAGCACATCCACCATATCCTTGTAGGTCGATTCTTTGGTGGGCTTCCCAGATCAACCATCGGTGTCATATCGACACGCGTTGAGGCTTTCCTGGACCGTACTTTACCTGCGTTCGTGCCTGTCTGAGTGCTTATAGCTGCCATAGTTTCAACCCGCTTAGTTGTCTCTCTTTTGATGAAACAACCGGGCAGATTCCATACAACTTGAAGCTCGTGCAAACAGAAATCAAACACAACCGTCTGTTAACCAGCGCAATGTAGATTGCTGATTAACAGACGGTTGTATGAAAAAAACACTCAATTTGATTCCCGAAATCGTTGAATGGCCCGGTAGCCTCTGAAGGCACCGTAAGCCAGTAGCAACGCAGCCAATGCATACCGGAATGGGCCAGTCAATATATCGAGCCCGAAAGACTGAGAGGAGGCTATCAGTGCGATGCCTCCTCCCAAATACGTTACCGCCGCTATGGCCGACAAATACAGCGTTAACCGGTCGGCAATGCGATTTTCGTCGCGGTTCATCTTACTCTAACTGGAAACTAATTGGCAGGTTGTATTTCACCCGAACCGACCGGCCCGACTGTTTACCTGGCTTCCAGCGGGGCATTGACTTCACCACGCGAATGGCTTCTTCATCCGTACCAAAACCAAGGCCTTTCAGCACCTGCGCGTCGGTAATTGAGCCATCGGTATTTACGGTAAAGCTTACGAATACCTTACCCGAAATGTTGGCCCGCTGAGCAGCAGCCGGATACTTAATGTTCTTGCCCAACCACGCATACATGGCTGCGGTACCACCCTGAAATTCGGGCTGTTGCTCAACCACCGTGAAGACTTCATCGTCTTTAGGGGCTGGTGCTTCAACCACAACCTCGGCTTTTGTTGGTCCTGCCGACGCTTCAGGAGCGGCAATTACCTCTTCGGCGTTGGGGTCACCTTCCTGCGTTTTCTCGGCAGCAACGGCTTCCTTCAGCTCTTCCACGGCGGGTGGTGGCGTCTCTTCGGGCACCTCCTCATCGGGTTTTACCTCAGGCGGCAGGAATTTCACCGTGTTCACCTTCGGCAACTCGACCGGTGGTGGTGGTGGCGGCGGTGGCTCGTTCGGGTCGATGGGTGGTGGCTGGATCTTCATCAAGTCGATCTCTACCATTGCCTCTTCCTTCTTTTCCGGCGTCAATACGTTAATCAGGGTTGGGCCAACCAGGGCCAGGCCCATAAGTGATGCACCAATGATCAATGCACGAGTAACGATACGAGGATACTCTTTCCGAAGCGCATAGGCACCATAGGCCTTGTTCCGGTTTGCAAACACGATGTCATCGAGTGTTGCATTATTTGGAGTTTCTGCCATGGCTATATGTCCAGTTTAACTTTGTCTTTGAGCAGGGTCTTCTCGTCGGGCGTCAGGACATCGACCAGCGCATAGCGCTTGAGCTTAATGACGGCCATGTCGTCCAGCACATCCACCATATTCTTGTAGGTCGATTCTTTGGTAGGCTTGAGCACCAGCACGAACTTCTCCCCGCCCACTTTGGTCAGGTTGTCGATGACGGCCTTGCGAAAGTCGTAGCCCATCGAGACGCTTTTAACCTCGGGGTCTTCCCCAGCGGCTTTGCCGAAGATGTAGTAGGCCAGGTTGTCTTTGGCCAAAAACACCGTCATCACGTTCGAGGCTTTGATCGGCTCCGTTTCTTCTTTTAATGTTTTGTCCGGTACGTTCAGCGTCATCGACGATGGCTTGCTGAGGGTGGTGGCCAGGATAAAGAAGGTAATAAGCAGGAAGCCAAGGTCAACCATTGGTGTCATATCGACACGCGTTGAGGCTTTCTTGGACCGTACTTTACCGCCGCCTTTCTTACCACCACCTCCACCGGTGTTAATTTCTGACATGAGAGAAAAAATGTTAGAGTGTTAAAACTGTTTGTTAGCTGTCTGCCTATCAATAGATACAAAACCAATATCTATTCCACAAGTGAACAAGCGAACAAACCATCACTATTTTTCGTCTGCTTTCCAACCAGCCGGCGGTGCTTCCGAGCCGGTAATCAGGTTGAACTTGTTGATGTTCTGCGCCTGCAGGGTAGCCAACACGTTCTTGAACCCGGGGAACTTGGCCAGATTATCACCCTTCAGCGCAATCCGCAAATCATTGTTGGCTTTCCGGGCATTGTAAACCCAGTCTTTCAACTCGTTTGTTGGCCCGCCGCCGGTGCTGTCGGTTGGAATACCAGGTTGCTTGAACTTGGCTTTCGCTTCGTTCGACAGGCTCAGGAAAGAGCGGAGTTGGGCAATGGGCAAACCGAAGTTGCTCATGAGCGAAAACTCTTTCTTCTCTTTGTCTGTAAACGAGATACCTTTTGCAGCAGCCATATTATCGAGCATGGCCATGCGGTGCTTCACGTCGTCGATACCGAAGTATACCTTACCCGTTTTATCCAGTGCGATGATCATGATATCCTTCTCAGGCACCTTGATACTGGAAATGGATGAGGGCGTTTCAATTGTGGCGGCATCCTGCGACCGAAACTTAGCGGTCAGGATAAAGAAGGTGAGTAGCAGGAATGCTACGTCACACATCGCCGTCATGTCGACCGTTGAACTGGCCCGTTTAACTTTAACTATTGGCATTGGATCGTTCGTTACAGTTTACCCGCCGTTTTGGCGGGTAAACCAGTTTAATAACGTTAACGTCGGCTTAGTTGTGCGCAGCAAAGTTTTGCTGGATGCTCAAGCCGATTTCGTCGATATTGTAGGTTAGTGTATCGATGCGGCTCGTGAAGTACGAGTACATGATTGTGGCCAAAGCAGCCGTACCGATACCGATAGCCGTATTTACCAGGGCTTCAGAGATACCCGTAGACAGAGCGCCCGTATCTGGCTGACCCGTGGCACCCATGGCAGCGAAGGCGCGAATCATACCCAATACCGTTCCCAACAGAGCGATCAGGGTTGATACCGAAGCTAACGTAGCGATGATGGTCAGGTTTTTCTCCAGCATAGGCAGTTCAAGCGTTGTGGCTTCCTCTACTTCTTTCTGAAGGGCAACCAGTTTTTGCTCCTTGTTCAATCCGGTGTCGGTCGACAGTTGCTGATACTTCAGCAGGGCTGTTTTTACCACGTTACCAATTGAGCCTTTCTGTTTGTCGCACTCAGAGATGGCAGCCGCTACTTCGTTACGGTCGAGCAGGGACTTAATCTTGCGCACAAACTCATCGATTGAACCCGTACCATTGGCACGACCGATGGTGATGAAACGCTCGATTGAGAAAACCAATACACAAAGCAGGCAGGTAAAGAGGAAGGGTACGATAAATCCACCCTTGTATACGGTACCTACGTAGTCACCAGGAATTGGTTCTTTCGCGTTGTCACCGCCCTGGAAGTGGCTACCATCTCCGAAGAAGAGGTGGAACGCCAGTTCAGCAAGAATGAACAGGATCGGAATGACAAACACCGGATTTAAACCACCTGACGATTTCTGAGGTGCGGCTGCCTTTGCGGGTGCTGGGGATGCAGATTGTGTCTTCATTGAACTGTGTACTGTTGGGGTTGAATTGAAAGTTAGGTTTTGAACGTAAAAAAAGTGAAAATTTTACAACGAAGCCATTTCGGGAAATAAAATTTCGGCGAAACACCCTGAATGCTCCTACAAAGCTACGTTTTTTCTGTCCAGAAACAGATACGCCTACTTTGTAAAAAATCGCGAATTGTAATTTTCTCACTATTTTATAGAATAAAACCACCCAGAATCTCTCCCCTTCAGTAGACTGAATCAATTGACAATCAGTTGCCTTTGGGTTGTATCATTCAGGTATGTATTACCCGTGGTTGATTGGACTTTGGGAGGAGCGCGGTAGCAAGCCATCATGTATAAGCGGTGTTTTTTGTGATTAAATGAACCCGATAATCAGGTTGATGCGCATTCGTGGGCAATTCCATAACGGGTAAGCTGATATATTTTCAAGAAAATCTATAGGATACATAGATATATATTACGTATACTAAATTTACTGCATTCATATTGCAGGGCGTGTACTTTTGGGTATGTCGCCACACCATCGTCTCATTTGTATCCTTTTGCTACTTACACAATCGGCTGTTGCTCAACTATCTATTGAATTTCCGACCACTCGCTTCGTTACCCAGCGCGACTTAACTAATCAGGGTCAGGTATACATAGCTTGTCGGTTGGCAGTATCGGCCGATTTGGTTGAAGCACAACTGACACCCGTTGCTGCGGGTCAGGGCGTAGCCTCGGCCTGGCAAGTGGTGCAAACGCCGCCCGGTCCGCTCGTGATGGGGTCTATTACAGGAGTAGGTGGCTGGTATGTGCTCACGGTGCGGGCCATGCGCAATGGGGCTGTCGTAGCGCAGACAACGGTGCAACCGGTGGGCATTGGCGAGGTATTTATTACGGCAGGGCAATCTAACGCCCGTGGGTTTGGCCTTGGCGACAATGACCTCGGTACGGATACAGACCGTGTTTCGGGCATCGATACCATCAATCACTACTATCCGTCGAATCTGCCCGCCTTATTTTCTGCCAATACGCCCATGCCCTATGCCACTTATGTGCCCCTGACGGCAGGTAAACGTCTGTTCCCGATGGGGGAAAGCACGTGGGGCTGGGCCGAACTGGGCGACTACATCGTGAACCGGTTCAACGTACCAGTCGCCTTTTATAACGCTGGCTGGGATGCATCTACCATCGAAAACTGGAACAACACAGCCAAGGGAATTCCCGCCTGCAACCTGTACTACTGCGCAGCCAACTGGCCAAATTTACAGCCGTACACCAATCTTCGCCAGATCATGAACTACTACGGATCCACGGGCGGTTTCCGGGCGGTGCTCTGGCATCAGGGCGAATCTGAAAACGCAAAATCGTCAACTATTCCGCTGTATGCCGCCCGGCTCGATTCGCTCATTCGGCAAACACGGCAGGATGTCAACGGGCGAACCATGCCCTGGGTGGTAGCCCGTGCTTCGTTCGATGGACAGTCGACAACGCCGGCGGTAGTGGCGCAGCAAAATCAGGTGATTCAAACGCCCGGTTTCAATGTGTTTGAAGGGCCGCTCAATGACACGATCCTGAACCGGGGTGGCGGGCAAACCAACGTGCATTTTGGCAATGCCCTGCGCCCTACACCCCACCCGCGCTACTACCTCAACAATGGCCCATCGGTTCCGCTCAATATGGGTCTGTCGCGGTTTGCCCGAAACTGGAATAACAGCCTGACGAACAGTTTCTTCCAGACGGCACAACCCATTTTACCCGTTCAGTTTGCGGCAACAGAATCGGTAGCATCGACTTTGGGCGGGGCTTTTTTGGGTGGCGATAGCGTGGTGGTAAAATTTGCCAGTCTGGGCACGTATAATACAGGCAATCAATGGCAGGTTCAGGTACTGGATGGTCGAGGTCGTTTTAAGGCCACGCTGGGTAGCGGGGCAACCTCGCCCATCCGGGTACGTTGGCCCGACTCGCTCAGTGTTGGAAACTATCGGGTTCGGGTGGTTTCCACTAGTCCGGTGGTGGCCGGGGCGCCTACTCCCACGTTTACCTTGTTTGGCAATTCCGATTTGCGCCTCAGTAGTAACGCTCGGCGGCGCGTGCTGAATGCGGGCGATTCGACCACTATTTTCATCACCATAATCAACGATGGTCCTGTTTCTGCCTCGGCCATTGGCTGGCAATGTCGCCTTCCCGCCCACACAACGGCCCTGCCTGTTTCGGGCAACATGAGCGTAACCAACGGCATCGTGAATGGGTCTATCAGCACGCTAAATAATGGCCTGAGTAATACGATGGCATTCCGGCTCACAACGCAGGTAGCCGGGCTGTATCTGGTCGCCGCCGAAATAATGCAATGTACCCCCGGCGATGCTGACAGTCAGGTTGGTAGCGGCACGGCTGATGGGCAGGATGATGCCACGCAGCTCGATCTGCGGGTAGGTAATGGCGTGGCTATTTATGCCTCACCCAACCCCAATCAGGTGCCTCTGCCGCCATTGAAGCACAACCAGCCTACGCCTGTCCCGAACATGGCCGATCTGAGCTTACAGATGCAGGTCAGCAACCGTGTTCCGCGTTTAAACGACCTGATTACCTACACGCTGTTTGTGACCAATGCGGGCGGAGCAGCAGCCAGCAACGTGGGTATAACGGCCTATTTGCCCGCAGGAGTGCAGTTTTTCGACAGTAACGACATGGCTCCGGGCGGAGGCGGCATCTCTGGCACGATTAGCTCATTACCAATGAACGCGTCAAGTTCCATGCAGTTTAGAGCCAGAGTAACTACCGCAGGGTTCAAACAGACCCGCGCCCAAGTCCGCTATGTTACCCCCGCCGACCCCGATTCTACGCCCGGTAATGGCCTGCCCACCCCCACCGGCGAAGACGACGAAACCATTGTCGATTTCCGGGTAGAGTGATATTTAGCGGAGCGTTGCCGGGCGGCGTCCCGCTCCGCTAAACTACGCCGGAACCGCTCTCACTCTCACCTTACGACCACGGGGTGGGCGAGGTGGAATGCCGTGGCCCATGCGCCGGTTGAAAAAGCGGTAGATGATCGGAAAAATCAGCAACGTCAAAATTGTGGCCGTGATGAGGCCGCCGATTACGACAATAGCCAGCGGTTTCTGTGTTTCGGAGCCAATACCACTGCTGACGGCGGCGGGTAACAACCCAATAGCGGCCATCATGGCCGTCATCACCACCGGCCTGATCCGCGACTGCACCCCCTCGGCAATGGCCTTGTCGATGTCCATGCCTTCCTTCAGGTTATTGTTGAACACCGAGATGAGAATCACGCCGTTTTGAACGCAAATACCAAACAGCGCAATAAACCCGACCCCTGCCGAAATACCGAAAATAGTACCCGTGGCATGGAGCGCTAAAATGCCCCCAATGAGCGCAAACGGTACATTTAGCAGCACCAGCCCCGCATCTTTGGCATTCCCAAACAACACAAACAGGATCACGAAAATGGCCATCAGACTCAGCGGCACCACCTGACCAAGGCGTTTTGTGGCCCGCACCTGATTCTCGAACTCGCCCGTCCACTCGGCTTCGTAACCTTTCTCGAACTTCACTTTTTCGCGCACCCGCTGCTGTGCGTCGGCGATGGTACCGCCCAAATCGCGTTCACGAACAGAGAATTTCACCCCGATGAACCGCTTGTTTTTATCACGGTAGACAAAGGCGGGGCCAGTGAGTGTCTTAATGGTCGAAATCTCCTTCAGCGGAATCTTGTCGCCCCGAATCGTGGGCACCATCAGCAGGCCGATGTCCTCTTCGTTTTTGCGGAAATCGGGTTGGTAACGCACCCGGATATCGAACCGTTTTTCGCCCTCGTAGAGTTGGGTAGCCGTTTTTCCGCCAATAGCCATCTCGATCACCGACTCGGCATCGCCCACGCGAACGCCGTAGAAGGCCATCTTCTGCTTATCCACATAGATGCTCAGTTCAGGTTGGCCCACGTTGCGCAAAATACCCACGTCTTTCACGCCAGGTACGTCGCGGATGGCGTTGATGACTTCATTGGCGTATTTATCGAGTTCGGCCAGGTCATTACCGAAAATTTTGACGGCGTTGCTGGCGTTCATGCCCGCCACGGCCTCGGCCACGTTGTCGATGATGGGCTGCGAATAGTTGTAGTTGATACCCTGAAACTGCTTCAGCTTGGCATCCATCTCTTCGATTAGTCCGTCGGTGGTGATTTTGCGGGTCCAGTCTTTTTTGGGCTTCAAATTGACCTGCATTTGCACGTAATAGAACCCCGACGGGTCGGTGCCGTCGTTGGAACGGCCCGTTTGCGACAGTACGCCCCGCACTTCGGGGAAGCCCGACAGCTTTTCGCGGAGGGTATGCACCATTTTCACGGTCTCACCCAGCGACGAACTCATGGGCAGTTTGGCCTCCACCCAGAGAGCACCTTCGTTCAGTTGCGGCAAGAACTCGGTCCCTAACAACGACGCCGACGCGAAGGTGAGACCCATGAACACCAGCGCCACCAACATGCTGATTTTCTGGTGTCCATACGTCCAGGTGAAGCCGTTGGTAACGATTTTATTGAAGAAATTGACGACCGGGTTATTCTTCTCGCGCACGTTTTTGTTCAGCAACATCGAGCAGAGTACGGGCACCAGCGTGAGGGTGAAAAACAGGGCACCCAGCAAGGCAAAACCCAGCGTCCAGGCCAGCGGACTGAACATTTTCCCTTCTACTTTTTCAAACGAGAAAATAGGCAGCAGGGCGGTGATGATGATCAGTTTCGAGAAGAAAACGGCCTTGCCCAGATCGGTGCCCGTTTTGCGAATCAGACCCATTTTGGCCAGTTTGTTAAACTTCTCCATGCCCACCTTGTGCGCCTTGTGGTCGAGCACCACAAAAATGCCCTCGACCATCACCACGGCACCGTCGATAATGATGCCGAAGTCAACCGCACCCATCGAGAGCAGGTTGGCCGACATACCCCGGAAGCGCATGCACATGAATGCAAACAGCAGCGCCAGCGGGATTATAATACTGACAATCACCGTAGTACGCCAGTCGGCCATGAACAAAAACACGATCACCGTGACGAACAGAATGCCCTCGGCAAGGTTGTGCAGCACGGTTTCGGTGCAGTAGCTCATCAGGTTATCACGATCGTAGAAGGTGACCATCTTCACGTCGTCGGGCAGGACTTTCTCGTTGATTTCCGCGATTTTTTCCTTCACCCGTCCCAGCACTTCAGACGGATTTTCGCCCTTGCGCTGCACGATGATGCCTTCTACGACATCGTCGCTTTGGTTTAACCCAACCTGACCTACGCGCGGCTGATTCGACTCGTTTACCTGCGCCACATCGCGCACAAGCACAGGCAGCCCGCCCTGTTCATCGACGATAATATTCTCAATATCAGCGATGTTGGTCAGCAGACCGATGCCACGGACCACGTAGGCTTGCCCATTTTTCTCGATCACGTCGCCGCCCACGTTGAGGTTGTTTTGCGTCACGGCGTTGTAGACTTCCGCCGGCGTAATCCCATACTTGGTGAGCAACATCGGGTTCACGCTGACTTCGTAGGTCTTTTCCCGACCGCCGAAGGCCACAATGTCGGCCACGCCCGGCACGGCGCGTAACTGCCTGTCGATGACCCAGTTCTGAATTGTTAACAGTTCGCGGGTATCACGGGTGGGCGATTTGAGCGTGTACCGGAAAATCTCGCCGGTGGGGCCGTAAGGGGGCTGAATATCAGGCTCGACACCTTCGGGCAGCGACACCGTGCGGAGGAGGTTGTTGACCTGCTGCCGCGCAAAAAAATCTTCGACGTCGTCTTCAAAAATGATCTTCATCACCGACAACCCGAACATGGTGATGGACCGGACGTTGGTCTTGCGCTGCACCGAGTTCATAGCCACCTCGATGGGCACGGTCACGAACCGTTCTACCTCTTCGGCACTGCGCCCGTTCCATTCCGTCACCACAATAATCTGAGTGTTGGTTACGTCGGGGAAGGCTTCGATGGGCGTTTTGAGGTAGCTAACCAGCCCGCCGATGGCAATGGACCCCACCATAAAAAACACAAAAAATCGGTTCTTCAGGGAGAAGGTCAATATAGCTTTGATGAGTGCGTTCACTACTTAATCGTTTAAGGCGTCATAAATGAGCAACTGCGACTGAGTGATGACCTTTTCGCCGGGGGCGAGGCCCGATTTGATGTAGGCAATGTCGCCCTGCGAGCGGTAGACCTGCACCTCGCGGGTGTCGATATGGGCTTTGTCGTGGAAGACCATCACAAACTGGCGGCTTTTGTCGAAAATCAGCGCCTTCGCCGGAATCGTGGGCATCGACCCGCCTTCGTCGAAAGCAAGGGTGACGCTGGCGTTCATACCGGGCTTCAGCATCAACTTTTCGTTGGCCAGCCGAATCCGCACCTGCATGGTTTTGGTGGTGGGGTCGAGTACGTTATATATTTTGTCGACATGGCCCGAAAATACTTTGTCAGGATAGCTGAGTGTACGAATCTGAGCGACTAAACCCATTTTCATTCGCCCAATTTCCGTCTCATTAACGTTGGCCATCACCCAAATTTCGTTGAGTTGCGAAATGGTAAACACCGCGTTGGCATCGTCAGAACGCAGTTGCATGCCCCGGTTAATATTCTTTTCGAGCACATAGCCCGAAATGGGAGCTTTCACCGTTGACTGCGATTGCTTGTCGGCTCCGTAGATCTGCAATACCTGGCGCAGGCGGGCTTGTTCGGCCTCTTCGCGTTCCACTTCTTTGCGGGCCGCCACCACGTCGCGCTCCGAACTAAGCTTGTCGGTAAACATTTCCTGGGCCACCTTCAGGTTCTTTTGGGCCAACCGCAACTCAGCTTCAGACTGGGCCACTTCCTTATTATACCCCGCCACTTCTCCCGACTGGATGATGGCCAGGGTCTGCCCTTTTTGCACGTAATCGCCCAGTTCGGCCCGCACATCACGCACGTTTCCGCCCACCAGCGGAAACACCCGGATAAGGCGGTTTTCGTCGGGCACAACGTGGCCAATGAGGCGTAGCTGGCTGCGGATTGGCAGGCTTGTTACGGCTTCAGTCTGTACCCGACTGGCCATGGTGTCGGTCAGCGTGAAGGCCGTTTTGGGCGATTCGACGACGGCCGGTTTTTGTTCTTTCGAGCAGCCCACAGCCACCAGAAACAGGAGAATAAAGACAGGTTTCATGATTGATAAGAAGGAAGGCAGTTACCGGAACAGGTCCGTGCCAATGGTGTATGTCAATTGCTCGTAGGCCGTAATACGGTCGGCACTGAGGCGGTTGAGTTGCTGTACGTTTTGGAGGTATGTTTCAAACAAATCCACAAATTCGATCAGCGACACGTTGCCCCGCTCGAAGTTGCGGAGGATACTTTGGTTAAGCTGGTCAAACTGCGCTGGAAAGCTCTGGTCGATGGATCGGTAAGCCACTTCGGTTTGCTGAATCTGTTCCAGCGATGCCCGAATCTCATTTTCAACCACCGTCAACACTTGTTTTTGTGCCAGCCGCAAATACGCCCCCTGCGCCCGCGCTGACTGAATGTTACCCTGATTTTTGTTCAGAATCGGTAAGTCCATACTCAGCGTAAGTCCCAGATAGTTAGGCGTATATGATGCGTTCTGGTCAAACAAACCACCCACCCGCAGGTCAGGCGTGGCCAGTGCTTTTTGAAACGCCGCGTTGGCATCTGCCTGTCGCACAGCCACTTCAGCCCCCTTTAGGTCGGGCCTATTCTCAACGGCCAATGCTACGGCATCGCTTAACGTAGGCAGTGGCCGGGCAAAACGGGTAGTATCGGCGGGGCGAATGACCGGACGTATTGTGGCTGGGGTCTGGAGTAGAATCCGCAGGTCGCGCTGCTGTTCGGTTAATCGGTTTTGCAGATCAAGCTGGTCATTGTTGAGTTGTAGCAGCAGGGCTTTTAGCCGGACCAGTTCGCGCAGGGCTACGTTATTTTTTTCGTACTGCCGGGCAAAGGCGGCAATGGTTTCGGTAAGCCGAACGCGCTGCTGCCGATAAACGGCCAGGGTGTTGCTGGTGAAATAGACGGAATAAAACCGGCTGTGCAGATCGAACCGGAGGGTGCGGAGCAGATCGGCAAATTGGAGTTCGGTGAGGCGGGTTTGCTCGGTGGCCACGGCCACCCGCTTGCTGCGCTTACCGGCCAACAAAATGGTCTGCTGTATCGCCAGGGCCTTTTGCCCGCCTCTGCCCACGTCGAAAAATTGACTGGTACCGGGGTTATATCCGTTAAATTCCAGGCTGGCGGTGGGGTTGTCAAGCAGGCGAGCCTGAACAATTTGTGCCTGAGCGGCCTCAATCTGAAACCGACCGGCCAATGCCAGCAGGTTTTGACGAATGAACAGGCTGTCGGCCTGAGGTAACGTAACTGACAGAGTGTCTTGCGCTGCGGCAGTTGTGCTGACACACAAAAACACAGCGAGAGATAAACGCATAGTGATGAAATTAAAACAGCGAAAAGTACCAAGTAACGGGCCACAAAGGTCAGATTAAACAATCTTAATCCGTATTAAAAAAACTTAATGTCATTCAGCCGCTTTCGTCTAATTGACATTTTCTGTCACTCAACATCTCATGAAAAACAGCTTTATCCTCTCTATGGCCATTCTATCGGCCATCTTTACCGCCATACCCGCAGTTGCCCAAGAATCGTATTTCAACGTCCCGGAGTCGGACGTAGCAGAGAAGAATAAATTCACGGTGCAACAACAATTTAATATCCAGGATTTCTACCGTTCGCTGACGACCATCAACTATGGTTTGGGCAAAGACTGGGAAATTGGCGCGAACCTGCTAAACCTCGACTATTACCCCAAAAGTCGCAGTTTTCAACGCAACGACTCCAACACAGTGAGCGCCTATGCGCCGCTGTTGCTCCTGAATTCGCAGAAAATTTTCAAGCTCGGCCACCACTTTCATATTGGCCTCGGTGGGCAGGCGGGCCTCAACCTCACGCCCGACAAAGGGCAGCAACAGTTTGTCCATTACGTATATGCCAACCTGAACAAAACGTTTCAGGATGACCATTATAAACTTACGGCGGGCCTTTACAACGGCCATGTGCGCTACCTCGGCGGCGACCAGGCAGTTGGTTTTCAAGCCGGTTTCGACGCGGGTATTTTCTACCAGAAACTACACATCCTCGGCGACTGGATTTCGGGGCAACATGATGTGGGGCAACTGGGGCTGGGGCTGGAGATTTATCTGAGCAAAAGTTTACCGCTCGCCCTCGGCTGGCAACGCAGCAATCAGGATGGATCGTCGGGTTTAATCGTGCAATTGACGTACAGCCCGGAGTAGCCCCGGCCCCCGAAGGGGAGGGCTATTTCCTATCTTAGCGTTATTTTGACCAAAACCAATCTTGTATGAAGAGCATATTTCTGGCTCGAATAGGGCTGCTGGGCCTGATTTCCAGCATGTTACTAACCCCAACTTTTGCCCAGACCAATGAGTGGCAAATTGTGGCGAAAGACATTAACCCCGCCAATTATTACGGTATCACCGTGGCTAATGGCATGATCGGGCTGGTATCGTCGCCGGAGCCGATGAAGGTGAAAGATGTGGTACTCAACGGAGCCTTCGATACCTACGGGCGCGGACGGGTGTCGAACATTCTGAAGGTGTTCAACTTCGCCAACATGAACCTTGACGTTGATGGCCAACGTATTAGCCCTAAGACGATTAGCAACTACCGCCAAACGCTGGACATGCAAAAAGCGGCCCTCACCACCACCTTCGATTACCAAGACAAGGTGAGCGTGAAACAGACCATTATGGCCCTGCGGCACCTGCCTTACTCTACGCTGACGATGGTGGAGATTACGGCCAAATCAGCCTGCGAAATCATTCCCGCGTCGGTCATCGAGTCGCCGGAGAATTTGAAGGAAGTCAAGAATTTTTACTCTGAAATTGACCGGCCCCACGTCACCATCCGGTTGCTAACATCGGTAGCCAAAAGCCCATCGGGCAAGCACACGGTGGCGGCTTCGACGTCGTTTATTTTCGAGGAACCCCACGGTCAGGAACCTGAGGTGATCCACGAAGACTGGGACTATAACATGCACCTGGCCAAGTTTAAAAAGCGGCTGAAAGCGGGCGAAACCTACCGGTTCAGCGTGGTTGGCTCGGTTTCTTCAACGGCCCACACCGCCGACCCACACAACGAAGCTGAACGCCTCACCCTCTTCGCCGCCCTGGAACGCACCCAACGCCTGCTGGTTCGGCACAACGCCGAATGGGATAAACTCTGGCAGTCGGACATCATTATCGACGGCGATCCCGACGCGCAACGGGCTGTCCGTCAGGCCCTTTATCACCTGTATTCATTTGCGCGGGAGGGAACGGCGTACAGTCTTTCGCCAATGGGTTTATCGGGTTTGGGCTACAACGGGCACGTTTTCTGGGACACCGAACTCTGGATGTACCCGCCGCTGCTGATGCTGAAACCGGAGATTGCCAAATCGCTGCTGGAGTACCGCTACGAACGGATGGCCATGGCCCGGCAAAACGCGTTTAGTCATGGCTATCAAGGGGTTATGTTTCCGTGGGAATCAGACGCCGACGGGCAGGAAGCCACACCGGTTTGGGCGCTTACGGGACCATTTCAACACCACATTACGGGCTGCATTGCCTGGTCGTTCTGGAGCTACTATCAGGTCACGAAAGATAAAGACTGGCTCCGCACGCGGGGGTATCCGCTGTTGAAAGAGGCGGCCGATTTCTGGAAAAGTCGCGTGGAAAAAGGTGCCGACGGGCAGATGCACATCAACAACGTGATTGGCTCGAACGAGTGGCAGGAAAACATCGACGACAACGCATTTACCAACGGCATGGCCAAAACGTCGTTACAATACGCCACCAAAGCCGCGCAGGAGTTAGGCATCGCTCCAGACCCGCAGTGGAACATCGTGGCGGCGGCCATCCCGATCCTGACCTTCCCGGATGGCACCACCAAAGAAAACCGCACCTACGATGGTGTTATGATCAAGCAGGCCGACGTAAACCTGCTGGCTTACCCGTTGAAAATAATTACCAACGAGGCCCAAATTCGCAAAGATCTGGCTTATTATGGCCCACGCTATTCGCCGGATGGCCCTGCCATGGGCTGGTCAACGCTGTCTACGTTAAACACGCGGTTAGGTGATGCCGAGAAAGGATACGAATGGTTTGTGCGGAGTTATAAGCCCAACGAAGTGCCACCCTTTGGCGTGATGGCCGAGACAGCGGGCGGTACTAACCCCTATTTTGCCACGGGTGCAGGCGGTATGCTACAGGCCGTTATGAGCGGATTTGGCGGCCTCGATATCACCGACGCAGGCATTAATCAGCTTAAAAGTAAGCTCCCTAAAAAGTGGAAATCACTGACAATCAAAGGCGTAGGCACAGATAAACGCACGGTAGTGGTGAAATAGGAATGGCTAGCCATTCCTATTTCCACTGACCATTAGCTGCGGCTGCCTCGTTTTGTGATCCCTTCACAGAGGTAACAGGTACTGTCACCGTGCGGCCAAGTGCAACATAAATTAGTTTGAGCGCCTGTTCAATTTCTTCCCACCCGGCATCGCTACGCAGATCTATGCCAACCATTGTCCGGTTATTATCGGCCATCAATGTCATGTAGGACATAGCTGCCACGGCAATGACTGTGATGGCCTTGCTGTGGGGGGATTCAATATAGGATAGTTGAGTAATCAGCCGGAGCGTTTCGTCGTCGAGCGCTTTGCTGGCTGCATCAGCCAGAGAGTCGTTGCTGATTGTATTGGCTTTCAGCAATTCACGAGCAGCCTTACTGGTCCGAAACTGGCGAAATATTTGTACGATCTGCCGATGCCAAACCCGACCGAGTTCGCTGGTATCGGCAGGACGCAGTTGCGCCAGCACGGCGGGGGTAAATGTAGGAAATAGGGTGCCTCGTTTTGTGTAATGGTCAACCAGCCCCTCCAGCCCGCCAAAGTAACGATAGATGAGTACTTTGCTGACGCCCGCCCGTTCGGCAACCCGGTTAACGCCAACATGTTGTAAGCCTCTTTCGGCTAATACTTCCTCGAAGGCGTCGAGGATTCGCTGTGTAGTTTTAGCGCGGTTTCTCTTTATTTTTTCCATTAGGTTAAAGCCCTACCCATGTTTAGGAACTTTGGTAAGACGGGTAACAATTCCGAAGGTCACCGGCAGACTACGCATTAAAGACCTACCCCGATACTGATGGTATTTTAATAGACGTTTGTGCGCGGCGGGGCGTACCGTCGGCATAGGGCAGGGGCACCAGAATCAGTACCGACGTGCCTTTGTCGGTAGCAGCCTGCCACTGAATGGTGCCTTTTAGCATCGCTACCCGCGACTCGATATTGCCAATGCCTAACCCCTGCCGCACCCGTTCATACACAAACCCCTGTCCGTTATCGGCATAGGTGAGCTGGATGCGATCTTCCCAATACCGGCACGAAATATCTATTTGAGATGCGTTGGCGTGTTTTAGTGTATTGTTAATCAGTTCCTGCACGATGCGGTAGAGCATCAACTCAGTGTCGGCGGGGAGGCGATTAAGGGCGGCATCGAGCACCAAACTAGTCTGAATAGCCCCGGTAGACCCAATCCGCTCCAGTAGTTCTTCCAGCGCCGGGCCAAAGCCATACTGCGCCAGCGTGCGGGGGTTCAGTTCGCGCAAGAGGTCGCGCACGTCGCTAATGGTGTCATTGATGAGGCCGTTGATGGCATTGCGCAGGTTTCGGGGCGTTTCTTCATCACCAGCAAAGCGGGCCAGTTGCGTGGTGTATAGTTTTAGCGTGGCCAGGCGCGTACCAATTTCGTCGTGGAGGTCGCGGGCAATGTCTTTTTTGGCCTGCTCCTGCACATCAAACACCAACCGTAACTGATCGGCCTGTTGGCGGCGTAACTGATCTTCCCGGTGCCGCACCCAATACACCGCCAGACCACCCAACACGGCAATCAGGCTGATCAGAAACGGAAACGTGCGCCAAAAAGGCGGGCTAATATGAATAGTCAGTCGCTGAATACGATTGCTCCAATGCCCGTCTTTGTTGGCTGCTTTCACTTCCAGCACATAGTCATTGGGGGGTACGTTGGCGTAGCGCATGTAATTCTTCTCACCCGCTTTCACCCAATCGGTATCGTAGCCGTCCAGCCGGTACGCGTACGTATTGTGGGCGCTACTCTGGTAATCTACTGCCGAAAATTCCAGAGAGAACGTGTTTTGTTCGCTCGTAAGGGTTATTTCCCTGGCTTCACTGATGGGGGCATCGGGGTGAAACGGCTCTTCGTTTACCCGCAAATTATAGAAATACACCGGCGGATTCGACCGGATGCTGCGGTATAGTTCGGGGCGGCAGCTATTATAGCCATTCACGCCGCCAAAAAGCAGCAGCCCGTCGCGGGTTTTCAGCAAGGCATTTCCGTTGAATTCAAGTCCCTGCAAGCCATCGCTGAGGTCGAAGTTTTTGAAATGATGGGCGGGCAGATCAAAGCGGGAGATTCCTCGGTTGGTGCTCATCCAGAGGTTGTTGGCCTTGTCGGGCAGTACGCCGTAAATAAAATCGTTGGCCAAACCGTCCTGTTCGGTATACGTGATCAGGCGTTTGCTGCCCCGGTCCAGCCGGGTAAGGCCTTTGTCTGTCGAGATCCAAACGGCATTGCGGGCAGAATCGTCATGAAAATGGAGTACGGTATAGCCCGGCAAACCAGTCATCAGCCGCCGCCAGGGCACCAACGACCCGGCTGCTGGCAAGGCATAACAAGCAAATCCATTCAGGTACGTACCCACCCATAGTTGCCGCCGCCGGGCGTCCCAGCGCAACGCAAACAGGTTTTCATTGGCCAGATAAGGTATTTTTTGCCAACGACGCTGGGCCAGACTCAGTTGGTAGATACCATCTTCGGTGGCGGCCAGCAGTGTATCAGCACTGATTGACATCAGATTGTGAGCATAGTTTTCGGCAATGCTTCCGTCGGCGGCACCCGCCGACAGGAAAGGAAAGAGTTCAAACGAATCGGTGCGCGGATGAAACAGATAGGTTCCACCCATGGACCCTACCCACAGCCGCTGGTAGGGGTCTGTATAGAGTTGTTTCACCAGGTTGTGCATCGGCAACTGGCTGCGGGGATGGTTGGTCAGGTACTGCCGCATCACCTGGCCAGTTTGCTGGTTTAACACATTGACTCCCAATTCGGTACCTATCCAAAGCGGCGGCTGAAGCAATGCACGGTCAGCGGCATTGGCGGCATATTCAGCAAAACCATGTACCGTATAATTCGATAATAGCGGGGCCATTTTGTCCACACTGAGCCGGTTATCCTTCATTGCTCCGCCAAACACAAACGCATCGGGCACCAGTTTCACCACACCGTTGGGGTCTATGTTAGCCCAGATTAGCCCCTGCCGGTCTACCATGATCTTGTTAATCTCGAAAAGGCGCAACAGGCGGGTATTGCTCACCGAGGCCTCGGCATGGCCAAACAGGCGGGTTCGTTTGTCGAAATAAAGAATGCCCTGCTGCTGTGTACCCAGCCAAAGTCGCTCATTCTGGTCTTCGCTGAGGCTATAAATGGGGCTGAGCGGTGTTGTGCCCGCCACGGCGTAGGTTCGGGCAATACCCGCGCGGTAATCAAACCGGATAAGGCCCGCCGCCGTACCGATCCAGGCGATGTTGTCTTTATCGATATGAAACGAAAATACGATCTGGGGTACCCCAAAAGCATTTTCGGGGTGATTACTGAAATAATGAAACAGCTTCCTGCTGGCCAGATTATAGCGAATTAAGCCAGACGGTGAGTGCAGCCAAACGTCGCCCGCGCTGGTACGCACGGTCGAACTTTGCAGGTCATATTCATGCCTGGGCTTAAGCGACACATTCAACATACGCTTTGTGTGCCGGGCCAAATCGACCCGCACCAGCCCTTCCTCATCGCTGAGGTAAAGCAATTCGGTGGCACTGGCATAGAAAGGCAACGTGCGGCAGGGCGTTGGGCGCAGACCGGGTTTAGGTGCCCTGGCGTAGTAACAGGTAAATCGGTCGTGTTTCCGGTCATAGTGGTTAAGCCCCTCTTCGGTGCCTACCCACAAATCGCCGTGCGCATCTTCAACAATGCCGAAAATATTGACGCCCCGAATCTGACCTGCGCGGCGGTCGCTGGGTCGGTAGGTCCTGAACCGGTGCCCATCGTAGCAGTTCAGGCCGTCTTGCGTACCAAACCACATAAACCCCCGCGAATCGTCGATGATGTAATAAACCGACCCCTGCGTAAGTCCGTTGGCCACGCTGATGTGGTCTATTCGGAACCGGGCGGGGGGTAGCAGGAGTTCAGCGTCAGCCGCGTTGAACAGCATCAGCCAGCCCCATAGGCCTAGTAGCCACAATCGTGGTAGTAGCTGGCTATTCATGCTCATCGGTTAGTCTGTAACGACTTGTAAATGAGCCGAATTATACGAACTTTTCGGTTGGGAAAACACATCCGTATCTGGTTATTTTCCACACTGTCTATCTATCAAGTGCGCTATTCATTCTTTACATAAACAAAAAGGCTCTTCCTGGAAGAGCCTTTTTGTTTATGTAAAGAATGAGATTGCAAAGTGAACCACAGCAGCGGACTGCCCTAGACTCACTGCTTCATCTCCGCGTAGTTTGAATAGAAATACGGGATCGTTTTAATGCCTTTGTAGAAGTTGAACAGGCCGTAACTTTCGTTGGGCGAATGCAGCGCGTCGCTGTCCAGGCCAAACCCCATCAGGATAGTTTTGATGCCCAGTTCCTGCTCGAAGAGGGCCACAATCGGGATGCTGCCGCCGCCGCGCGTGGGAATCGGTTTCTTGCCCCAGGCTTGTTCAAACGCCCGGCTTGCGGCCTCAAATTCAATCGAATCGGTGGGGGTAACATACGGCAATCCGCCATGATGCGGCGTCACGGTTACGTGTACCGACTTGGGCGCAATGGCCTCGAAGTGCGCCTTGAACAGGGCCGTAATTTCGTCGGGGGTCTGGTGCGGCACCAACCGCATACTGATCTTGGCCGATGCTTTTGACGGCAGCACCGTTTTGGCACCGGGACCAGTGTAGCCGCCCCAAATGCCGTTTACGTCCAGCGTAGGCCGAATCGACGTCCGTTCATTGGTCGAATAACCCGCCTCGCCCATCACATCGTCGATACCCAGATCGCGTTGGTATTCATCCAGATCAAAGGGGGCTTTGGCCAGTTCGGCGCGTTCAGCATCAGTCAAATCGGCTACGTTATCGTAGAAACCGGGGATGGTGATGCGACCCTGATCATCTTTCAGTGAAGCAATTAGCTGGCAAAGCACGTTGGCCGGGTTGGCCACGCCGCCGCCATATACACCCGAATGTAAATCACGGTTGGGACCAGTTACTTCAACTTCCACGTACGAGAGACCCCGCAGGCCCGTTTCCAGCGACGGCACGTCGTTGCTGATGATGCTCGTGTCGGAAATCAGAATTACGTCGGCGGCCAATTTGGCGCGATTGGCGGCCACGAACGTACCCAAGTGTTCGGAGCCAACTTCCTCTTCGCCCTCAATCATCACCTTCACGTTGCAGGGCAGGCTATCGGTAGCCAACATGGCCTCCAGTGCCTTTATGTGCATGTAAAACTGCCCCTTATCGTCGCAGGCACCGCGGGCATAAATGCGCTCGTTGCGGATGGTTGGCTCGAAGGGTGGCGTGTGCCAAAGCTCGTAAGGATCAGCCGGTTGCACGTCGTAATGACCATACACCAGCACGGTTGGTTTGGCGGGGTCTATCAGTTTTTCGGCGAAAACAATGGGGTGGCCAGCCGTGTCGATCACCTCGGCATTGTCCAGACCCGCATCGGCCAAACGATCCCGCACGAATTCGGCGGCGCGGCGAACGTCGGCATCAAATTTGGCATCGGCTGACACCGACGGAATACGAATCAGTTCCAACAGTTCGTCCAGAAACCGCTGTTTATTGTCGGAAAGGTATGTTGAGAGCATAGCGTTACTTTTTCTTCATTTTAATCAGCACCGTGCGGCTTTCGTTGCCTTGAATCAGGCGGCCAATGTTCTTTTTGTGGGTGATCACCACCAGCAAAAATACCAGAAAACCGAAGCCGATCAGCAGCGGGTTTTCGGGTTGGCCAAACACGCGCAACAACAGCAGTACCGGAAAGGCGAGCGCCGCCAGCAACGACCCCAGCGACACGTATTGCGAGGCGATCACCACCAGCACCCAGACGCCAATGCAAACCGCCGCTACGTCGGGTCGGATGGCCAGCACCATACCCAGCAAGGTGGCCACGCCTTTGCCCCCCCTGAAATTGGCGAATACGGGATAAAGATGCCCCAGCACCGCCACAAAGCCGAAGATGAGGGCGCAGGCTAGTAATTCGGTTGGGGTCAGCGTACCGTCACGACGCAACAGAAACGTGAGCGAAGCGGCGGCAAAGCCCTTCAATACGTCAACGAGCATGACGATGGTGCCCGCCCGTTTGCCCAGCACCCGGAAGGTATTGGTAGCACCCGCATTACCACTCCCGTGCTGCCGAATGTCGATGTTGAAAAATGTTCTGCCATACCAGACCGCCGTGGGGATGGACCCGAGCAGGTAAGCAAGCAACAGCGCGACGCAAAAAAGCAAGGTCATTCGAGAAACAAACAGGAGAAACTGTATAACGTATGGAGGGCGTAATACCCCAAAAATAGGCAATGAGCGCCTATTGTCCTATTAATTCCATCTATTGGCTATTTGGTTACCTAACCAGATGAGTAGGCTATTTCCCGCCAACAACAACCTCGATCAGACTTCCTTCGGCCAGATACGTCTGCGCCATTTGCTGCACATCCTGCGCCGTTACGGCGCGAATACGGGCAATGTAGTGGCTCAGAAAATCGGCGGGGAGACCGTCGAGCAGGATCAGTTTGTAGCGGTCGGCAATCTCGAACGGGGTGTTCAATGACCCCACAAACTCACCAGCCATGTAGTTTTTCACGGTCATCAGTTCATCGTCGCCCACGGGTTCGGCTTGTAACAGCCGAATCTCTTTCCAGACCTCGTCGATGGTTTGCTGGGTGAATTCGCGCTTCACGTCAGTACCAATCATGAGTTGCCCCGCCTCGCGGAAAGCCCCCACGTTAGAAGAAATTCCGTAGGTGTACCCTTTCTCTTCACGAATGTTTTTCATCAGCCGCGACCCGAAATAACCACCGAACACTTCATTCATTACCAGCACCTTATGAAAGTCAGGGTGGTTTCGCTTGAATAAGGTACGGCCCATCCGGATGGATGATTGCAGGCTGCCGGCTTTCTCGATCAGTTCGGACGTGGGGTCGGTAGTAATCGTAGGGGTGGGCATGGCTTCTGTGCTAGCCGGGCCAATGGGCAATGCGCCGAGGTACTGGTTCACCAGGGCTACTTCAGTAATGCCCACCTGCCCGGCCAGCAACACCCGAAACGGTTGCAGCCGAATGCGCCGCTCATAGAAATTCCGGGCATCAACGGGCGTAAGTTTGGCTACGCTCTCAGGTTGCTGACTACGGCCATAGGGGTGCGACCGGCTGAAGAGTTTTTCGCGGAAACGCACCGAGGCTACGTGGCTGGTCTTCTCGAAATTGACCTTCAGGTTTTGCAGCGTCATGGTCTGCAAATCGCCGAATTCTTTTTCGGGATAGGTTGCTTCGGTAAGCAATTCGGCCATCAGGGGCAGCACACTGGGCAGGTGCTTGGGCTGGCAATACACCACCAAACTCCCCCGGTCGAACCCATTGTTCAATTCCAGAAACGCCCCATATTGGTCAAATGCCTCGCTAATCTGCGCCGACGTTCGGCTACGAGTACCTTCAGACAGCATTTTCCAGGCGAAAAAAGCCGCGCCCGCCCGATCGTCTGGTTCAAACCAGGAGCCAGCGTCGAGGTTTACTTCCACACGCATAACGGGCTGCTGATCGAAGGCAATCAGGTACAGTGGGGCACCGTTGTCGAGTTTCTGTGTTTCCACAGCCACCAGACGGGCATCATTTACGAGTTGATAATCAGGGGCTTGTGTGCGGTCTAGAAGCATGATGTTTAAAAAAAACCGGCAACCCATTTGCATGAGCCGCCGGTGCCATTTATGAGGTAGGGTAACTTAATTGTCTTTGTCGGCGGTCTCGGTGTCTTCCGCCACGCGCTGCCCTTTGTTGAAATTAAACAGCAACGACAGCCGCAGCGTGTTGGCCAGTGGGCTACCCGACCGAACGGGCAGCAGGTACGAGAAATCGACACCCAACGTTGACAGACGGGCACCGATACCGGCGGTCATGTATTGGCGACCCCCTTTCTCGACCGACTCGCCGAAGTAACCTACGCGGGCCGCAAACTGATCGTTGTACCAATATTCAGCACCGGTTGAAATGGTTATTTCTTTTATCTCTTCCGCAAAACCGCCGGGGGCATCGGCAAACGAGCCGAATATAGCGCTGAAATAAGGCCTATTGGGGTCTTGACCAGCTATGATTGGCGGTTTGCCACCGCCAACAGGCGTACCATAAATGGGTGGCGTGGGCACCATCTGCTTGTTGAGGTCAAGTACAAAGTTGAACTTGTTGTAGGTGTCTGCGTGATAGGTGAACAGACCACCCAGACGAAAATTCGTAGGAATGTAATATAGCTCCTGGCTACCGTAGTTGATACGTCCGCCAAGGTTGGAGATCATAAGACCGTAGGCCCAGCTAATACCTTTGCCCGTGACAGCATCACGGGCCGAGTTATTGTAGTAGGCGCTAATGTCAGCAGCCGCCGTAGAACCGGCTTCGATTGGTGTACCGTTCACAAACGTACCCGCGCCCAAATTCGAGTTCAGGTACTTCAGGTTTACACCCATAGAAAAATTCTTGGCCAGCCGCCGCGAATACGTAGCCGTGAACGCATACTCCCGCGAGTTGAACGACCCTGCCGACAGCCCCTGCGACGTGGTGAAATTAATCGTACCCAGATCAAAATACAGGAGCGAGATACCGATAGCCTGGTCCTTACCCAATTTCTTGTAGCCCGAAAAGGAGCCGTAATACATATCGCCGATCAGGTCGCGGAGCCAGGGCGTATAGGAGACAGATGCACCGGCGTCCTGCTTGGCGTATACCAGTTTCGACGGGTTCCAGAAAATGGAGTTCGCATCGGCATTGTCGAGCGCCACACCGGCATCACCCAAGGCACCCGAACGGGCATCGGGCGTGAAGTTCAGGAAGGGCACCGCCGAGTTTGGCACACGCAGGGGTTGACCCGACAGGTTTGTCGACGTAGATTGGGCCGATGCGGTTGTGGGGAGAACAAAGTAGCCTGCACCGAGCAAAAGGCAGGAAAATATACGCTTCATAGGGTCGGTTCTAATTGCCGGTCAGTAGGCAAGCCGATGAGGCCTGTTGCTGCGACTGTCAAAAGTACAAGGTTTCTGGTGTATAGAAAAAACGTTTAGTCTACTTTGAGTACCCGGCTTGTGGCGGTGGCCTGTTCGGCGGTTTCCTCAATCGAGGCCCGGAGGCGCAAGAGATACATTCCGTAGGGTAATGGCAAGTCTGTACTCCGCCAACCATCAACAGTAACCATGCCGGGACAATCATAACAGATTTGCTGCCGCTCAGTCAATATCCGCCCTTTCAGGTCGAGCAATTGCCAGTTGAGCGTCAGGTTCTGGCCAACGCGGTTGTGCGAAAACTGCCATTGACCCTGTTGCTGCATCGGATTGGGCACCGCCGTGAGGTTTTGGAGGCTCATAGCGGGCTGGTCAGATACCCTAAATGCCAACGTAGCGTCAGCAGGATTATTGTTAAGATCGAACACCCGTACCTTCACCACGTAGCTGCCTGGCGTCAAATCACGCACTGGAAAAATAAACTCGCCCCCCCGGCTATCGGCTGCTCCAGTAAAATAGTCGGCAATGCGCACCGGCGCGGTATTGTCTAGTTGCAGCGTAGGGCCGTGGTTGGCCGTGGTTTGGGTCAGGTTCACGCCCGTATCATCGGCCACCCGTACCCGCACGTTCACCACCGGGCCGGGCGCTACGGGTTGGATGGCGGCAGGGTCGATACCAACCAGCGAGAGCGTCAGGCTGGGCGGACGGGTGTCGGTAAGAGGTGCATTTTTACCGCCGAAAACAAGGCTCTGGTAGCCCCCAACAGCATCGGCAGTGCTGTCGGCCCGGACGGCGTAGGCATAGATACGGCCAAACCCAGCCGCCGGATTTACGTCGGATGGCACCATAAACCCAACCGAAAACCGGCCTTGTTGCACGGTGGCATTGCCCGAATAAAGCACACTTTCGTAGGCCCGATACGGAAACTGATTGGTACGTTCGGTGCCGCGCGTAAGCAAGTTCAGCGGCTTGTCATACACCACCACGCGCACCATGCCGTTGAAATCGGATTGGGCCTGAGTAGCATTTTGACCCCGGATTTCGCCCGAAAGGTCAACACGTTGCCCACCCCGGAGGGTATCCACTCTCAGTTTCGCCAACTGATCAGCCCGCAACGTATCGAGCCGGACTGTGGGAGTAGCCCGACCATTAACTTGGATAAACGCCACTGACAGCCGGGGCGCAGCCAGGGCCATAGATGGGTCGCCGAGGAGGGTGAAATTTCGGTTCAGCACATCACTCAAACTATTGTTTTTGGTCTCGCGCATCACGTCACCCAAACGCGCTACCCGGCCTTCGACGGCTTTGAAAATGGCCCCGTAGAAAGCGGTATTGACCAAAAAGTTGGTGTTTGCATAAACGGGGCGGGCCGTGGTGAGCAACCCAATTGCCCCGCCCCGGTCCAGTTGCGCCAGTTCTGCCCCCGACACCACGTTGGGGTCATCGTAACGGCCAAACTGGCACGTGGCCGTTACGAAGAGCGGCAGGCGAGTGTTTTTCCACGACAGAATATCGCCAACGGTTAGAATCTGCTCCTGCGCCCAGCCCGACGTACCGCCGTGACCCGCGTAATTAATAATCAGCCGTCCTTCGTCCACCGCCCGGTTAATGGTCTGATTCACCAGGGGTGCGCGTTCGGTGACGTAGTTTGCCGGTTGGCCGGGCAATTGAATAGTATCTTGTTTGAACGAGTCCAGCATCAGCCGCTGTGGTCGGAATTCGGGGTGCTGGCGTTCAATCAAGCTGGCCAGTTGGTCGGCGGCATCAGCGTGGATATTACCGTCGCCGTCGTCAGCCACGAGCATCAATCGCGTCCGCCAATCGCCCAGAAGGCGGGTGTCAGACCCGTAGCGAATGAGCTTATCGACCACGTTACGAGCCTCGGCGGGGGTTTTTACGGCTAGCCGACCCACGCCAATGGTGAGTTTGTGGTTGCCCGTGGCGTTTTCGACCCACTCGCCCGCGCCGTCCTGCAAAAACCCGAAATAGTCGTCGGAGGTAAAGCTCCGCACCGGGTCGAGCGATTCGCGGCTTTGGTAGGTGGGCACCAGATTCTGCAACTGCGCGGGCGTTACCGAGAACGTTTTGTTTCGGTAGTCGAAACTGGCATCGCCCATTAACAGCAGGTAGCGGAGCGTTCCAGGCTGTTTTTGGTCAAAAAAGCGGGCAACATCCCGAATAGCCGTGGGGTCGGGTTGGCCGGAAGCAAATTCGTTATATACCTGCGCCGTAGTAACCACCAGCACCGTCAACCCATCATTTTTCCGCCGAAAGTTGGCCAGCCGTTCCGCCTGATCGAGCCAGGCGGTGGGCGTGACAATGAGCAGATTAGGCGTATTGGCCACACGAATAGTCTGATTCGAAATAGCCTGCATCGACGCCGGAGCACCGGCCATCGACAGGGTATGCAATAGAAACGCCGAACTGTCCGGGGCCGACCACGTAGCCTGCCCATTAGTGAGCGAATACGCCTGCTGAACGGGTTCGGTGAAATTGGTAATGTTCCAGACCAGCAAATCAGCATTGGCCTGTTTCGCCACGTACTGCCCCGCTCCGCCGCGCACGGTAATTGGCCGGTCATATTGACGAATCTCGCGCGGGGTCTGGATGGAAAAATAGTCCATATAAGCCACCCCTCCCCCGTTGCCATCCCGGTTGAACGTGAGCGTAAATCGCATCTCGTCGGGCGAGTTGGGTAGCACCACCCGGCTCAGAATCTGCCTCAGTGAGCCACGAGGGGCAAATTCATACGCGCTGATACTGTCAAATTTCACCGTGCCCAACTCCGTGTTGTTGAGCGATACTGAAAACGACGAAGCGCGCGGCGATACGCCTACTACGTTCAGCGCCATAATACTTTGGGCACCCGTCACCCGGCCCGACACCGTAAAAGGGAAGATTTGCACGGGGTACGTCCCAAAATAGTCACCCCACCACTGCCGTCCCGAATTGGTCAGCGAGGTGGTGTCGCGTTCGTAGAAATCGTAGTGGTCATAGGTACTGATAGTCCGACTGTTAGGTGGTATACCCACGGCCCGCGTACTAATTCGCCTACCCACATCGGAACCGATGGTCAGGAAGTAAAAAGCGGTGTCGGCGTAGGGGTTGAGCTGATGGCGCAGGCGTTTTTCCAATTTGTCGAAATAAACCGTTTTAGGCCCGGCGGCGTAGAAGTAAATGGCATCGGTAGCATCGAAACGGCCATCGCTTTCGCCCGATACCTGAATCACATTTTCGGTTAAATCAACGGCACGAGGGACGCTGTTGGCTTGCGGCAGCGGGGCACCGCCATTGCCATACACGCGAAACCGGCGCGGATCAGCCGTTTTAAACGACGGGTCAAGCCGAATCAGCGCAGTATAATCGAGCTTGTATACGCCCGTACCCATCACCCCAATTTTGATCCATTTGCCCGTTTGGAGGACTGATTGAGCCTTCAAAGGAATGTACAATGAATAATGAACAATGAACAATGTTAGTGTGATTTGGCGTAGCCGTCTGGACATGGTTTCCCCTGCCTGTGTGCTGAGGGGTTTTCGCCAGTTACGAGTCATTGTGCCGCGTTGGCGGACCGATTGTACATTATGCATTGTTCATTCTTTCAGAGGCTCCACCCGCACGTCGGCCAGGATGGCGTAGGAACGACCGGTGCGCACTTCTCTACAAACGACACGCGTACGGCGAAGCTTACCCCGTACAAATGTTTTTTTCTGGAACACAAACGGCTGCCCGTCGGGGAGGGTCCAGAGTGGCTCACCAACATCAACAACGCACTGTTTATCAATTGATTGTGATTGATTAAGATCGTATCTACGCAGCGCTTGGCGTAGGGCGGGGTGCCCGGCGGTGGTGGCAGCGGGTTTCTGGAAATAGCGTTGCAACAAAGGCAACAGGTCTGATGGGAAAACAGTCTCAGTCAGGAGCGGAGTCATCAGTCGTTGAAAGGTGTTTTGCCAAATTTTGCCGTGGGGCGTACCCGGGCGTTTGTAGGTTCGGTACACGGCGCAGTGGGCCACCTCATGTACGTAGGTTAGCAGAAACGCGTAAGGGTTCAGGTCAGCATTAACGGTGATGTGCATGGACCGGTCGGGCAACACGCGAAAATCACCAAAACGAGTGCGGCGGGGCCGGACCACCCGAAACTGGAAGGGATATTGGTCATGCAGGTGTTGGCAATAAGGCCGCGCAACAGCCGGAATATGGGACGTGAGTAGGTACAGCAACGGGATAGAAACGAAAAAAGCCCTACGAAAATAGGACTTTTTGGGTAGTTGCGGTGGGCAACGAATTACTTCTTCGCGCTGTCGGCAGACATTGAGGCCGAAGCTGAGTCGACAGAGGCGGCTGATGAGTCAAGTGCTGCGGCAGTTGAGTCAACGGCGGCTTCTTCTGTCCTGGGTTTGCTTTGGCAAGCGGCGAACGTCAGAACGCTGCCGACGAACAGGAGGGCGATAACTTTTTTCATGGTAGTCGTCTAGGTGCAATGCCTTGGAGGCTTTGAAATTTCCACCATAAAACTAGCTATTAAATCAGAAGCTATCCTGGTCCGCCCGATTTGTCCGTGATTTGATGCGGTCGTAAACACCCGTACTCCGGAACGTAAGCAGTTTATGGCCGAAGAAATTGGCCAGGAAACTAAGCCCCATGCCTACTGCGTGCGAACCTGTTTCGCGCCAGATTTTAGACATATTCGGAAAAAGCGGATTGGCTAGGTACTCCAGCGTGAACTTGGCTACGTATACCTGCACGGCCAGTGCTACCCCGGCAATCATCAAAAATTTGATAACCTCCCGCTTGGTGTTACCCGTATCACCAGCTGCAAACGCATATTTTTTGGTAGGAATAAACGTCAGTACCGTGGCGGTGAGGTAGCCAAAAATTACGCTCGTACTGTAGTCAATCGTGAAAAATTCGCGGTAAAGAATCCGGCTGATAAAGTTGATAGAAGCACCAAGCAAAGCCGTCAGGAAAAAGGAGAAAAATTCCCGTGGCGCTTTGTATTTTTCTGTTTGCACGATGCTTGTAAGTAGTTGTTGATAAAGAATAGACACTTTCGTAACTTGCCGGCATGAGATATGTTAATCCGTTGCCAGAGAATGAAAAAATAACGCTTTTGGAGTGTCGAAAAAACCACAAAAAGGGTCATGTTCGGGATCGTAGT
>JBBRMP010000030.1:0-35217 GCA_038230755.1 Cytophagales bacterium | reverse complement strand
GGAGCGGAACGCCGCCCGGTACCACTCCGCTAAACGGTGGCCAATAAACGCTCTAACTCCCGCTCGATTGCGGGGACGGATTGATAGAGTTGTTCGTAGGAGTCGATGACGAAATACTGCTTCTGAAAACGGTCGATGACGTAGGGTGTCTGGAGCAGCGTGGCCACGTCATAATCGGTGCGGCGGGGAATGTCGCTTTCGAGGGCGTAGATCGTTTCGCCGGGCGACGAGAGAATGCCGCCGCCGTAAATACGCAGTGCTGAGGCGCCAGACGGCCCTTTTTCGCGAATCAGGCCAAATTCAACGGTATACCAATAGAGCCGGGCAATCATCTCAATGGCTTCTTCGTGGTCTACATGCTTGAGCGCCAGCCGACTCAGCGACCCCAAAAAATCGCAAAATGCCTGGTTGGTCAGCACCGGCACGTGCCCGAAGGTGTCGTGAAACATATCGGGTTCGGGCAGGTAATCGAGTTGGTCGCGGGTACGTACCCAGGTGGTGGCCGGAAATTGGTGGTCGGCCATCAGCTCGAAAAATTCGCGGTTGCCAATCAGGCCCGGCACGGCCACCACGCGCCAGCCCGTGAGCGGCAACAGCCTCGGATTCAGGTCTTTATCGAAATCGGGTATGGCCGCGTTCGGGAAACCCGTCGCCACGATCCCGTCCATGTACGCCTGCGAGGCCCGCCCCGGCAGCCGACTCATTTGCCGCTCGAACAGCAACCGCCAAACGGCCTGCTCATCGGGGGTGTAGTGGGAATAGTTTTGTGTCATCTGGCGTAGGATTTTCAGTTTGGAGTTTGGAGTTGCTTCGCGTGTTGGCGTATTGCTTACGCAAAGCAACTTTAAACTAGAAACCCCTTTCTAAAGCGTTCCCCGCACTTCCTGTTCGCGTTCGATGGCTTCGAAGAGGGCTTTGAAATTGCCCTTGCCGAACGATTTGGCCCCCTTTCGCTGAATGATTTCAAAAAACAGCGTTGGGCGGGGGCAGATGGGTTTGGTGAAAATCTGGAGCAAATACCCCGCCTCGTCCCGGTCGACCAGAATACCTAACGGGCGGAGATTTTCGATTTCTTCGTCGATTTCACCCACGCGGTCTTTCAGGTCGTTATAATACGCATCGGGTACGCGGAGGAATTCTACGCCCCGGTCGCGGAGGGCAATGACGGTTTCCACAATGTTGTCGGTGGCCACGGCCATATGCTGAATACCCGCGCCGCCGTAAAAGTCGATGTATTCTTCGATCTGCGATTTCTTCTTGCCCTCGGCGGGTTCGTTAATCGGGAATTTCACGCGACCGTTGCCGTTGCTCATCACTTTGCTCATCAGTGCCGTGTAATCCGTCGAAATATCCTTATCGTCAAAAGACACTAATTGACTGAATCCCATCACGTTGGCGTAGAAACCAACCCATTCGTTCATCTCGTTCCAGCCCACGTTGCCCACCATATGGTCCACGTATTGCAGGCCCATATCGGCGGGTTTGTAGGCGGGATTCCAGGCTTCGTAGCCGGGTAAGAACAGGCCCGAATAGGCCGACCGCTCCACAAACAGGTGGATCGTGTCGCCGTAGGTATGAATCCCCGACCGCACCACGTAGCCGTTGGCGTCGTCGTTACGGATGGGGTGCAGAAACGGTTTTGCGCCGCGTTGGGTGGTCTCGTTAAACGCTGACGTGGCATCATCGACCCAAAACGCAACGATCCGAACGCCGTCGCCGTGTTGGTCTATATGGCGACCTATTTCGCTGTCGGCGTGGAGGGGCGAGGTAAGCACCAACCGAATTTTCCCCTGTTCCAACACGTACGATTCACGGTCGCGGAGGCCCGTGGAGAGGCCCGCGTGGGCGAGGGGCTGAAACCCGAAAGCGGTCTGGAAATAATGCGCCGACTGCCGAGCATTGCCCACGTAGAGCTCGACGTAATCAGTGCCGTTCAGTGGTAGAAAATCGTTGATAGACAAGCTGTTAGCAACGGAATTTGTAACTACGGCAGGTTCGAGGAGGGCTTCCATACGTTGGGCGAATAACGCGCTGCGACGACTTTTTGCAAAGCCGTCGCAGCCGTTATTGGTTGCTGATGAAGTATAATTAGCTTAACAACTATTGTTTAGCGTACAATTATAATGACAACCGTCCTGAATAGTACTTTGTTGGGAAGATTTATTATTGAACGGATATGTCTAACAGAGTGGGGCGCACAGCCCGATTTGCTCCGTTAATTCCAGCAAAAAACGGAGCAAATCGCTCCGTTGGACATAGGCTCCGGCCTTACCTTTGACCCGTGAAAAGCGAAGCCTTCCTAACCATTCACTCACCGGGACGCCGGACCGTCACCCATTCGCTTGTTCATTCATTAGACCATGAAGCCAACCCTTTTAATCCTTGCCGCCGGCATGGGCAGCCGCTACGGAGGCATTAAGCAACTCGATCAGTTTGGCCCCCACGGCGAAACCATCATTGATTATTCTCTCTACGATGCCATCCGGGCCGGTTTCGGCAAGGTTGTGTTCATCATCCGGCAGGAACTCCGCGCCGATTTCGAGGCCCTTTTTGGCCCTAAACTGGCCGGAAAAATTGAGGTTGATTACGCCATTCAGTCCCTGTTTTCGTATGTCCCCGCCGACCTCGGCCCCGTGCAGCGCACCAAACCCTGGGGTACCGGCCACGCCATGCTCTGCGCTAAAGACCACACCCAAACGCCCTTTGCAGTCATCAACGCCGACGATTTTTACGGGGCCGAAGCCTTTCAGGTTCTGGGCGATTTCCTCCAGAACGATACCGACGACGACCTGCACGCGATGGTGGGTTACGAGGTAAAAAACACGCTATCGGACTACGGTTCGGTGTCGCGCGGGGTGTGTGCTACCGATGAGCAACATAACCTGACGTCGGTGGTGGAGCGGACGAAGATTTATCGCAAACCCGCTGAGAATGAGGGCAAAACGGGCATCATCGTGTATGAAGAGGCCGACGGCCTTACGACGCTGGAACCCAAAACGCCCGTGTCGATGAACTTCTGGGGCTTCAAAACGGGCGTTTTCGACCATACCCAGGCCCAGTTCGAGACGTATGCCCGCGCCAACATGGAAAACCCGAAGGCCGAGTTTTTCATCCCGACCATTATGATGCAGTTGATTCAGACCCACGAGGGTGCCTGCCGGGTATTCCGCAGCCAGTCGGAGTGGTTTGGTGTGACCTATCCCGAAGACAAACCGACGGTGAAAAAATCCTTCCAGCGCCTGCATGATAGCGGCGCGTATCCCGATCAATTGTGGTAGGTTAACCAAAGGCTCATGAAAAAGATATTGCTCCTCTCCATGCTATTGCTTTCCCTGTCGGCCACGGCTCAATCGGTGGTAGGGACCTGGAAACGGGTGGGGTCTATCGTGACCAACAAAGACGGCTCGATGATGGATATGCTGGCGATGATGGAGAAAATGATGCCCTGTATCAACAACATCACCTACGCCTTTCTGGCCTCCGGTATTCAGCGGACTACTATTCCTGACGACTGCCAGAAACGGATGGGCAATATGGCCGGGCAACTCATGGGCGATGCCCATTACAGACTGAAAGGCAATCAACTGACGATCATGCCTGCCGCTACAACGAAGCTCCCAATAGTTACCTACACGGTTACGATGACGGGCAACACTATGATGTGGATAATGGATGCCGACGCTCAATCAGTCAAGCCGAACAAGGGACAGGTCAAGAGCATAACGATGTCCTACCAGCGGCTGTAGGAGACGCAGGTAGATTGAGTTGTCTTAACCAACCGCTACAGCAGGCCAAGTTAACGCCATACAGAAAAGGCACAGAGTGCCGTAACGTCGGTAGAAAATAACGTTGAGCAAACCAGATAAGCCCCAGCGGGGCGTAACGTGCGTTTCGGCAAGTCGTACGCACGTTACGCCCCGCCGGGGCTAACCCTTTTTGGCCCTAACCCTTTTCTACCGACGTTACGGCCGGTGACCGGCGAGCCACTGGGCCTGTGTGGAACGTTGCTCCGCTAAGCCTGCGTATCTTTACTTTATGGTCAAGAATACGCCAACGCTGCCGTTTGCTGCCCTTCAGAAATCGTTTGAGGGCGATCTATATTTCACCGATTCCACTGAACACGAGGCCATCCGGCGGGCCTACGCCACCGATGCCTCTGTGTATCAGGAAATGCCACTGGCGGTGGCGATTCCCCGCGCCGTGGCCGACATTAAACGACTGGTGCGCTTTGCCAAAACCAATCAAATTGGCCTTATCCCTCGTGCGGCGGGCACCTCGCTGGCGGGGCAGGTGGTGGGTAGCGGACTGGTGGCCGACATTGGCACGCATTTCAACAAGGTCCTGGAAATCAACGCCGAAGAGCGATGGGTGCGCGTGCAACCGGGCGTCATCCGCGACGACCTGAACGTGGCCCTGAAACCTTACGGCCTGATGTTCGGTCCAGAAACCAGCACCGCCAGCCGGGCCATGATTGGGGGCATGATCGGCAACAATTCGTGTGGGCTCCACTCCATTGTCTGGGGCACCACCCGTGATCACCTGCTCGAAGTCCGGGCTGTACTTTCCGACGGAGCCGAGGTAACGTTCGGCCAACTTTCCGACGACGAGTTTGCGGCCAAATGCCGGGGCGAAAACGTGGTTAGTCCGCTGGAACAGGTTATCTACCAGCAGTTTAGTGTTTGGCTTGCCGACCCTCAACTCCGACAGCAAATCCGTGATGGCTACCCTAATCCGAACGTGTCGAGGCGCAATACGGGCTATGCGTTGGATGCGCTTTGGGAGCAAAGAGCAGAGAGCGAAGAGCAAATCCAGTCTATGCCGAATGCACTACGCGCTACGCTTTTTAACTTTTCTTCGCTCATTGCCGGGTCGGAAGGTACACTCTGCTTTATCACCGAAGCGAAGCTGAATCTGCTTCCCTTGCCGCCCGCGCAGGTGGCGTTGGTGTGCGTCCATTTTGGCACCTTGCGGCAGTCGCTGGAGGCCAATCTGGTAGCGCTAGTGCATGGTTGCTGGGCGTCGGAACTGGTGGACGATTATATTTTGCAGTTGACCAAAACCAACACCGAGCAGGCCAAAAACCGGACGTTCGTACAAACGCACCCTACAGAAGGCGACCCCAAAGCGGTGCTGATGGTCGAGTTTTTTGACAACGAACTGGCCCATGTTCAGGCTAAAGCCGAGGCGTTTGTGGCCGATTTACAGGCGAAAGACCTGGGCTGGGCGCACCCCATTTTGTACGGCGACGATACCAAAAAGCCGTGGGCGTTGCGGAAAGCGGGGTTGAGTATCATGTATAACATTCCCGGTGCCGAAAAGCCCGCCAACGTGATCGAAGACTGCGCCGTGGCCCCCGCCGACCTGCCCGACTACATCGACGAACTAACGGCGATGGCCAAAACCAACCACGGCCTCGACCTCGAATTTTCGGCCCACGCGGGCGCGGGTGAGTTGCACGTATTGCCCCTGATTGATTTGAAATCGACGCCAGGGCGTGAAACCTTCCGGGCGTTGCTGGCCGATACGGCTAAACTGGTGAAAAAATACGGCGGCTCCCTCTCCGGCGAACACGGCGACGGGCGGCTGCGCGGCGAATTTATCAGCTACATGCTTGGGCCCGAAAATTACCAGCTTTGCCAGGATGTAAAGGCCCTCTGGGACCCGCAGGGCATCTTTAACCCCGGAAAAGTGGTCAACGCGCCACCCATGAACGAGTTTCTGCGCTACGAAGCCAACGTGGTCACACCACAGCCCAAAACGGTCTTCGACTTCTCACGCGAGGGCGGTTTGCTAGAAGCCGCCGAAAAATGCTCTGGCTCCGGCGACTGTCGCAAAACTGAACTCTCTGGCGGAACGATGTGCCCCAGTTTCATGGCCACCCGCCGCGAACACGACACCACCCGCGCACGAGCCAATTTGTTACGGCAGTTTTACACATCACCCGAAAAAGCGACGGAGGCTGACTACGAGACCGTTAAGGATGTCCTTGATCTTTGTCTTTCCTGCAAAGCGTGTAAATCGGAGTGCCCCAGCAGCGTAGACATGACCCGGATGAAAGCCGAGTTCATGAACACCATGCACAACGATTATGGTGTCTCGATCCGGTCGTTGCTCATCGGCAACTTCGGCAAACTCATGCGCGTGGCCAGCTACGTACCCTGGGCCTACAACGCCATTTATGATACGCCGTTCCTCCGCCGCCTCGCCAACCGCCTCGTCGGTTTCCACCCGGACCGGACCATGCCAAAGCTGGCAAACAGCCCCCTACCCCCCAAAGGGGGAACCCGCTTGCGCACAAACACTGCCAACACCGTATTGCTTACGGGCAAGCGGGTTCCCCCTTCGGGGGGTAGGGGGCTGTTTTTATTTCTGGATGAATTCACCCGCTACAACGACGGGCACGTGGCCGAAAAAGCAGTGGACCTGATGCAGCGGCTGGGCTATACCGTCACCATTCCCGACCACGCCGAAAGTGGCCGGGCCTACCTCTCGAAAGGGTTGGTCGATGACGCTAAAAAGGTTGCGATCAAGAACGTACTGGCCCTCCGCGACCTGGTTTCGGCCCAAAAGCCGCTGGTGGGCATCGAACCCTCCGCCATACTCGGCTTCCGCGATGAATACCCCGATCTGGTGCCCGACGAGCTAAAAGCCGATGCCCGCCGCATTGCCGAACATACCTATTTGTTTGAGGAATGGGTGGCCCGCGAAATCGAGGCCGGACGTATTGGTAATGAGTCGTTTACCACCGACGCTCGCACCGTTTACGTACATGGCCATTGCCACCAGAAAGCCCTCTCCACCATGACACCGGTGACGCAGGCGCTGGGCTTGCCGGTCAATTATACCGTCAACGTGATACCGTCGGGGTGTTGCGGCATGGCGGGGTCGTTTGGCTACGAAAAAGAGCATTACGCCCTGTCGATGCAAATTGGCGAACTGGTGCTGTTCCCGGCGGTTCGCGCCGCCGATGCCGCCGCCATTATTGCCGCGCCGGGCACCTCGTGCCGCCACCAGATCAAAGACGGCACCACCCGCGTAGCCCTCCACCCCGCTGAGGTACTGTGGGAGGCACTGCTATCTTTACCCCATGAATAAACTCATTCGCCTTGCATTGTGGGCGCTGCTGATTGTGGGGCTGCTGGCCGTTTGGGAGCAGATCCGGACGGCTCCGTTTATGGGTCGTTTCACCCGCCAATCCGACCAGACCACGCATTCGGTGGCGTTGGAGCGCATCACGGCGCTGGGCAAGCTGGAACTAGTGCGCTACACGTTCAAAGACATCGTCGAACATGAGCAGATCAACGCCATTTTGCCCAACGCCCGCGCCGTGTTGATCGTGGAAGGCGAAGCCGTGGGCTGCATCGACCTTACGAAACTGACCCCCGCCGACGTTACTACGCAGGGCGATTCGCTCACCATACAGTTACCCAAACCAGAATTGTGTACCTGGAAAATCAATCATGACCGATCCCGCGTATATGATACCGACTACACGTTTCTGAACGAAGCCCAACTGGTAAGCGATGCCTACCGCCGCGCCGAACAGCAGGTGCGGACGTCGGCATTACAGAGTGGTATTCTGACAAAAACCGGCCAGAACGCCGTGTTGCTGTTGCGGCCCACGCTAAGCCAGCTAACGGGAAAACATGTGGGCATAGTGGTGCGCCATTAAGTAGTCAATTGCCTCAGCATGAGCGCAGAAGACCGTCGGGCTACCTGTTGCTAATTTTTTTACGGACACGCTACTCTGAATGCTTGTTTGCCGTATTCTTGTGGGAAGTACACGCAACATCTATGAAGACGTCGACCATTGCCCGAAATAGCCTGTTGATTGCCGAACCCTTTCTGGGCGATGCCAACTTCGAGCGGAGTGTGGTGGTAGTCTGCGAACATACCGAAGGCGACGGCACCTTTGGCCTCATCCTCAACCAGGGTACCACGCTCAACGTCAGCGACGTCATCGACGATATCTACGCCGATATTCCGCTGTTTGTGGGCGGTCCCGTTCAGCCCGACACGCTACACTACATTCACCGCCGCCCCGATCTCATAGACGGCTCTATTCCGCTGGGCGAGGGCATCTATTGGAGTGGCAATTTCGAGCAGGTAAAGCAGGCGCTTAATATTGGCCTGCTTACCGAAGCCGACGCCCGTTTTTTCATCGGCTATTCGGGCTGGGAGTCGGGGCAACTGACCCGCGAACTGAACGAAAAAACCTGGATCATCACCAAGACTGACGCTGACTTCCTTTTCGACACGCCCGCCGATAAGCTTTGGCGCGGCATTCTCAAGCGCATGGGTGGCCAGTATAAAGTCCTCTCCAACTACCCCATTGACCACAGCCTGAACTGATGAAGGTCGGTTCTTAACCTTTTTTACGCCAACTTTGTCGGTGACTCTGCCAACGTTTGGCGTTATAAGGGGGTCTTTTGACTACAGTCTGAAGACTCGATTTTAAATTTTTCCCAATGCGTATCCATAAACTGCTTGTTTGTTTACTGAGTGCTTGCTTGCCCCTGGCAGCGTTGGCTCAGACCCCGGCTGATTCAGTAGCCACTACCCCCGCCACATCTGTTACGTCTGTTCCTGAAGCGGCGATGCCGTCGTCGCAGACCATGGCTGCCGAGGCACCCGAACCCATTACCAAACTTAAAAAAGGCCAGTTAGCCCCCGGTGGTTATGGCCCCAGTGCGTTGGTGTACAGCGGCCATTTTGGGTTTAAAATTGGCCCCTCGCTCACCGAAGCACCCATCGACGGGGTCTCGCCGAGTTTTGTGAAGCGGAAACTCGACTTCCACCTTGGCTTTATGTACCGCTACCGGTTTAACAAATTCGTGATTCAACCCGAACTGCTATATCAGATCAAAGGCGGCACCTACCAGCAGTTGGCCATCGGATCGACTAACCGGACTACGACGGAAAATAACTTCAACTACGTCAGTGTGCTCATTATGTTTGGCTACATGCCAACCGAGGGGCTGACGCTACAGGCCGGGCCAGAATTCAGCTTCGCCGTAAAAACCCCCAACGGCCCCCAGTCCAACAGCGATACGGGCATTGCGGTGGGTATCCACTACGATTTTCTGGATATGCTCGACAAGTTCAGCCTGAATCTCCGCTACGTCTATGGCCTGACCAAGATCCCCGAAACGATCAACAGCACCCTCCAGAACCGCGCGTTTCAGGTGTCACTGGTGTACAATTTTTATAAAAAGTGATGAGTGATGAGTGGTAAGTGATGGGTTTGCTTACGCCAAAGCAATTAAGCCAGCGTAAGCAAATTCATCACTTACCACTCATCATTGACCACTCATTTCTATGCTCTCCGACTTCGGCATCATGTTCCTCTTTATCCTGACCGCGTTTGCGTTCATCGGGGGCATATTGTTGTTCGGAAAATTGCTCCGGCCAAACCGGCCTAACGAAGAAAAACTGACGACCTACGAGTCGGGCGAGGAGCCGGTGGGCAACGCGGGGGTGCAGTTCAATCCTCGTTTCTACGTTATAGCGCTGGTTTTTGTCCTCTTCGACGTCGAGCTTGTCCTCCTGTTTCCATGGGCCACGGTCTTTGGCCAGCCCACGCTCATTACCGAAACCAACGGCCTCTGGGGCTGGTTTGCCCTCACCGAAGTCCTGATTTTTGTCCTCATTTTGGGCCTCGGTTTAGCCTACGCCTGGGCAAAAGGGTATCTTGACTGGGAAAAACCGCAACCCCAGATTCCAACGGTCGAGACGAAGGTGCCGACCAATCTTTATGAGCAGGTCAACGAGCGGTACAAATCGGTGTAGTACTCAACACTACGCGTTTGCTCCAAGGAACCAATGCCCGCCAGCCCGAACCGGCACAGGCCGCTGACTGTTTCATTAGCATGAACCCGACGCCCGCCCCCAACACCACCAAATCTGCCGAACACGGCGTGATGTTCCTCACCGCCGAAGAGCTGTTGAACTGGTCGCGGGCATCGTCGTTGTGGCCGCTCACGTTCGGCTTGGCCTGTTGCGCCATCGAGATGATGCAGGCGATGGGGGCCAATTATGACCTGGAACGGTTTGGCATTTTTCCGCGCCCCTCGCCCCGGCAGGCCGACATCATGATTATTTCGGGTACGGTCACCTACAAAATGGCCGACCGTATTCGCCGCCTCTATGAGCAAATGGCCGAGCCGCGCTACGTGATTTCGATGGGTTCGTGCGCCAACTGCGGTGGCCCCTACTGGCAACACGGCTACCATGTGGTAAAAGGCGTAGACCGCATCATTCCGGTCGATGTGTACGTGCCCGGCTGCCCCCCCCGCCCAGAAGCCCTCATCGACGGTTTTTTGAAATTACAGGAGAAAATCAGGCAGGAAAAATTACAGTAGAGATGGGTCCGCCGTGGTGCGGTTTCTACCAAAAATATGAACATTGTTTTCCTCGACGCCCGCACCGTGGGCCACGAACCTGATTTGACTCCGTTCAAGCAACTCGCCGCATCCACGCTGGGCACGTTCATTGCTTACCCCGAAACTACCCTCGACCAAACCGCCGAGCGTCTGCGCGAGGCTGACGTGGTGATCACTAACAAAGCTCGCATTACCCGCGACGTGCTGGATGCCTGCCCTACGCTGAAACTCATTTGCGTGGCCGCCACCGGCACCAACAACGTTGACCTGGCAGCGGCGGCAGAACGGGGTATTCCGGCGAAAAACGTGAGCGGCTATTCCACCCACAGCGTGGCGCAGGAAACGTTTACGATGCTGCTGAGCCTGCTCAATTCGCCGCACTATTACGACCAGTACGTGAAGTCGGGCGCGTATAGCCGCGAAACGATTTATACGCACCTGGGCAGGCCCTTTTGGGAGTTGGCGGGCAAGCGATTCGGCATTATTGGGTTGGGGGCCATTGGGCGGCAGGTGGCGCAGATCGCTACGGCTTTCGGGGCTGAGGTAGTCTATTTTTCCGCCTCCGGCCAAACCTACGACGAACCCTACCAGGTCGTTTCACTAAACGAGTTACTCCGTACCTGTGATGTAGTTTCGATCCACGCGCCGTTGACCGAAAAGACCAATAACCTACTTACATACGATGAATTAGCACTGATGAAACCGTCGGCCATTTTGCTGGCCATGAGTCGCGGCGGGCAGGTGAACGAAGCCGATTTGGCTCGCGCTTTGGACGAAGGAAAACTAGCCGGAGCAGGTGTCGACGTGTTTAGTCAGGAACCCATTTCTGCTGATCACCCGTATCTGCAAATGGCTCATCCAGAGCGGATTATTCTAGCCCCGCACATTGCCTGGAGCAGCATCGAGGCCCGCAAACTGCTGATGAACCGGGTAGCCGAGACGATAAGGGCGTTCAACCCTTGACCCCTACTTAAACGCCAGTGAGAACGCCAGCGTAAACTGATCTTCGGTGGCAAGGCCCAGGAGCGAGGGGCGTTCAACACCGTAGTCGGTCATTTTCAGGTCGAATTTGCCATCCATCACCATCTGTCCACCCACGTCGCGGCGGGTAACCTGTACCGTCACGGGCTTCGTTACGTTGTGGAAGGTGAGCTTGCCAGCGGCCATCAGCGTACCGTCAGGGTTAGGTTTCACGTCCTGACTGCTGAAGGTGACGTTGGGGTATTTCAGCCCGTCGAGCACCTCGATCATATGCGAGTCACGGTTCTGATTCTTGCTGTCGAAGGTGGCTACGCGCATAACCACAGCTACGTTCCGAATTTGCTTCGTGTCTTCGTCATACATCATGGCCGCATTCACGTCGTGGCTCACCCCGTCCCAGTTGTGCATGGGGTGTTTCATCGAATACGTTACCGTCGATTTGGCTTTGTCGGCGACCAGTTTTCGTGGAGCAGACACGGGGGTAAAGGCCAGTAATGAACTGGCCACCAGGAGGATGCTAAGAAGCTTCATAGGGAGCAGGGCTGCTAAAATTTGAGCACAATAATGGCCGTAGCAAAGGCGCCAAACGTGGTGTAGGCGGCGGCGCGGTGGTAGGGTTTCAGGGTAAAATCTTCCCGAATTTTGCTCGCCAGCACGTTCGTGGCAATCATGCCCGCCAGGTGTACAATGGCCAGGTATTTGTGCAGTTTGATCGTGCTGATGCCCCGGCGTTGCCCCACAGCGGGGGGCGGTGCTGTGAGCGACAGCAGCGCCGTAGTACCATAGGCGATATTGATGGCCGTGGCCATACCCTCGTGCAGATCACGTAAGCGTACATAGTTTTCGCCCTGAGCGTTGTAGAGTTGCGACCCCACGATGCCCTGCGCTACAAACCCCGCCAGCGTAACCAAGCCCATCACGGTGTGCAGTTTCAGCATACTACGACGGATTCGCAGTTCTTTTTCGCGGCGTTCCAGCGTGAGTTCATTACCGCCAAAGAGGCGTACCAGCCCCTTTTTGCCCCAGACGGCCCGCTGCGTAAACAGCATATGGTCGGGCAGTAGCGGGGCCGTGGTCAATGAATCCGTCAGTCCCGATAGCAGAGCATCGGCTGATTCGGCGGGTTGCGCAATGGTGGTGTCGGCCACAACGGTTGCTCTGCGGGTGGTGTCCTGTGCCAGCAATGGCAGACTACATAGACCGCCGCAAAGGGCCACAACGATGAAGTGTAGGCGAATCATAAAGAGTATGTTCGTGAAAATAACGCCAGCCCTGTGCGGCTGCCAATACAATACGCACTGGCAGCCGCCGGGTGTTGCAGACAAACATAAGCCACTAAGCCTTCACTTGCAGCTTGTTGCCGTCGGTAGACAAGACGGTGGTGTACTTTTTCAGCGCACTTGCTGCGGGTCCTTTGGTCACCGAACCGTCGATTTTGAATTGAGAGCCTTGATGGGTACAGTTGATATCGTCACTGTTTAACCGGTATTCTAACTGGTCCAGAAGCTGGTGCGTACATAGCCGTTGCAGGGCCACGTAGTTACCGCCTTTGGCATTGATCACAAACACGTCGCCCACCTTTACGGCGTTGCCCACCGTTTTCAAGGCACTTAAGTCTTTGTTGGTCAGGTCGAGCGTGAAATCGATAGCACCGGTTGCCGTTGCCGCATTGCCCGTTATGCCGGTGTTGGTGCCGCCGCCCCCGCTACCACCCCCACCTGGTGGGGTGACGACGGGGGTCGGGTCTGATGATTTGCACGAGGTCAGGGTGGTACCCATGCAATAGAAGGCCATTAGGGCGGCACTGCTCATGCCGAGGCTGCGGACGAACTCACCGCGCGAGAGGTTCAGTTGTTCTTCTTGTGACGTTTGCATATGAATAAGTTGGTTTTGAGTGTAGCTACACGTATCTAACGTGCAAGACTGTGTGAACTGTTATTAAAAAATTAGAGGCTGTATTTGATACCCACGAATGCGCCGGTACTCAGCAGTTTGACCCGGAAAACACCGATCTGTTGCAGTGGTATTTTCAGAAACGGCTCAACCTGCCACGAGAAGTGCCGCCCCATTGGCCGTTCATAACCGATAGACACGTTCAGGTTGCTAAACCCAAACTTGCCACCCGCCACGCCCGCCTTCTGGTTGTCCCAGCCCTGGTGCGTGATTTTCGGGTTGGTGGGATCGTCATAGCTGTATGTATATACTTCGCGTGTGATGAAATAGCTGGTGAGGCCACTGCTGACAAACCAGCGGGCGGGCGGCATACCGTCGCCCCGGGGGCGCAGCAGCCAGTCGTAGCGCAGGTTAACGGGCACGTCATACATGGTGCAGACACCGCTGATGGCGTCGGGCCAGGGCCACCATTTGAAGCTGGGGTCGGTTGGCCATTCGTAGGCATCCGCTACTGACTTGTATTTTTTGACGCTGACCAGCCCACCCACCTGCACCGACAGCCGATTGGAAAACCGATACTGGAACAGTAGCCCCGTGTTGCTGCCGAATTTAGTGAAATCCTGAAAACCAAGGGCGCTCAAATCGGGCGACCAGACCGCCATCACGCTGAACCGCTGAACAGGCACGAATACCCTTTTTGCCGGGCGGTTCATATCGTCCCAGTCAGGCTCGATTAGGACTGGTAACTCCCCTACTTTCACCGCCGTGTGGGAAAAAATCGTACTCGCCATGCCTAACTGAAGCCGCTCTTCTGCCGCTGGTTCATCAGGTTGTTGCCTCATTACCGTGCCCGGATCACCCGTTTGGGGGTTGACTAACTGAGTTTGGGGTTGGTCAGAAAAGCCCCCTGAGCGCATGATAGGGGCATTTGTTGATGAAGTTGGCTCAGGGGAGCGATCTGACCGGTGTCCATTGGCTGTTGTTTTCTCTGTCGGGGCACTTATTTCGGCCACAACCCTGAATGGCGCAGGTTGACCGACCCTGCCGCGACTGGCAACGCGTTGCCCTACAGCGCGTTGCTTTTCATCGAGTCGGTTCGTGGCTGGCAAACCAGGTCGATTCAAGGTTGTGACCAACTCATTTTCATCATCAGGCTGTTTTGTGGCCCCGTTACGCTGCTTTACTACTATCCTGGCAGGCGTACTGGTTACCACCCGCCGCCGCCACTGCCCGGCTGTTTCCCGCGAACGCACTGCCCAATCAGGCGTTAGATCGGTCTGTTTCACTACGCCGGGAGTGGGGCGACTGTCGGTGGGGCGGATATCGGTGTAGGTAGGCTTTGCTGCGCTGGTTGCCGGGGCGCTCACGGCCTTACCATGTTCTGTCTCTGGACTGTTGGTAGCATTCCTTTGCATGGCAATAGTCTGACTAGCAGTCTTTTCCGCAACTGGATTGACGGCTACGGTGGTCACTTTCCAGGCCCACCAGAGCGTAATCAGCAGCAAACCAGTCAGGGCAGCCGCGCCGCCCCAAATGCGCCACCGATCATAGAACCCCTGCCGGTCGTGTTCGTCCAGCCGGTTATTCATGTCGGCCCAGTGCGCTGGGTCGGGGGGGACGTCAAACTCTTCAGCCGATTTTCTGAAGAGGTCGTCCAGATGGTCATCGGGCCACTCTTGCATACTCATCGTTCGTTTTTTTTTGTAAAAGAAGGCGCAGCTTTTCCCGCGCCCGTGCCAGATTCGATTTTGAGGCTCCCACCGAAATACCCAGTTGCCCGGCTATTTCGTCGTGGCTATACCCGTCGATGGCGTAGAGGTTGAACGCCAGCCGGTAGGCAGGCGTCAGCGTTTGCACCAGCGACAGCAAATATTCGTGCGAAAGACCGCTGATGGCATCGGCATCGCTGCTCGACACGTGTTCGGCGGCCAATAGATCATGCTGGCTGTGGTGCTGCACCGTTTGCCGGTAATGATCGGTGGCGGTATTGATCAAAATGCGTCGAAGCCAGGGCTTGAATGGCTGCTCGGGATTATATTGGTTAAGCCGGGTAAACACTTTCAGAAAACCGTCATTCAGCACCTCTACGGCCTCGTCGCGGGTTTGGGTGTAGCGCAGACAAACACTCATGGCATACCCGTAGAACTGCCGGTACAGCATTTCCTGACTGCGCCGGTTCTGGCGCAGACAACCCGCCAACAGATCGGGCAAAGGCGGTATGATTGGGGTACCGGCCATTTAAGGAAATTTTACGTTTACGGTTTAGGGTTTGACATTACTCTGCCAAATGTAGCGGTTCAGAATTGGCGGAAAACCTTGAACCTTAAACGTTGGCTATTGAACCACTGTCAAAGTGGGGCATCGGGCGAGTCGGCGTAGACGATAGGCCAAACACCGGGCCTGGGAAAGCTAATGCCTTTGGTGGCACCCCGAACCCCGGCGTCGGAGCCAAAATAATAGATTGGCCAGCCTTTATAGGCAATTTGCGTCTGACCGGTCGCTTTGGTGTTGATCCGGGCAAAATCACTCGCTTTCAGCACCGACGGAATCGACTTGAGTTCGTCCTGAAACAACGGCCATGTGCCATTATTGCTCAAATCTGCCTTGGTGTAGTTGTTCGTACCCCGCTTGTCGAAGGCGAACGCATACAGCGTTTTGCCCGCCCCGTCGGTGAGGTAGAGGGTGTTGCCAGCGCCTTCTTTGTAGTCTTTGGTATATTGTTTGCCGTCATTACCCAGCAGTTGGCCGCTGCCAATCATGATGGTATAATTGCTTTTTGCTACATACCAGAGGTTGGCTAGGTTGTCGCCGCCTACGTCGCCTCGCTGGCTGTCGGCATTATAATAATAGAGTGGCCAGCCCCGGAAGGTGGTCTGCTTGTTGCCGTCGGCGCGGGTAATGACCGAAAAATCGGTGGCGGTGAGGCCCGTGCCCAACAGGGGTTTCTCGCTGTAAAAAGTGGCCCATTTGTCAAGACACGCCCCCGCGCAGGCCGACTGTCCATTGGCGTCAGCGGCGAAGAAATAGAGCGTTTTCCCGGCAAGGCCGGTTAGTACATTACCAAGCGCGGAGTTACCGAGGGCAATATCGGGGCCTGGCGCCGTGGCTACTTCGGTTGAATAACAGGCGGCGAGGCTGATCATCAGGCAAAAACTGTACGCTATTGTCCGAAAGGTTTTGGTGGAGTAGTGCATAGTGAGCGATGTTTTCCGTGGTGGGGTTGGCAAGAAACCGGTTCATCAGGCAATACGGCGGTCTGTTTGGGCAGGTTGCGTGTGGGCACACATTTTTTTTACCGCAATGCCAGCCGGTTCACACCCGCCGCTACCAGTTGCTCCAGTTCGGCCTCGGTGGCCCCATCGGCACAGATGGTCACGCTAACCGAACGGGGCACTAACTTCCTGAATACCAATGCCTTTTCGAGCGGAAAGACCATTGGCTGTGCGCCAACGGCCGCCCCAGTGGCGTTTTTCAGGCCGTCGGCCCCGGCATCAGCGGCAGTTTTGATCATCTTCAGCAACTGCACTTCGTCGAGCAGGGCCGATTCCAGCACCACCGTCAGCAGAAGTTCACGCGCATGGGCGGCGGCGACCAGTTTGGCCAGTTCAATCTTGATCCAGACCGACGAGGGCGAAAACAGCGCCGACGTGTTCAGCACCACCTCGGCGGCGTTGGCCCCGTCGGCGAAGGCCAGTTCGAGTTCCTGCTGCTTAATCTCGGTGCGCTGATAGCCGTATGGATACCCTACGGCTACGCTGAGCGTGACTGGATGAACGTCGCCGAGTTCACGGCGGTGCTTTTTCACCCAAAATGGGGCTACTACCAGCCCCGCCAGACCCAGTTGGTGCATCTCGTCGAGGGCGGCATATTGCTCGGCGATGGTCACGCCGGGGTGAAGCAGCGTACGTTCTATATAGGGGAAGAGATGGTTCATGAGCAGATTCATATATCGGGAGTTGTTCATTGTACATTAAACCAAACTTCTAAGGCCCCCGCTGGGTTAGGATTTGGGAATCACGGCTAACTTTTTGTTGATTTGCCCGCAACATACTCTTAATCACCAACGCCCATGCGCTTTTTCACCTACCTACTTGTCTTTGCCCTGCTCGTTTTGGGCATTTTGTACCTCCTCACGGGCTGGAGTTTTTCTGACGGCGAACGGGCTGGTACGGTGTCGAAATTCAGCCGCCGGGGTTATCTTTTCAAAACCTACGAGGGCGTGCTGAACGTGGGTGGCTTTTCGGGCGAAACCGGTTCATTGACACCGCAGTTCTTCGATTTTTCGGTGAAAGATGAACCCACGGCCCAGAAAATCACCGAGGCCGTGCGGACGGGTCAACGCGTGACGTTGCATTACGAAGAGAAAATCCTGCGCCTGCCCTGGAACGGCGACACCAAATACTACATCACCAACGTAGAGTTTGTGGGCAGTAATCAGTACCAGCGTATGCCCGGCGACCAGTCGGCGGTGCCGGGTTATCAACAGCAACCACAACCAATGCCTGCCCAGCCAACGCAGCCCCAGTCGCAGACGGCCCAACCGCAAACACAGGCCGCCGATTCGACGTTGTAGGCATGGAGCGAAGAGCTAGCGTACGGAGCAGAGAGGTTGCTCTTAGCCTTACGCTCTTAGCTCTACGCTCCATGCCCATCATTTACTGGTTTCGTAACGACCTCCGGCTGCACGATAACGAAGGCTTCGCCCAGGCGGTGGCCAACAGTGATTCGGTGCTGCCCGTATTTATCATAGACCCCCGCTCTTTTGCCGAAGACCCCGAACTGGGTTTCCGAAAAGCGGGGGTTTTTCGTGTCCGGTTTCTCTTCGAAGCCCTCACCGACCTCCGTCAACGGCTGAAACAACGCGGCGGTGATCTGATCATCCGGGTAGGCAACGTGGCCGACGTACTGGCCGATTTGGCCACACGGTATGGAGCAACGGCGGTGTATGCAGGCAAAGAGATTACGCAGGACGACGTGGCCCTGGAAACGGAAGTGAACCGTCAACTAGCCTCTACAGGTGTAGAAACGCATTATTTCTGGATGCTTTCGCTCTACCACCCCGATGATCTACCTTTTATAGCCGACGCCATTCCCGATTCGTTCCGCGATTTCAGACGGGGGTGCGAGAAGCAGTCAAGCGTGCGGGCCGAGGTGCCCGAACCGGCTATTGTTTGTCTGCCTACGGGCGTTGACCCTGGCGAGCTACCCACATTGGCGCAGTTTGGCTACCCCGATCAGCCGCAGGACAGTCGGGCGGCCATCAGGCACGCTGGGGGTGAAACGGCTGCTTTGGCCCGGCTGGAAGCCTATTTCTGGGAACGTGACCAGCTAAAGAATTATAAATTCACCCGCAACAACCTGCTGGGCGAAGACTATTCGAGCAAGTTTTCGGCCTGGCTGGCCTACGGATGCCTGTCGCCCCGGCGCATCTACTGGCAGGTGAAACAGTATGAAACAACCCGCAAAAAGAATGTGTCGACCTACTGGCTGGTTTTCGAGCTAATCTGGCGCGACTATTTCCGGTTTATTACGGCCAAATACGGGTCGCGCATTTTTTTTCCGTCAGGGCCACGGCGGCCGGAAGATGCTCACTGGAACCGCGACAAGGCCATTTTCTGGAAATGGGCCAACGGCGAAACGGGCGTACCGTTTGTAGATGCCAACATGCGCGAATTGAACCTGACCGGCTACCAGTCGAACCGGGGGCGGCAGAACGTGGCCTCGCACCTGCTCAACGACCTCAGCGTACTGTGGACATGGGGGGCGGCGTATCTGGAGAGCCTGCTCATCGACTATGACCCGTGCAGCAACTGGGGCAACTGGAATCTGGTGGCTAAGGTGAGCGCCGACCCCCGAATGGATCGGTATTTCAACGTGTATACCCAGGCCCGCAAGTATGACCCCAACGGCGAGTATGTAACGCGCTGGCTGCCCGAACTCGCCAACGTGCCGCCCGACCACCTGCACCTGATTTCGCTGGCCGACCCCGCCGTTTTAGCCGAATCGGGCGTCGTATTGGGCGAAACCTACCCACAGGCCTTATTTGATGTATCGAAATGGAAACGACGAAAAAAGAAAGAGCAGTAAGCAGTAGCAGCGGGCAGTATTTTCCCCCAAAATCACATTTACGACCACCCTATTGTGGCTTTGTTATCTTTGGCATACGATTCGCAACGGCTCAGGCGTTCTGATTGCTGAACGTCACGGCAACAACCCAACGATTCATTTTTCAGGTTTATCGTCTATCTATGACCATTCTGCTTCAGGTTCCCGCTACGTCTGCCTCGGCTGTTGCCGATTCTACCGCCAACGCAGCCGCCAGTGCTGCCGCCGCCCAACGGCTTGGCTTGTTTGATCTGGTGGCCAAAGGAGGCTGGGTCATGGTGCCCATTGCGTTCCTGTTTTTCGCCACGCTCTACCTCATCATCGAACGCTGGATTCTGATTCGGAAGCAGGGCAAAGTCGATGACGGCTTCGTCGACAACGTGAAGGATATGCTCTTGCAGGGCAACGTGAAATCGGCTGAGTCGTTCTGCAAAAACCAGCGTACCGCCGCCGGACGGGTGTTTGAGAAAGCCGTGGGCCGCGTGGGCGTGGGCACCAACAAAGACATCGAAAATACGATTGAGACCGTCGGGCAGATCGAAATATCGCGCATGGAGCGGAATTTGGGCTATCTGGGTGTCATTGCCGGTATTGCCCCCATGCTCGGTTTCATCGGTACCATTTCGGGTATCATTCGTATTTTCTACGACATCTCGCTTTCCGACAACATTAGCGTGGGCATTATTGCCGGTGGTTTATACGAAAAAATGATCACCTCCGGGGCCGGCCTTGTGGTGGGTGTCATTGCCTATTCGGCTTATCACCTGCTCAACATGATGATCGAACGCTTCACGCTCAAGCTGGAAATGAACGCCTTCGATTTCATGGAAGTCCTCCAGAAACCCACCGAAACAGCAAGGGTGAGGTAGAAAAGTTTACAGTTTTCAGTTTGTAGTTTTCAGTTGCTTCGCATTCGGTTTATCCATTTGCAGACCGTCTGAACGCGAAGCAACTGAAAACTACAAACTGAAAACTGTAAACTTCCTTTAGAATGAAACTCCGCCGAAGAAAGAAATTTGCCGCCGAAGTAGCCACGTCGTCGTTGAACGACATTATGTTTTTTTTGCTGCTGTTTTTTCTGATCGTTTCTACGGTGGCCAACCCGAACGTGATCAAACTGCTGTTGCCCAAGGCTGCTGCGACGCAGCAACTGAGCAAAAAGCAGGTTACGCTGTCGGTGGATGCTAACAAGCAATATTTCATTGACAAGCAGCCCGTGTCAGCGCAGAATATCGAAGAAGAACTGAAAACAGTCATGGCCGGCATCGAAGAACCCACCGTGGTAGTCCGGTTCGACAAAACACTGACGGTGCAGGATCTGGTCGACGTGCTTCAGACGGGTGCCAAGCTGAACATCCGGATGGTGATGGCCACCTCGAAGTGAACGGTCGTCTGTTGCACATTTACGCCATTATTTTTCTCGATGTTGTTGTCGGCTCCATCATTGGGCCGGTGCTGCCGCAGTTTGTGCGGGGGCACGCCAACCCTCAACTATGGCTGGCGCTGGGCACGGCCCTGTTCCTGGGTGTGCAACTGGTTTCGGCCCCGCTGCTGGGCAAACTCTCCGATGGCTACGGCCGTAAACCTATTTTCAGACTTTCGTCCGTCGGCACGTTCCTTGCCGACTGCCTGCTCCTGCCCGTGCGGTTAGGTTCGCAACTGGCCAACCGGTTCAGCGACGGGCTGACCAACGGCCTTTACGCCACGGTGCGTTCGGCCATCACGGACATTTCGCCCAAAGAAGCACTGTTCCGCAATCTGGGTATCGAAGGGGCTATTATCTCGCTCGGCTTCGTGATCGGCCCCGCCATTGCAGGCCTGCTCATCACCACGCTCGACCTCACAGATCCCGTTGAGCAGGCCAAATATGTGGTGGCCATGGCCGTGGGCTTGTCGGGGTTAAACGTCCTGCTGAGCTTCTTTTTGCGCGAAACCCATCCAGCACCGGGCGGTGTGTCGCGCGACGAATTAAAAGCCGCCATTGTGCATTCGCTGAACGTAAGCACCATGTTGGTACGGCTTCGGCAGAAAGAAAAAGAACACCCCGGCCTGCTGACTCTGGTGATGACGCAGGTGGCCCTGACGGGTGCCATTGGCTACTACAACTACTTCGTGGCCTACGTCAGCCTCGGCCCGTTGCAGATGGACACCAAGGCTATATCCTATTTCTTCATGTACTTCGGCGGCCTGAGCGTGGTCATCAGCTACGGATTTTACGGTTTCCTGGCCGACCGGATCAACCAACGCCGGGCCATTTTCTGGCTGGCACTCGTGGGCGTACCCGTGTTGGCTGCCTATGGCGTGGTGGGCACGTCGCGGCTGTGGCTCTACGTCATCATCACCATCGACTGCCTCACCTACTCGCTTATTCAGGGTCTGATCGAAGGGCTGATGGCCCAAAAAACCACCGACACCGACCGGGGCGAAATATTCGGCCTCAACCAGGCCATGCAGGGTCTGGCCAGTTTTGGCACCACGCTGGTCTTCGGCCTGCTCTCCATCATCGACCTCCGGTTGCCCTTCGCCTGGTTTGCCGGTTGCCTCGGCGCGGTGGCGTGGCTGGTGCGGAAAGGGTAGATGAACTCAGCCTACCACCTCAGCTACTCAACGCGTCAGTTCTTCCCCGAACTGCCGAGGAACTTGCTGATATGCTCATTCAGGAATTTGGCATCGGCAGGATTGCTGGCCGCCCCGGCGGTGTGCCCCCACAACGAGGGAATAGGCATCAGCGATACCTTCGGGATGAAGGTGGCCTCATACGTGGCGTCGCCGATGGGAAAGTACAGGTCCGTTTGGGAGGGCATATACAGGATCGGCACCTGAATGGTGCGCAGGGTTTGCTCGATGTTGCCCGCTTGCCCCGGCGTGGTACTCACGTCGTGCTGCTCCCAGGTGCGCATTTGCAGAATCAGGTCGTTGGCATCGGCTCCGTCAATAAAGTGGGTCCGGTAGTTGGTCAGCACCTGCTCGAAAGTAGTGCCGGGCTTGGCCCGTTCGCGCCACAACTCCCGCCGCCACCATTCCTGCGAGTAGAGCCACCCCGTCCAAACCACGGCGAAGGCTTCGAGGCCTTTTTTGGGCGGGCTGGTATACTGGCCATCCATAAAGGCGGCGTCGGTAGTCAGAGCCGCAATCTGCCCTTCCAGCCGCACCACGCCGTGGGGGTAGTTTTTGGCGGTACCCGCCGTGGCTACAATTCGGTCGGCAAAGGTGGGGTAACTGATAGCCCACTGAAACGCCTGCTGCGCCCCCATCGAAAAACCAATAATAGCCCGCAAGTGGTTGATCTTCAGCGACTCCGCCAGTAGCTGATGGACGGCCTGCACATTGTCGCGGATGGTCATAACGGGAAACTGTGGACCGTGGTAGGGGGCGGGTGTGTTGCTGGGCGACGACGAGCGGCCATTGCCGAAGAGCTCAGTAGCCACGAGGCAGTATTGGGTAGTATCGAGAGCCTTGCCGGGACCAATCAGCCATTCGTAGCCGTGGAACGTAGCCATGTAATGCGACGGTAACAGAATGGCATTGTCGCGGGCTGCGTTCAGGTGGCCATACAGCCCATAGACGATGCGGGCTTTGGGTAACGTAACGCCGCTTTCCGTCTTGAACTTGTCGATGGTATATTCGTTGCGCCCATCAGGCACGGTCGATTGCGCCCGGGCGAATTGGGTCAGTAAAAGCAGCAGGCATACGTTTTTCATACCGTAAAGCTACCCAAAAGCCGTACCCAGCTCTTGGTTTATACGATCACCTTCATGAACAGACGGAATTTTATTAAAAACAGCTCAGCCATTAGCCTGGCGGCTACAGCCATCACGGTAGCGGCCTGCACCACCAACAAACAAGCCGATTCAGCCACCGGCACGGCACCAGTCGCCGACGAGTTTGCCCTCCAGGAGGCAACCATTGACGACTTGCAGAAAAAAATGGCGTCGGGGCAATCGTCGTCTGCCGACCTGACCAAGCTATATCTGGATCGTATTGAGGCCATCGACAAAAAAGGACCAGCCCTGAAATCGGTGATCGAGGTTAACCCCGATGCGATGGCGATGGCCGAGGCGATGGATACCGAGCGCAAAGCGGGCAAAATTCGGGGGCCGCTGCACGGCATACCTATCCTGATTAAAGACAACATCGACACCGCCGATCAGATGATGACCACGGCTGGTTCGCTGGCACTCAGTGGCCATAAAGCGGCTAACGATGCCTTCGTTGTGGGTCAGTTACGGAAAGGTGGAGCGGTGATTCTGGGCAAAACTAACCTCAGCGAATGGGCCAATTTTCGGTCCACCCGGTCGAGCAGTGGCTGGAGCAGCCGGGGCGGACAAACCCGCAATCCATATGTGCTGGACCGCAGCCCATGTGGGTCCAGTTCAGGGTCGGGCGCGGCGGTGGCGGCCAACTTGTGTGCCGTGGCGGTGGGCACCGAAACCGACGGTTCGGTGATTGCGCCCTCGTCGTTTTGCGGTATCGTGGGCATCAAACCAACCGTGGGCCTGGTGAGCCGCAGCAGCATTATTCCGATCTCGAAAACGCAGGATACCGCCGGGCCTATGGCGCGCACCGTCACCGACGCGGCCATTTTGCTAGGCGTCATGGCTGGTGTTGACCCCGCCGATGCCGTCACGGCAGAAAGCAAGGGCAAGGCCGTGGCCGACTATACCAAATTTCTGGATGCCAACGGCCTGTCTGGCAAGCGCATTGGCGTGGAAAAATCGTTCCTGAAAGGCCATGAGGGCGTGGTGGGTTTGTATAAACAGGCCATCGAGGTGCTGAAAAAGCAGGGGGCCACCGTAGTTGAAGTCGATTTGCTAAAAAGTCTGAGCGACATTGGGGGGGCCGAGTTTACGGTGCTGCAATATGAGTTCAAGGCGGGCCTGAACACGTACCTGGCGACGGCCAAAGCGGGCGTCACCTCGCTGGCCGATGTGATTACGTTCAACAAAAAGAACGCCGCCGACGCCATGCCCTTTTTCCAGCAGGAAACCCTCGAAAGCAGTGAGGCAAAAGGGGGGCTGAACAGCAAAGAATACACCGACGCGCTGGCCAAAACGCGCAGCACCCGGCAGCGCATCGACCAGCTCATGACCGCCAACAAACTGGACGCCATCTGCGGCACGAGCATTGGCTTTGCCGGTTGCATTGATGTGATCAATGGCGACTCCGACACCGGTTTTTATTTCTGCCCACCCGCCGCCATGGCCGGTTATCCGCACATTACCGTCCCGATGGGTACCGTACATGGGTTGCCCGTTGGTTTTTCGCTCATCGCCAGTGCCTATCAGGAAGGCCCCCTGCTGACCATCGCCTATGCCTACGAGCAAGCCTCGAAAAAACGGATCAAGCCCACGTTCATCAAATCACTCATTCCGGACTAGGGTATTGGGCGGCAATGGACCTGAACCACTACCACCAGCAGTAGCGCGCACGCTTATCCAGAAAAATATCCGAACAGCCCTTGCTATTACCTATCGACTGACCTGGGGCCGAAGTGGTTGACTGACGAAATCGCTAACTTGCTGGTAATAAACCGATGATACGCATCAGCAAACCATGAATTTTAACCCCGTCATGCTGGCTATCCCGTTCTTTTTCCTGGCAATGGGAATCGAAATCTGGATTGACCGGCACCAGAAAACCCGGCGCTATCGCCTCAACGACACCATCACCAACCTCAGCGCGGGCACGTCGCAGCAGGTAGTGGGCATCTTTTTGAAGGTGATTACGCTGGGTTTTTACGAAGTCATTTACACCAAATTCGCCCTGTTTCACGTACCCCATACGTGGTGGAGTTGGGTGGTGGCGTTTTTCCTGTATGATCTTTGTTACTACGTGGCCCACCGCATGAGTCACGAGGTAAACCTGTTTTGGAGCGGCCACGTAGTGCATCACCAAAGCGAAGAATATAATCTCTCCGTAGCACTACGTCAAAGCTGGTTTCAGGGTGTGTGGACCGCTCCGGCCTACATTCCGATGGCCCTGCTCGGCTTCGATACCACCCAACTCATCATTGTGGGGGGCTTCAACCTGATCTATCAGTTCTGGATTCACACCGAACTCATCGACCGTATGGGACCGCTGGAATGGTTTATGAACACGCCCTCGCACCACCGCGTGCACCACGGGCGCAACCCCAAATACATCGACAAAAACCACGCGGGCACGTTCATCATCTGGGACCGGATGTTTGGCACGTTTCAGGCCGAAGACGAAAAACCCGTTTATGGCATCACCACGCCCATTAATAGCTGGAACCCCGTTTGGGCCAATTTCGCCCACTACGAACAGATTGGGCTGCAACTACGCGACGCACCTAAGCTGACCGACAAGCTGAAGGTACTGTTCTACAAACCGGGCTGGGACGCTAAAATGGCCGTTTATCACCCCATCCCTGCGGTTGACCGTGGTGATTACCAGAAGTTCGACACGTCGGTTTCGCGGTCGGTAAACGGCTATGTGCTCCTGCAATACGCGCTGCTGACGGTGGCGACGTTGCCGTTTTTGAAACTCCAGCAAAATATGGACTGGCTTCCTAAACTGCTCGTTGCAGTTCTGATTGGCGTTACCGTTATCAATTTCGGCTGGTTTTTTGAGGGCCGCACCTGGGCATACCGCGTCGAAGCAGCACGGCTGGTAATTTGCGCGGCGGTGGCGGTCTGGTTTCTGCTGCCGCTGGCATCGGGGTTGTGGCTAAGCGCGGGCGTGGGTGTGCTGGCGTTAGTTTCGCTGGTTTGGTTGTGGAAACTGGGTACCAATAAAGCGGTTTCTCAATGAAACGGTACGAAATGCACCCCGTCGTCAGCCCCGACCAACCCGTTGGCTGGCAGTTTGTTGATGCCAACCCCCCCACGCCCGGCCCTGGTCAGGTGCTGATTCGGGTGCGGGCCGTGTCGCTCAATTACCGCGACCTGCTGATGTCGCAAAACGGTAAACGCACCCGTACTATCGTGCCCTGCTCAGACGGGGCGGGTGACATTACCGCTGTGGGCGAAGGCGTTTCGCGCGTACAAATCGGCGACAGGGTGGCGGGTATTTTCTTCCAGACGTGGCTTGACGGCCCACTCATAGACGAGGTGCATGAGGCTGCCCTGGGTGGTTCTGCCAATGGCATGCTGACCGAATATGTCGTTTTAAGCGAACAGGGTGTGGTGAAATTGCCCGACTACCTCACCTACGAAGAAGCCGCCTGCCTGCCCTGCGCCGCCGTTACGGTCTGGAACGGACTGTTTGAACAGGGCCACCTCCAGCCCGGCCAAACGGTGTTGCTGCAAGGCACTGGGGGCGTGTCTATCTTCGGCTTGCAACTGGCCAAGCTGGCTGGGGCGCGGGTCATCATCACCTCATCGTCAGACGAAAAACTGGCCCGCGCCCACGAACTCGGTGCCGACGAAACCATCAACTACAAGACCACGCCCGATTGGGAAATCGAAGTAAAACGGCTTACCAATGGTCTGGGGGCCGATCATATCGTGGAAGTTGGCGGGGCCGGAACGCTTCAGAAATCGCTGGCAGCTACCCGTGCCAGTGGACACATCGCGTTTGTGGGTGTGCTCACGGGGCCGTCGGCTGCCATTGCCACAGGGGCCATCCTTACCCGCAGCCTCCGTATCACGGGCATCTACGTGGGCAGCCGCGTCATGTTCGACCACCTGCTCGCCGCAATGACCCCCACCCAACTCCGCCCCGTCATTGATCGCGTGTTCGACTTCGCCGATGCTCCTGCTGCCCTGGCTCATCTGCAAAGCGGTGCCCATTTCGGGAAGATTGTTGTGAAGTTGTAGCGAGGGTTTACCAGCCCGTTACCTTATTGCCGCCAAATACACCCCGGTTGATGGCGGGAGCAAAAATGGGGTAGGGAAATGTAGGGGTCAACGCGCTGACATCACCAAGCCGCTGGCGTTGTTCGGGGGTAAACTCAATGGTCAACGCCGCCAGATTATCGTGCAACTGCGCCAGCTTACTGGCACCAATGATAGGTGCCGATACGCCGGGCTGCCCCGACACCCACGCCAGCGCGACCTGCGCCAGAGGTCGGTTTATTCGCGTAGCTACCGACCGCAGTTCGTCGAGAATGCGCCAGTTGCGGTCTGTAAATTTTGAATCGCCGAAGGGATTACTACCCGATAAACGGCCCTCACCGGTGGGTTTGGCGTCGGTTTTTTGGTATTTGCCGACCAAAAAACCGCCCGCCAGCGGGCTCCACGGCACCAGGCCCAGGCCACATTCGCGGGCGGCAGGGATATACTCGTTTTCGATACTGCGCTCTACCAGCGAATACTCTAGCTGTATGGCAATGGGACCAGGAATCCCCCCCACCTGCGCCAGCGTGGCGGCTTTGGTGGCGTACCAGGCGGGCATATCGGAGAAGCCGAAGTAGCGAATTTTGCCCGCCCGCACCAGGTCGCCCAGCGTTTGCAATACCTCTTCTACGGGCGTCACCGTATCCCAGACATGCATCCAGTACAAGTCTATAAAATCGGTTTTGAGCCGCCGCAGCGAATTGTCGAGGGCCGAATAGATCCGTTTACGCCCGTTACCACCCGCGTGGGGGTTTCCCGGCTGCGTGTTAAACCCAAACTTGGTGGCCAAAACAACCTGATCGCGCAGCTTGCGGTCGGCAATGTATTGACCAACGAGTGCCTCGCTGTGCCCGCCCGAATACACGTCGGCGGTGTCGATGAAGTTGCCCCCGGCATCAACATATTCATTAAAGATGGCCTGCGACACGTCGTCGGGCGAACCCCAGCGCTGGGCACCAAAGGTCATTGTGCCGAGCGATAATGAACTGACAATGAGGCCAGAATGACCCAGTGTACGAAAATTAGTAAGCGTCATAACGGTGAAAAGTAGCATGGCGAACGAGTGAGTGGGGGAAGCGGAACGCCGCCCGGAGCCAAAGTCGCTCTTTAATTATGTCTAAACTGCGCGGGACTAAAGCCGGTCTTGCTTTTAAACAAGCGGCTGAAATACTGCGGGTACTCGAAGCCCAGTTGGTAGGCCGTTTCGTTGACCGTCAGCGACGTGCCGAGCAGCAACCGCTTTGCTTTTTCGATCAGCGCGTGATGAATGTGCTGCTGCGTATTTTGTCCCGTCAGCGTCCGTAGCATATCGCTGAGGTAGGCGGACGAGACGCTCAACCCATCGGCAAAATACTGGACCGTAGGCAATGGCTGATCGCCAGTTTGGGTGAAGTAATTTGTCAAAAGCACCTCAAAACGGCTCAGGAGGTCGTTTTCGGGTGTGCGGCGGGTGATGAACTGCCGGTTATAGAAGCGGTTGGCGTAGTTGAGCAGTACCTCAATTTGCGACACCAGCACGTCCTGACTAAAATCATCGATAGGCCGGTCGTATTCTGCTTTGATACTCTGAATCAGGTTGTCGAGCATAGCTTCTTCCTGCCCTGACAGATGCAGGGCCTCATTCGTCTCGTAGGAAAAGAAACTGTAGCCCGCTATTTTTTTGCCCAGCGGATACCGGGCCAGCAAATCGGGGTGAAATACCAGCGTCCAGCCGGTTAGCTGCGACACATCCAACACCGACAGGTCAAGGTTTTGGGCCGCCCAGCAGCCCTGGCCGGGAGCCAGAAAACTCAGTACCCCTTCGCTGAAATCATACGATTTATGGCCATAAATAATCCGGCCCATGGTCAGATCGCGTTTCAGCGAAACCGTATACACCTGCTGAACAACTGGCGTAGCTGGCCAGGGTACGTTGCGCATCTGAGCCAGGTCAACCAACATCAGCAACGGATGCGTCGGCGCGGGCAACCCATAGAAGCGGGCATAATCGCTGACCGTATTCAGCACCTGGAAGTCGTTGACAGCAGTTTTCATAAGGTTGATGAATTACATACCCGCAGGATACGCCGTACCTGCTACACTACCAACGGGCAAGATCGCGTCGAGTTCACCTAACTCGTTCTTAGTCAAGATTATAGTTGACGCTTCCACGTTTTGTTCCAGGTACTTACGGCGCTTGGTGCCGGGAATACAAACCACATTCTGCGATAGTACCCATGCCAGCGCCAACTGCGACGACGTTACGTTTTTGGTCCTGGCCAGCGTCTCCAGCTTTTCTACTAATGCCAGATTCTTGTAAAAGTTATCGCCCTGATAACGAGGCCAGAATTTCCGGAAATTACCCTCCGGAAAATCATCCGGCGATTTGATATCGCCCGACAAAAAGCCCCGTCCCAGTGGCGAATAAGCTACAAACCCAATACCCAGTTCCAGCGCGGTTTGCAGAATACCGGTTTCTTCCACGCCCCGGTCAAACAGCGAATATTCGGTTTCCAAGGCCGAGATGGGAAACGTTTCATGCGCCCGACGAAGCAGGTTGGAAGGGACTTCAGAGAGACCGATATAGCGCACCTTCCCCTCTTTCACCAGGTCGCCCATGTTCCCCACGGTGTCTTCGATGGGCGTGTTGGGGTCAACCCGGTGCAGGTAATACAGGTCGATATAATCGGTGTTGAGGTTCTTCAGTGACCGTTCCACCGATTTACGCACGTAGGCGGGCTGGCCATTTAGCCCTCCGGTCATGCTGCCGTCGTCGCCAATCTCAAAGCCAAATTTGGTAGCAATCGTATACTGATCGCGCTTACCGGCCACGGCTTTGCCCACGAGTTGTTCGTTGTGAAACGGGCCGTAAATATCAGCCGTGTCGAGCATCGTAACACCCAGTTCCAATGCCCGGTGAATGGTGGCGATGCTTTCCACATCATCGGCTACGCCGTAGACGTTGCCGCCCGTGAAACCCGACATGCCCATGCAGCCCAGCCCTTCGACGGATACTGTCAGTCCCTGACTACCCAGGGCTACTTGTTTAATCGTGTTCATCTTGTGTTGAGCATTACGTTTTGTATGCCACAAAGGTCCGGCAACTAGGGAGTTATGGGCCTATACAAATCGCGGGGTTTTCAACACAAAACAAATGTAGCGCAGGCTTCAGTCGGGGGCTGAAGCCTGCGCTACATTAACGCCCTCTCCCCCCGCGCCGATTTTGGCCTTTGGGGGCGGCACCTTTGTTCGATTTGGCGGCTTCACCGATGGCTTTGGCGCGGCCCCCGGTGGTGGCTTTGCGGCCACGGGCGGCGTTACGTTGGCTGGCATCCCCTTCAGAACGACGACGGCTACCACCTTCGCGCCCGTGCGATGCGCGGATGAAACCACCGTCTTCGGCGGTTTTGGCCTTGTCGCTGATGAGCGTGAAGTCGATGCTGCGGCGGGCGAGGTTGGTGTCTTTTACCTTCACCGTTACCTCGTCGCCGAAGGTGTACATCTTCTTGCTCTTGCGGCCAATGATCCGGTAATTGTCCTTGTCGAATTCGTAGAAATCGTCGTCCAGGTCCTGCATACGTACCAAACCCTCGCAACTGTTCTCGGGGATTTCCACGAAAAAACCGAACTCGGTCACGCCCGCAATCACGCCCGCAAACTCCACATCGGCGGGCATATTGCTCATAAATTCCACCTGCTTGTACTTGATACTGGCGCGTTCGGCTTCGGCGGCGGCTCGTTCGCGGTCCGAAGCGTGCTTGCAGCGGGCCTCCAGCGTTTCGCGGTCTACCGACCGGCCTTTGTCCAGATAATGTTGCAGCAACCGGTGCGCCATCATGTCGGGGTAGCGGCGAATGGGCGACGTAAAATGCGAATACCGCTCGAAGGCCAGGCCAAAGTGGCCCAGATCTTCGGTACTGTACCGCGCCTTCGACATGGTCCGCACCGCCAGTTGCGACAGCATTCCGGCCTCCGGTTTGCCTTCGATGGCCTCCATAAACCGGTTCATCGACTGCGACAGTTGCCCGCTGTCTACCTTCAGTTTGTACCCCAACCGACCCGCAAACTCCGACAGTGTACGGAGCCGGTCTTCGTCGGGGCCTTCGTGGACGCGATACACCATGGTGTTGGGTTCCGGCCCGCGCGAGAGGCTATGCACAAATTCAGCTACCCGCTTGTTAGCCAGCAACATAAACTCTTCGATGAGCTTGTTTGTATCCTGCCGAATCTTCGGAATTACGGCTAGCGGCACGCCGTTTTCGTCTAGTTTAAACCGCACTTCGGGGGTCTCGAAATTGATGGCCCCGTGCTTAAACCGTTCGTCGCGCATCTTGTGGGCGAGGTCGTTGAGCAGGGTCAGTTCCTTCACGAAATCGCCGGTGCCTTCGTTCAGGATACCCTGCGCTTCTTCATACGAAAAACGGCGGTCGGAGTGAATGGCCGTTCGGCCAAACCATTCCTTAATCAGCTTCGCCTCAGCATTGATTTCAAACACCGCCGAAAAGGTCAGTTTGTCTTCGTTGGGGCGTAATGAGCACACGCCGTTCGAGAGTTTTTCGGGCAACATGGGCACCACACGATCCACCAGATAGACCGACGTGGCGCGTTTATACGCTTCTTCTTCCAGTTCGGTGCCGGGCATCACGTAGTGCGTCACGTCGGCAATGTGGATGCCTATTTCGTAGTTGCCGTTATCTAAGTACTTGACCGATAGGGCATCGTCGAAATCTTTAGCATCGACGGGGTCAATGGTAAACGTAGTTACGCCCCGGAAATCGCGCCGGTTGGCCTTGATCTCGGCCTCGTCAATCTCGACCGGAATTTCTTCCGATTCCTTCTCGACTTCGGCGGGGAATTCCAGCGGCAAACCGAATTCAGCCAGAATGGCGTGCATCTCGGTATCATGCTCACCGGCCTTACCCAGTACACTGATGACCTCGCCGATAAAGTGCCCCTCGCGGTCGTCGCTGTCGGGGTACGTAGTCAGGCGCACGATGACTTTTTCGTTGGCCTCGGCATTGCCCAGTTTATCGGCGGGGATGAAAATGTCGTGGTAAATCCGGCGACTATCGGGCGTCACAAACGCCTGTTTGCCGTGCCGGTCCAGCGTACCCACGATCTCGGTTTTGACCCGTTCCGCGATGCTAACTACCCGACCCACTGTGCGTTTGGCCATCTGCCGGGTGCCGCGCTGCCGCGAATCGCTGAAGGCAATGACGCGCACTTTGTCGCCGTCGATGGCCCCGCCGAGGTCTTCGATGGGCACCCAGATATCCTTGTCGCGGTCGCGGTTGCCGTTGTCAGGCACCACAAAGGCAAACTTGGCATTGACGTGTTCGACGGTGCCGAGAATGGCGTTTTGATTGGCGTTGAACTGATACCGCCCGTCGGGCAGGCGCGTCAGGCGGCCTTCGTCGAAGAGTTCGCCCACGAGGCCCTGAATCATCAGTTTCAATTTGCGGTCGTCGCGGATTCCGGCAGCATCAAAGTTCTCCACCACGTCCATGGTGCTCCATTGGCCGGTATTGTTGATCTCGAAAAACGCCGCGACGTCATTTTTTAATTCGTCCAGGTACGAATTGGCGTGGCCCAGGGTTTTGGTCGGGCCGTCGGCTGGCCCGGTAGACCGTTTGCCATACCCGCCACGCGCCCCCTGACTGTTCCGTGATCCGGCCGCAGGGGTTGATTTAGTGTATTTATTGTTTTTGGGTTTCATGGAAAGGAAGTCCAACGTCTGGAAGGCACCTTCCAGACGTTGGACTTTATACGTGTAAGATACCTTCCAGTCCGAGAGCTGGTATGTTAACCAAGTGCGATTCGGTAATACTGTCGGGCACGAAGATGAATTTTTTGTCGTAAATCTGGGAGCCAATATAATAGCTCACCCAATACTCATTGTTTAAGTGAAACACGTCGGGCATGATCGTTTCAACGATTTCGTTGGCACCCGATTCAATGGAAACAAAAAAGTGGCGCAGGGTCGCTGTTTTTTGTCCTTCGCCATCTTTCTCGCCGTAGCCCGTCGAGGTAACAAACACAGTATGAATTGGTTGCTGATTCTGGTTGATCAAATACACGTGCCAGTCATATTGATTCGACTCAGTCAGTTTCCGGGCCACAACCACGTGTATGCCCTCAACGGGTAAGAAGTTAATGTCTTTTTTCACGAGAGAAATAGACCTGCAGCGGCAGACAGTGCGGATGCCAGGGTCCGCCGCTGCGGGTCCCCTTAAATCATATCAAATAAATCAAACAAATGACCCTCCACATGCTGCGTCACATCAGGTAGGGAAACAGCGTGGCCCAGTTCCTGTTGCATCGACGTCACGGCTTTGTCGGCGATACCACAGGGAATAATATGGGAAAAATAGGTCAGGTCCGTATTCACGTTCAGGGCAAAACCGTGCATCGTTACCCAACGGCTCGCTTTCACCCCCATCGCGCAAATCTTTCTAGCACCCTTTTCATCGTTCAGCCACACACCCGTCAGGCCGTCGATACGCCCGGCGGTGATGCCGAAATCGCTGAGGGTCAAGATGATGGCCTCTTCCAACAACCGCATGTAGCGGTGAATGTCGGTGAAAAAATTATCGAGGTCCAGAATCGGGTAGCCCACCAGTTGGCCGGGCCCGTGGTAGGTAATGTCGCCCCCCCGGTTGATGCGGTGGTAGGTGGCACCAATCTGTTTCAGAAAGTCATCGTTGGCCAGCAAGTGGCTTTCATCGCCGCTCTTGCCCAGCGTATACACGTGCGGGTGTTCGCAGAAAAGGAGGTAATTCGGCGTAGGTAGCTGCTCGGCGAAGGGACAGCTGCGGTTGGCTATTTTTTGGGAAACGGTGTCGGCAAAAAGCCGTTCCTGCTCGTCCCAGGCAGCCTGATAATCAACCAGTCCCAGATTTCGGACGGTGACATGCTTATTCTGAAGCGTAGTGGTAATCATACTTACCCACAGAACACACAACGGCCCCTGGCGGTTCGGAGGGGGTTATTTGGGCCAAATAGTATTATATAGGCTCAATGATTAAAAACTAAGTATCTATTCGCCCGTTATTGAGTAGTATTACGAAGTTTTGCTCAGAAACTTCATTCTCTCTTAAACGCCTCCGTTCTATGCTAAACATCTTCACCCTACTCTACCCCGACATCCAGCAAGACCTACAAACGGCTGATTTGTTGGCTCGATACGTGCGCAGGCAAGTTCTGCCCAAAGGGGCTATGCTGGCTACCGAAGGCGAGATCAACACCCGTTTATACCTGATTGAGACAGGATTAGCACGGGTTTATTATGAGACTGAGACTGAGACAACGGCCTGGTTAATAACAGATGGACGGTTTGCGTTGGTGCCTGGTAGTTTCTTCGACCAGCGCCCTTCAAGACAGAGCATCCAGTTACTAGAGTCGTCCGTTGTCCACTCGATAAGCTATGACGAGCTGCAACTATTATACAGTGCCTCGCCACTGTTGAATATCGTGGCGAGGCGCGTTTTGGAGCAGTATGTACAGCAATACGAATGGCGGTTACGGGTATTGCGCACACGCTCGGCTGAAGGCCGCTATGCCCTTTTTACACAGCAGTTTAGCCCGTTTATGAACCGCTTGCAGGGAAAGCACATTGCCTCCTTTCTGGGCATAACCAAGTATACATTAAGCCGACTACGAGCAAAGAAATAAAGATCAAAGTAGCCTCGTAGTTCTTAAAAGCTGAGAAGGACCGTCAAGTTAGTTGGCGATCCTTCTCAGCTTTTAATACATCTGTTGCGCAAAAGCAATTACGTTGTTGTTTCAAAGCAATTGCAACCATATAACTACCCTGATACTTTTGCCCATAAGTAAGCCCTGCCACGATTGGACACCGACGACAGGGCTTATGAGATCGAAATGTTCACATTCTAACCTCAGAGCAAAGGTATGAAAAAAGCCTTACGCTTACTGCACCCATCAGGGCTTTCTCATAAAACTCGTTTGAGCCTCAAAAAGTCGATAAGTTCCTCTACTCGTTCGGCGAACTGCTGGAGTTGAGCCGCCATGTTGGGCGGATTTAACCACTGCAATAAACTCATTGTCAGCGTTCTAAGACT
>JBBRMP010000029.1:0-35279 GCA_038230755.1 Cytophagales bacterium | reverse complement strand
GTCTCACAGCGGAGCGGGACGCCGCCCGGTACCACTCCGCTAAACAATACTCCGCTCTTCTACTTCGCCACACTTGCCGCCGCAACGGGTGCCTTCGTCACGGTCATTACACCGTTCATGATGCGCCAGTGGCCAGGGAACGTGCAAACGAAGGGATATTCGCCGGGTTGGTCGGGGGCTTTGAACGTCAGCCGCACCGTCTGATTGGGGTTCACCAGGGCCGTGGCGGCGATAATATCCGGCGATTCGGGGACGTAGTTTTTCTCAGCACCGTTCTTGGCCGTAATCATGGCGTCGGCGAGTTTACCCACCCGCTCGGTCGATTTGGGTTTGATCACCACCAGATTATGCTGCATGGCGTCGGGGTTTTCCAGGACGATGACCACAGGTTTACCGGCCACCACGCTAAACGCTTTTTTGTCGTAGCGCATTTCTTCCCGAACGGTTTTGAGCCGCACTATCTGCGTGCTGGGGTCTAGGTCGGCGTTGGCATCGCGGAGGCCCCAGGCTTCAAGCAGGCGGTTCAGGCGCGGACGGGCATCATCGGGCAGGCGTTTGCCCAGGCTGGCCAGCAGTGCTGAATGACTAGCCGCAGGACTACCTTTCAGTTTATAATTATACCCGTCAGACAGCCCTTTCACCAGCGCCAGCGCATTATCACCGTCGAGCTCGGTGGCTTTTTGCAGCATCGTCACCACCGAATCGGGCGAGGCTGTGGAGGCGTAGGCGCGGGCGGCGCGTTCTACGGCCACGGTACTCATTTGGGCCGGAGCGCGGAAGGTGATGGTCTGCGAAAAGGCGTTGTTGGTCTTGTTGCTCTCCGGCAGCGTATTGTCTTTGTCAATCTGCACCGATAGCGTATAGTCGCCCGCCGTTTCGGTGGTCATATACAAATCACCGGTCCACGGCCCATTGTTGGTGCGCCGAATCGCCACCGTTTCGCCGGGCTGAATGCCGTCTTTAAACGTGTAGCTGACGTAGTCGATTTTTAGTGCAGGCCGGTCACCATCACCCGCACCGGGCTTACTTTCAAACCGCATCGTAAGCGGAACGGACGTGCCTTTGGCAATGGCCGTGCCTCCCTGATTGGTCACGTAGACTATGCCCTTTGCGCCCTCGCGCACTACGGGTCGGGCGGGGCCTGTTTCAACGCGGCTCACCACCAAATCGGCCAACGTAGCCGCTATGGGGGCATTTGTGAATGTGGTAGCCGGTTTTACTGAAGCAGTTTTGGCCATATCTGTACCGCCCATCTGGTGCTTGCTGTGGTCCATTGTCGTGGCATTACCCGTGCTGGTCATGCCCGTATTCGTCTGGGTGGGTGGCTGGGTAATGGTACTGAGCCAGCGGCGTAACAGGCGGGCATCGTGGGTGTTCATGGCGCAGGCGAAAGCATCAGGCAACCAGCGGTCATCATTGGCGGTGGTCTGCTTCAGGCGTGTTAACACGGCCTTATCGGTGGTGGCGTTGGCAGGTGTTTCGTTCAGTGTCAGCAGGGTGTTCAGCACCACCAGCGGCTCTTTGTCAGTCAGCATGTTGTCTGCCAGCAGCATCGCGGCACCCTCGGCGGTGCGGGGCATCACCTGCACCGCCGTCTTCCGAACGTCAGCACAGGGGTGTTTCAAGGCTTTTTGCAACTCAGCGGGGGTAATGGCACCCAGCCCATGCAGCGTCCAGAGGGCGTGAATAGCCGGGGCGTTGATACCGATTTCGTCAACCGAAGGGTCATTGGCGATGGCCCAGAGTTGCGGGGCTACGTCGGTGTTTTTGCGCTCAACCAGCAGCCGTTGCGCGGCCAGCCGCCAGAACTGATTGGGGTGTTTCAGCGCCACCAGCAACCCCGCCGGGTCGGTCGATTTCAGGTTCGGCACCTGGGGCTGCGGCATGGATTTGTCGTAGCCCACGCGATAGATACGCCCATGAGTGAAATCGCGCAGGTTGGTTTCGTAGGCATTGCCTCCGCCGTTTTTGAAGCCCTCCGGCACGGGGTTGTGCTGAATGATGTAGCTGTACCAGTCGGCCACCCACACGGCCCCATCGGGACCCGTTTCGGCAAAAACGGGCGCGAACCATTCGTCGGCACCCGCCATCAGGTTGAAGTTCACCCCCGCAGCAGGCCCTTCGGTATCTTCATAGTCGCTGCCCCTCTTCTGCATCACGTTCTGGTGTACAATATGCCCCGTGGGTTCACAAACAAAGGCCACGCTGTTCCAGTACGCTTTTGGAAAGGTCCGGGCGGTGTAGAAATTATGGCCCGCCGCCGCCGTAAAACCGCCGAACACATCGACCTGACGTACCCGTTCGGTGATGGGTTTCATGTCTTTGTGGGTATCGGTGCTACGACTGCCATTCATGCTGTTGGGCCGGGCGTTATAGGCCCGGTTCGGAATGGCCATGTACCAGCCGTGGCTGTTGTTGGCCGTCGAGCCAAATACGTCGCCGGTCTCGTTGAAACCCATGCCCCAGGTGTTGTTTGAGGTCATAGCCATGTGTTCCACCACCGACCCGTCGGCCTTAAACCGAAACAGTGCCTGCCCGAAATTGAGCGTATCGGCGGTGCCCACTTTGCCCTTAAATCCCGAATAGCCTACGCTGCCCCAAATCCAGTTGTCGAAGCCATAATGCAGGTTGCTTGGCCCAGCGTGGGTATCGAACGTGCCAAAACCAGTGAACAGAATCTTTTTCACGTCGGCCTTGTCGTCACCGTCAGTATCTTTTAAAAACAGCATGTGCGGGGCCTGCGACACAATTAGTCCGCCGTTGGCAAAGACCAAGCCCGTCGGAATGCTCAGCCCCTCGGCAAAGGGCGTGAACTTATCAGCCTTGCCGTCGCCGTTGGTGTCTTCGCAAATGACAATGCTGTCCGAGCCGCCTTCGGTCTTACGTTCGTTGGGGTAATCTTTGGTAATGAGCACAAAGAGCCGCCCCCGGTCGTCCCAGGTCATGGCAATGGGGTGCATCACATTCGGCTCATGGGCGAACAAACTCAGCGTAAAATCGACCGGCACCTGAATATGCTTCATCGACTCTTCGGGCGAAAGCGGCAGTTGCTCCAATTGCCCACCGGGCCGTTTTTCGTAGTTGGGCAGGTTAGCTCCTTTATAGGCAAAGCCCTGCGGTTTCAGGTCGTCGTGCTGTTTTTTGGCGGCATCGCCAATGGCCCATAGAATACCGCGCTCCAGCAATTGCTGAAAACCCGCTTGCCGCCAGGTGCGCTCGTCGTGGCCGTAGGCGGTGTAAAAAATGCGGCCTTTGCCATACGTCCGCGTCCAGGTGTAGGGCTCGTCGGGCGTGTTGGGTCGGTTGGCCGCCGCCATATCGTTGGCCTGACTTGGCTTCACTTCGCGCGTGGCCAGTACGTTGTTGTCGCGCTGCAAATGGCTGTGCAGGTACGTCTCATCATAAGCGGTGAACGGGCCCAGACCAGCCATGATAACATTGTTTGGCTGCACAGTTTTGGTCGTAATCGAGTCCATACCGTGTTTCCAGAATTGCCCACCCACCAGTTCGTCCACATAGGCTGACGAGTTGCGGAAGCAGTACGAGGCGCAATGCACCGGAATCAGCCCGTGGCCCGACGACACGTAGTCGAGCAACGCGCGTTCCTGCGGCTTGGGAATACTGTCCCAGTTGGCGTAGATCAGCAGCCCGTCGAACCGGTTCAGGTTGGCCGTGTTGAGGTCTTCCAGCCGGTCGGTATAGGTGAAATTGATGCCCTTGCTACCCAGCGCGGCCATCAGTTCGGGCACCCGCTCAATGGGTCTGTGATGCCCCTTGTCGCCCAAAAACAGGATCTCCGTCCGGCGCGCACCGGTCCGCATAGCGTTATTGTTCCCCGACGTAGACATGATTGTGGTCGAGGTAGGGCTAGTGGGTACCTTACCCCCCATGTTGTGCAACACCCGCGACGGGTTCCGGTTGCAGTTGGCGAGTGTCAGGGTAGCCACCGCAGCAACCGCCAGCGTATATTTTATTGGGAAAGCCATTGGTTATAAGCTGTTAGTAGGTGTTCATTTTACATTGAAAAGTCTGGCAACCGCATAATCTCTCCCCCGCGCATCGCCGATTCATGGGCGAGAATACCCACGCTCGTCCAGTTGGCCGATTGGGCCGCGTTGGGGACCGGGTCGCGATCATCGTTGAGGGCGGTCAGAAACTCGTGTACCATGTGCGGGTGCGAGCCGCCGTGGCCGCCGCCCTGCGTAAACGACAGGTGCTGCGCCTCGTCGGCATCATAGACACCCCTCGTCGTAAACCGTTGAATTTCAGCGGGTAGCAAATGCGCATAATCGGGCACGGTCACTGTTGAGGGAATCTCCGGCTCCGGTTTTTTGGCCGTATGAATCACCGGCTGCTCGTCTTCGATCAGTTGCCATTCAAACGATTTCTTGTCGCCATACACCTCGAAGCTCTCCCGATACTGCCGCGCTACGTCGAACAGTGACCGGTACACATGGGCCGATAAATCGCTGTTTTTGAACTTGATATGCGCCGACTCCACCGCAAACGGCGAGTTATGAATCGCCGCCAACTCAGGCCGAATCGTGCCCGAGCCGAAGCAGGAAACATAGTCGGCTTCAAGACGCAATAAACCCGCCACGGGGCCAACGCAGTGGGTGGCGTAGTGCATAGGCGGCAGGCCGGGCCAATAGTCGGGCCAGCCGTCCATGTCCTGCTGATGGCTCGCTTTCAGAAACTGCACCTTGCCCAGTTCGCCGGTTTCGTATAACTCTTTCACAAACAGAAACTCGCGGGCATAGACCACCGTCTCCATCATCATGTACTTTTTACCCGTCTCGTGGCAGGTGCGTACAATTTCCATGCACTCGTCAACCGTGGTAGCCATCGGTACGGTACAGGCCACGTGCTTGCCCGCCCGCAGGGCTTTCAGGCTCTGCTCGGCGTGGTTTGGAATAGGCGAATTGATGTGTACGGCGTCGATATTGGGGTCCGCCAAGAGTTCGTCGTAATCACTGTAGCGCACGTCGATGCCGTAGTAGTCGCCCACGGTATTGAGGTTTTCGACGTTGCGCTGGCAAATGGCGTACATAGTGGACAGTGGGTGCCGCTGGTAGATCGGAATGAATTCGGCCCCAAATCCGAGGCCCACAATGGCGATGTTGATCATAGTTTTGTGAATGTGTAGAGACAGGTTCGCCAGTCTCTACAATAACCCTTTAATGTATTCCAACCCCTCCCGCGCCAGCCGCTCTGGCGAGGCAAACATGGGGCGGAAAATGTGGGTGGCGGCGGCCAGTTCGGGCGGGTTCAGACCAAAGGCTTCAATGGCAATCGGGCCAGTATAATTAACCTCGCGGAGGGCGTTCAAGACCATCGGGAAATTGATTTGACCTGCGCCGGGGGTAGATCGGTCGTTTTCAGAGAATTGCACATGCACCAGATACGGCGCTAACGTGCGGATGGCGTCGGCCACGTTTTTCTCTTCCATATTGGCGTGGAACGTGTCGAAAGCAGCGCGGCAGTTGGGGTGGTTCACGGCCTCGATGTAACGGCGGGTGTCGTCGGCGCAGGTGAGCAGGTACGTCTCAAAGCGGTTCAGTGATTCAATAGCCAACGTCACGCCTTGCTTTTCAGCGTGTTCGGCTATTTCGCGCATAGCCGTAACCGACCAGTCCCACTCGTCAGGGGTGGCGGGTTTACCGGTGAAGGTTTTGAAGCCCGCGTAGATCGGCCCCATCAGGATACTTGACCCGGCTGCCACTGAACAATCCACAATGTGTTTGAGGTAATCGACTCCAGCAGCACGGACAGCAGCATCGAAGCTAATTAGCGAGCGTTCAGGTGGTAACATGGAGCATGTTTGTACGCTCAGGCCCAGGTCGGCGGCGGTCTCTCCAAGCCGCTTATATTTGGCCAGGTCAGCCGCCCGGTCGTCGGTGCCGCCAACGGGCATTTCCACGAAGTCGAAACCGGTTTGTTTGAGGTAGGCCAATAGGCCAGACAGGTCTCCGTCCATGCTCATGGTCCAGGTAAACAGATTCATACCGAGTGGCTGCATAAAGGGTCCGTGCTAAAAAATCGGGAAATTAGTCTACGAAAGTACAGACTACTTGCCAATAAAACAGGGTACGATTTGGCCGATGTTGACTGTATTTTAACTAGATTTAGTTTTTCAATGCAGTCATAGTGTCAATCCTTGCTTATTTCAAATGAAACAGGCGCTACGCAAAGACCTGGAAACTACCCTTGGTTCATTTCTGGTGAAAGATCTCATCGAACCCCATTTCGACCCCAACTGGCATTTCCATCCCCACTACCAGTTATTTCTGGTTGAAGGAGGAACAGGCACCCGCTTCATTGGCGATTCCATCAAGCCATTTGGTCCGGGTGATCTGGTTATGCTCGGTCCCGATTTGCCCCACCTCTGGCGTAGCGACAAACCTTATTTCGACGCAGAGTCGGACCTGACAACGCGGGGTTTGGTCGTCTATTTCACCGACGATTGTCTGGGTAGCGATTTCTTCAATCGGCCCGAAATGCACCGGCTTCGGGCGTTATTTGATCAGTCACGGCGGGGGCTTAGCTGGTCGGGCACCACCCACGATTTAGCGGTATCGTCACTGCGCGAACTGGTTGCTGAGCCACCCTCGTTCCAGCGAGTACTGGCTTTGCTTGCTTTACTCAACTACCTCTCACTGGCCACTGATACAGAACTCATTACGAGCGCTAACTACACCAACCCCATGAAGCCCGCCGACGCCGACGAAAGCAGTGCCTCATCACAAGCCTACCGACGTATGCAGGCCGTGCATACCTACGTGCTTACCCACTTCCATGAGCCCATCCGCCTCGACACCATCGCCGATCTGGCGGGGTTAAGTCCGCCCGCTTTTTGCCGGTATTTCAAAGCCCGAACCAACAAAACATTCATCGATTTCGTCTCGGAAGTACGCATGGGTCATGCCTGTAAACTACTTGCCGACAATGACTTACCCATTTCACAAGTCTGCTACGACAGCGGTTTTCGTACGCTCTCCAACTTCAACCGGCAGTTTCGGGAAGTGACCGGGCAGACGCCCTCGCAGTACGTGAAGTCGATGCAGAGTATATAATTTGTTGAGCGGAGCCTGTCGGCCACCGGAGCAACACTCCGCCCGGCACGCTCCGCTCAACAAACAAAAAAAGCCTGAGCGTTGGCTCAGGCTTTTCGGAATCGAAACTGATTCGGTTATTTCTTGGGGGCAGCAGCCGGGGTTGTGCCGGGGGCAGCAACAGGCTTAGGCGTAACACCCATTTTCTTCAGTACGATGTCTGAGATGTTGCCATCTTCAGGGGCGTACAGCAGGATCACGGCAGTACCCGCACCAGCGTCGAGGTTAAACACGTGCGAGTAGCCATTTTCACGCGCTACGGCATCAATGTTCTTCTGGATATTCTGAAGCACAGGGCTTACCAATTGCTGGTATTTCTGCTGCAACGTAGATTCTGAGGTGCGCTGAAACTCCTGGAAGCGGGTTTGCAGGTTTTGCAATTCCTTCTCGCGGTCAGCTTTAATCACCTCTGACATTTGAGCACCACCTGCTTCGTAGGCTTTGTATTTATCTTCAAATTCCTTCTTCATCCGGGCCGACTCGTTTTCAAGTTGGGTGCGCTGGATGGTCAGTTTGTTTTGAATATCTTTTGCTTCGGGCACATTGCCCAGCAAATAGTCCATGCTCGTATACCCGATTTTGATCGGCGTAGCGGCGGTAGCCCGTGGGGCCGTGGTGGCCGGAGTCGTAGCAGGTGCTACCGGCGTAGACGCCTGAGCTTGTGCCCGTGCGCTGAGGCCCCCCATTAGCAGGGCTGCGCCAAGCGCCATGACCAGATTCTTTTTCATTCGACTGCGTATTGAATTGTTATTTAGGTTTTGTACTGTTTACTGGCTGCGTGGTGGCTGTTTGCTTGGCCTTCTGGCTGTCGGGGTCAAGCCCCATTTCCTCCATCACGTAATCGGTATAGTCGTGGCGGGGGTTGGTGTATAACATCAGCATCCCCTCACTAGCTTTATCGAAAATAAAATCGAGTTTCCGTTGTACGGCCACCTTGTCAAGTGCCCGTTGCAGTAACTCCATCGGCGCTTTCATGAGTTCCTTTTTCTTTTGCAAAAGCAGGCCCTCATAGCCAAACACCTTGTTGTTGTACTCCCGAACTTCGCGCTCCTTGTCGCCAATAACGCGCTGCCGTTCCCGCTTCATGTCGTCGGTCAGCAGAATCTCTTCTACCTGATACGCCCGCTGCATTTTGTCGATCTCGGCCTGCTTGTCGAGGATGTCTTTCGACCACCGGTCGGCAAACTGATCGATGCCTGTTTGAGCCTTCTGGTATTCGGGTAACTTGCTGAATATGAACTCCGTATCAACGTACCCAAACTTCTGTGCCCAAACTGGCTCGGCGGCAATAAGTACGCACAAAGTTACGAATAACAAACCCCTTTTCATACTGTACCGGTAGCGGTCTGGTGGTTAGATGTGTTTAGGAGGAAAACGTTTAATGTAATTAAGAATTATCAATTAAGAATTAAGAATGGTGCTTTTGTTGAACAGGTCTGAGGCAGTTCATTCTCAATTCTTAATTGATAATTCTTAATTATCCTACCTAAACTGCTGGCCAATAGTGAAGTGGAACTGGCCCGTACCGGCTTTCTGGATGCCCGGAATGGCGTCGAAACCCCAGCCGTAGTCGATACCGATCAGGCCAAAAGCAGGCATGAAAATACGGGCACCAGCCCCTGCCGAACGCCGCAGGTCGAACGGGTTATATTGCTTGTAGCTGGCCCAGTTGTTACCCGCTTCCACAAAGCCCAGCACGAAGATCGTGGCCGACGGGTTGAGCGACACCGGGTAGCGCACTTCGGCCACGTACTTGCTGTAGACCACCCCACCCTGCCGGGTTTCGTTGCCCGACGCCGTCCGGTTGTTGTCGAGCGTCAGCACCTGCCGGTCGGGATAACCGCGCAGACCGATGATGTCCTGCGCCAGAGCAAACTGCCCCTGACCAGCCAAACCCGAACCACCCAACACAAACCGCTCGAAAGGGCCGATGGGTGTGCGGGCGTTGTAGCTACCCAGGAAACCCATGTGGGCGCGGGCGTTCAGGACAAACTTACCCACCGCCGTCTGGAACCAGCTCGCATCGAACATCCACTTGTGGTATTCCACAAACTTATACGGGTTAGCCGCGTCGGGTGTGTAATCTTTGCCTCGGAATGCCGAGTACGGTGGTGTAAATGAGCCACTCAGCGTAAACGACGACCCATTGCGCGGGAACTGCGGCTGATCAATACTATTGCGCGAGAGGGTGGTATTGAACGTAAAGTTGTTCGACACGCCGTTGCGGTAGCCGTTGTAAAAAATGTCGATGTTGTTGAGGTCATATTGCTGGTACGAGATCGAGTTGCTCAGCGAGAAGAAATCATCCGGCTTTTTCAACTGCCGACCCAGACCCACCGTGATGGCCGTGTTGGTGTAGGAGCCAATTGGCGGTCCGGTGGTCGAGTAATAGCTCTGGAACTGCTTGTAGATCGTATGGCTCAGACTAACCGACAGCGCGTTGGGTTTGCGCCCGCCCAGCCAGGGTTCGGTAAACGTGGCCGAATAGGTCTGAAACTGCCGTCCGTTAGCCTGAAAACGCAATTGCAGACGTTGACCGTCGCCAGCGGGCAACGGCCGCCAGGCACTGAGGTTGGTGATGTTACGGGCCGAGAAGTTATTGAACGTAAGGCCCAGCGTACCCACAAAGCCAATGTAGCCACCCCAACCACCCGATAATTCGATCTGATCGTTCGGCTTTTCTTCTACGTTATATTCAATGTCAACCGTGCCGTCGGGTTGGGGAACGGGCGTAATACCAATCTTCTCCGGGTCGAAATAACCCAGCGTCGATAATTCGCGTTGGGTACGGATGATGGCCGTTTTTGAGAATTTCTGCCCCGGCAGCGTCCTGATCTGGCGCATCACCACGTGGTCAGACGTTTTGGTGTTGCCGTTCAGAATGATCCGGTTGATGGTGGCCTGCTTTCCTTCCGTAATCCGAATGTCGAGGTCGATACTGTCGCCCACCACGGCCCGCTCCACGGGTTCGGCGCGGTAGTAGAGGTAGCCATCGTCCATGTACTGCGAGCTAAGGTCCTGACCGGGGTTACCGTTCATTTTCTTGTCCAGCTCTTCGGGGTTATACACGTCGCCCTTGTTGATGTTCAGCACCGAGCGCAGTTGAGCGCTGGTGTAGATGAAGTTACCTTCGAAGTTGATGTTCCGGTAATAGTATTTCTTGCCTTCCGACAGGTTTAGTTTCAGGCCAATGGTGTTGCCGCCGTTGTTGATCACGCAATCTTTTTCGATCACGGCGTCGCGGTAGCCCAGCTTGTTGTAATAGTCGATGAGTTTGCCCTTGTCTTCCTCGAATTTCTTCGGAATAAATTTCGACGGCGAGAACAACCGCCCGAAGCGCAGTTGCTTGGTATTTTTCATCTTGCTCCGCAGGGCACTTTCGGCTACTTCGTCACGCCCGGCAAACTCGATGTTGTCGATTTTCACTTTTTCACCTTTCGTGATGAAAATGCGCATGGTGGCGTTGTTGCGCGTACTATCGGGAATGGTGGTCACCTTCACTTTGGCGTTCAGGTAGCCTTTCTCGATGTAATATCTGCGCACGGCCAACTGGGCATTTTTGATGTCGGTGTTGGTGATGATTTTACCACGCGTGAGTTTCACCTTTTCTTTCAGGCTTTCCGATTCGCCCTTCCGCACGCCGGTGTACGCAATTTGAAACAGGCGGGGCCGTTCCAACACGTTGAACTGTAGCCAGATGTTGGTGCCGTCCACTTTAGAAGCCATCATCCGCACATCGAAGAGCAGGCCCGAATCCATCAGTTTCCGGATGGCGCCACCCTGCGCCTCGCCGGGCAGTCGAATCTTGTCGCCCTTGCGCAGGCCCGTCAGCGACAGCAGCGAGTTGGGGTCCAGAAAGCGCGTTCCTTTCAGGGTCAGGCCGCTGATAGTGTATTCTTTGGGGTTGGCGTAATCAATGACTTCATTGGTTACGGGTGCCGTCCCGACCGGAGCCGAGGGCATACCAACGCCAATACGCACCTGCGCCTGCACACGGGTAGCGAGGGCGGTCAGGATCAGGCTGGCAATGAGAAGTTTTTTCACAAAAATTATAGTTTGTCTGTTCGTCACAACTATTTCACTACCTGTTCGCTCGTTTTGCCAAATCGGCGTTCGCGCTTTTGGTAGGTCAAAATGGCCTCCCAGAGGTGCGGTTTGCGGAAATCGGGCCAAAGTACGTCGGGCATATAAAATTCGGAATACGCTAGCTGCCAGAGCATAAAGTTGCTAATCCGCATTTCGCCGCTTGTCCGAATCATGAGTTCAGGGTCGGGAATGTTGCCGGTGGCCAGGTACTTACTGAATAGACCCTCATCGATGGCTTCTGGTTGGAAATGCCCCTGCTGAACATCAGCAGCTAGTTGCCGAACGGCTTCAATGATCTCCCAGCGGCCGCTATAACTCAGGGCCAGAATGAGGGTAAGACCCGTGTTACCCTCGGTAGCCCGGATGGCTTCCTGCAACTCATTCTGGCACGCTTTGGGCAACGCTTCGGTGTGGCCGATGGTGGCCAGCCGCACGTTGTTGTCCATCAGGGTTTTAATTTCGCCCCGAATGGTATGCACCAGCAAGGTCATCAGGGCATCTACTTCAAATTTGGGGCGGTTCCAGTTTTCGGTCGAGAAGGCGTAGAGAGTTAAGTACTTGACCCCCAATTCGGCGCAGCCTTCGGTTATTTCGCGTACGGCTTTGATGGCTGAGCGATGCCCGAACACCCGTGCGGCTCCCTGCTGTTTGGCCCATCGTCCGTTTCCGTCCATGATAACGGCGATGTGTTGCGGGAGATTGCTCAGGTCAATGTGGTCTTTCATTCAACCAATTGGTTTTTAACAACTTTTAAGTGTAGGCAGTATCCGCTGGGACGTGTTGTCTACGGGACTGCGAAGTTACACAGTCCCCTAGCCGTTTCAAAATACCCGCTGGGTAGGAAACGGCCTTCACAGGTGCCGCTGACACTAAAAGAACCCGGTCTACGGGGCTATTTTTGCCAATACATTCAGCAATGGCATATCATTTGTTCTGGCCTTAACCGTTACGGGTGTATACACAAAGATAGCATGGCCAAACGCTGTTCTGTCGCCAACCAACCTTCGTTTATGAATCGTTCGACGTACCTCCTGTTAACCCTGTTGTTTGTGTGGCTTGGCGGCTGCAAGAAAAACGAAACCATTGCCGATGCGCAGCCCAAAACCGTAAGCGACGTGCTGGCCGAAACGGCCACGTTCTCGCTCTTTCGGGCCGCCCTGATTCAGGCAGGACTCAGCGATGCCCTCAAAGCCCCTAACCTGACCCTGTTTGCCCCCACCGACGCTGCTTTCCGGGCCAGAGGCTTCGCTTCTGTCGATGCCTTCAAGAGTTTTTCTGCCGCCGACCTCACCAACCTGCTGCGCTATCACCTCGTTACGGGGGTTGTTACGACCAAAACACCCGAACTGGCCAATGCCACCAACCTGGCCGTCGAAACCAGCAACAAGGGGCTGGTGTACCTTACCAACAGCACTAACGGCCTGTATATCAACGGCGCAAAAGTGAGTATGGCCGACCAAACGGCAGCCAATGGCGTGATTCATACGATTGACAAAGTGCTGGTGCCGCAGGGTGCCGATGCCCTGACCGCGCTGAAGAATCGCCCTGACCTGACGTTGCTGGTGGCGGCTATCGAGCGGGCATCATCGGTGCGGCCCGACCTGCGCACTATCCTGAACGGAACCACAACCAGCCCCAACCTGAAGCAGATTACGCTGTTTGCACCCAATGATGTGGCCTTCAACACCGCTGGCTTCAAAACTACCGCCGACATCAACAATGCCACGCCACAAACACTGGTCAACATCCTGACCTACCACGTGGTGCAGGGTTTCACGTTCTCCAATCAGCTTCAGGTGGGGCAACTGACCACGCTCAACACCAGTTCGGCCAACAAACTGACCGTGGCCCTGCCCACCACCGGCCCCACCGTTAAGGGTAACAAAAACACGGTACCCGCCCAATTCAAAGACACCGACCTCGTCAGTGGCAACGCAGTGATCCACGTGATCGATCAGGTGTTGCAGCCATAAAAGAGATAGTCTTGAGTCTGAAAAAGCTATGCCTACGCTCTCAACCCTGTTAGCGCGTTTCAATGTACTCACGCCAGACAATCAGCGGCAGTGGGGCAGCATGAGTGTTGGCCAGATGATGACGCACTGCACCGATCAACTACAGATTGTGCTGGGCGAAAAACAGGCCAAACCAGTGGGTAATTCGGTGTCACAATGGTTGATGAAGTGGGTTGCGTTGAACGTGCCGTTGCCGTTGCCCAAGAACATGCGGACCATTGCCGAACTGGACCCTAATAAGGCCTTCATGACGCAGCCCGTTGACTTTGCTCAAGATCAGGAAACGTTATTCGCCGCCATTGCCCGATTGGAAAACTTACCCCAGCATCAACGGCTCGCTCATCCTGTTTTCGGTTCACTAACGAAAGCTGAAGCCATAAAACTCACGCATGTTCACCTGGACCATCACCTGCGGCAGTTTGGGGTGTAGAGAATAAGGATAAACCGTCGAACCACATTTTCATTCCCTTAATTCGTAGGCAGGGTGATGGTAAACTCGGCAAACTGCCCTTCTTCAGTTTCCAGAGTGACAGTGCCACCGTAGCTTTTGGTGATGATATCGTAGCTCAGCGACAGACCCAGACCGGTGCCTTCGCCGCTGGGTTTGGTGGTAAAAAAGGGCTGAAATACCTTCTGCTGCACCTTCTTCGGAATGCCCGTGCCGTTGTCGCGTATCCGTAGCACCAGCGCGTTGGCCGTCTGTTCGGTGCTTACCGACAATACGGGTTTGTACGCTGGACCTTCGGCCTGTTGCCGTTGGCACAACGCGTAAAAAGCGTTGTTGAACAGGTTCAGCAACACCCGCCCAAGCTCCTGCGCTACCGCCGGAATCGGCACAGCAGCACCGTCAAAACTGGTCGACAGGGTGGCCTCGAACGTGGGCACTTTCATTTTCATGGCGTGATACGCCAACTTGAGGTATTCCTGCGTTAGCGCGTTCACATCGGTGGGTTGTTTTTCGCCGCTAACACGCTGACTATGTGCAGCCATACCCTTCACAATGGCCGAAGCCCGGTGGCCGTGGTGCGTTATTTTCTCCAGATTCTGGCCCAGATCGGCTAGCAATTCCGTTTCCAGCGCACTGTCACGGTCTGGCCGACGGGCTTCTTCGGCTAACTCCGCCACCAGTTCGGCGGAGACCTCGGCGAAGTTGTTGACGAAGTTGAGCGGGTTCTGAATCTCGTGGGCAATACCCGACGTGAGTTCGCCCAGGCTAGCCATTTTCTCTGACTGAATAAGTTGACTCTGCGTCGCTTTCAGTTCCGACAGCGTTTCCTGTAACGCTTGTTTCTGGTCGTTCAACTGCCCGTTTGTCTGCTTTCTGGCCCGGTTCGCCCGAATAAGAAAAAACGCCGCCACCAGCAACAGCACTACCCACCCGCCCAGCGCAGCCATCAGTTGCCGCTGCTTCTCTGCTTCCTGGTCGCGGAGTTGACGTTCTTTGGTAAGCAATTTGATCCGGGCCTCCTTTTTTTGGTTGGCTTGTTTGAACTTCAGCAGTGCCACCTGATTGGCAGTCACTTCGGCAGCCAGACTATCCTTATAGGCCGTGTATTGCAGAAAGTACGTATAAGCACGGGCGTAATCGCCTTTTTGGGCAAACGCCGTGCTAAGCTCCTGGCTAGAATCGCGCAGTTTCTTTTTGGTGTTTAGCTGCTGCCCCAACGCCGAACCGGGCAGGTTTGCCTTAATCAGGCTGTCGAGCCATTGGTCGGTGAAATGTTCCCGCCGTGGCCGGTTCGGGTATCCGTCGTAGCCCCGGTCAGGAAATCCAGGCGGCGGCGGCATGAAAACGCCGTTCTGGTAAGTGGACCTGCCAACCTTCCACGGTTGACCGGCGGTGCTGTCGGAAACACCCCGGCGGTCGCGCCTGCCAGACACCGAACAGGTGTTCATGGCCATGCCCAGCGACGAAAAAACGGGGATAAACAGGGCCGACCGTTGCTTGTATTGCCGCTGTAACTGGCCCAAATTTTTCATGGCCCAACTCGCTTCATTGACGCTTTGTAGCTGCGCCCCCAGCGCGGTAGCCTGCGCCACAAAGTCGGTAGCAGTCTGGGCCTGACCCTGCTCGGCATAGAGTGCTGCCAACTGGCAAAGCGTAACAACCTGAGCTGACGGATGACCCAGCCGACGGGCTTTTTGTAACAACGAATCGGTCGCCTGAATAGACTCGCTGCCCAGATTTTGCTGAACGGCTTCCCGCAGTTGGCGACCTTCGGAGTCTCTATTTGACGGCAGTTGGGGTATGGCTTCTGCTGGCTGACTGGCCTGGGCAGACAAAGCCATCGGGCCACCGGCCCAAAGCGCAAGCATTACCCCAAAAAGCGTCCAGTTCATACCCGTGAGCGGTTCGTCCAGCCAAACAAGTCTGATTGACCATGTCGGTAGAAAGATATAGAAAATCAACCGCTCGTTGCGCTGGGTATGGGAGAAATAAGCCCTACCCCCTCCCTGTCATCTTTGTCAGGGCCAATAGTTGGTCGCCGGCTTCGGGGGTGATTTGGCCCGGTTTCAGGCGCCATTGCCAGCTATAACCACCCAGACCGGGGGTGTTCATGCGGTTGTCTTCGTTGAGGTTCAGCACATCCTGAATAGGCATAATGGCCAGCCGCGCCGTGGATTGCATAGTCATCCGCGACATCAACGACACCACGTTTTCTTCCGTTACGGGCACGCCAAAGTATTCGTTCAGGCGTTGGCGGAGGTCGTCGTCTCCCTGCCGGAACCAGCCCAGCGTGGTATTATTGTCGTGGGTGCCGGTGTAGACCACGTTGTTGAGGGTGTGGTTATGCACAATGTGCGACGAGGTGGGCAGGTCGTCGCCAAAGCCAAATTGGGCCACGCGCATACCCGGAATAGCGTAGTGGCGCAGAAAAGGCTGTATCTCTGCCGACCGTGCGCCCAGGTCTTCGGCAATGAGTGGCAACTGCACAAACTGCCGGTACATGGCCTGAATGAATGCCTCGATGGGTGCCTTCACCCACGTACCTACCTTGGCCGTCGGCTCCGTAGCGGGAATCTCCCAGTACGTTTCAAAACCCAGAAAATGGTCGAGCCGGGTCAGGCTATACAGCGACATCTGGTGCCGCATCCGCCGAATCCACCACGCGAAACCCGTGCGTTCGTGTTCTTCCCAGTCGTAAATCGGGTTACCCCACCGCTGCCCGTCGGATGAAAAATAGTCGGGTGGCGCACCGGCTACGAACAGCGGCAAACCCTCTTCGTCAAGTTTGAACAGCGTTTTATTGCCCCATACGTCGGCGCTGTTTTGCTGCACGTAGATCGGAATATCGCCGATGATGTGGATTTTCCGGGTGTAACAGTAGTTGATCAGTTCGTTCCACTGCTGGAAAAACAAATACTGCAATACCTTGATAACCAGTATTTCATGCGCCAGCCGTTCCGTTTGGGCCGCCATCTCGTCGGCATCGCGGCGCACGAGGGCATCGGGCCAGTCGTTCCAGGTCGGAATATTCAAATCCTGTTGCAGGGCCACAAACAAAGCGTAGTCTTCCAGCCAGTCAGCCTGTTGGTAGCAGAACGTGTCGAAGCCCAGCCCCGACGTGGTCAGTCCCTGTTCAATGAATCGTTCGGCGGCTTTGCGCAGCAGCGGCTGCTTCTTTGACCAGGCTGTGGCCATCGACGCCTCGGTATTTTGCCACTCCAGACCCAGCAGCGCCACCTCTTCGGCGGGCAACAATCCCTGGTCCACCAGCCGGTCGAAACTGATTAACATCCTGTTGCCAGCAAACGCCGACGGGCTGCTGTAGGGCGAAAAGCCCGCACCGGGGTCGAGGGGGGTAAGGGGCAGAATTTGCCAGTAGGTCTGGCCGGTGGCAGCCAGAAAATCGGCAAATCGGTAGGCCTCCGGGCCGAGGTCACCCACACCGTGGGGCGAGGGCAGGGAAGTAATATGGAGCAGGATACCGCTCTGACGAAGTTGCAACATGAAGAGAAAGACGTTGAGTAAAACGTTCCCTTTCAACTTCATGGCCTGTTGAATGGTTCGGTTTTCAGCCTCCTGGTAAACTCACTTCAACAACGCCATCACCGCTTCATCACCCATAACGGCGTTGGCGGGGCGGGGGTGATCGGGGGTAAAAACGGCCAAATCAGCGGGGGTGAGCAACGTATTGGGCGACTCATCTATCTGGCCGTTTGTCAAAATTCGGTTAAGATCGAGTCCGAGGTGTTTGGCCAGAAACCGGTAGGCGGCGGCGCGTTTACTGGGGCCGTAATCGTGCTTCTCGTTCGCCAGATGCACATTCTCAACGTTGGCCTTGGCCCCGTAATAGCCGTAGATTTTCTGGATGAACGGGAATTCAACGTCGGGCGTATGTTTGGTCCAATCGCCGCCGTCCGAGACGAGCAGCATAGGGCGTGGGGCGGCCAACGCGGCAATCTCCACATTGTTGGTTTCGTGGGTGGGGCGTTTGTGAATGGGCATCCCGCTTTCGCAGGCACAGCCGCCAAAAAAGTAGGACGACACCATCACCACCGGCACCGAAACCTTGATACGACGGTCCAGCGCGGCCAGCAAAAACGTCTGCGTTCCCCCACCCGATTCGCCCGACATACCGATGCGGGCCGTGTCTACATCGGGCAGGCCGACGAGAAAATCCAGTGCCCGGATTCCATTGAGGGCCTGAAGTTTCAGGGCTTTTGGCAATTTGTGCATACACTGTTTCGAGTCACCGTAGTCGAGCATGTCGTAGACGAACACCACCGCACCCATGCGGGCCATCGTGGCACACCGCTGCTGGGTTTGCTCCACAAAACGGGCATCCTGCTCCTTAGTATGGCCGTGTGGACAAAGTACCGCAGCCGACTTACCGGTCTGATTGACAGGACGATACAGATTTCCCGTTACGAAAATGCCCGGCAAACTCTCGAACGCCACGTTCTCAACGGTGTAGCCGTTCATAGTGCGCAGGCTGTGGCGAATGGGTTGTAACGACGCAAAAGCGGGCCGTTCAGGAAGCTCCATGCCGTCGCGCAGCCCCTGCCGAATCAGCGCAGCGCGGGCTTCCCACGTAGCCCGGTCGGTGTAGAGTTTGGCTGTTTTACGCAGTTTTCTAGCCCCTTTACGCTCCGAAAAATACTTACCCTGCCGCAAGTCGGGGTTGGGCAACGTGGTTTGCGCTGTGGCAGTAATGCCGGTAATAAGCTGACAAACGAGGAGTAAGACGATAAGGCGGACGGTCATTGGCCAACGGTTTGAGATGCCATCGAAAGTTGGTAACGTCAAGCGCTTACTTATCTTACCGACCGGGACCGGGTATGGGGTAAAAAACAGACCGACAACTCTTTCTGGATGCATAACCGCTCCGATATGACAACCTGGCTATACCCCACGGGCTTACTTTTTCTGACCCTGCTGGGCCTGCAAACACCAGCTACGAAAACCTATCAGTCCAGCCCGGCAACGGGGCGTATACGGGCCGACACCACCAACCGGCCCGACGAAAATCGGTTTACGAAAACGGTGCTGTTCAACGACCTCAACGAGCCCATGGAGCTGGCCGTGGCCCCCGACGGACGGGTGTTTTTTGTGGAAAGGGCGGGCAAATTCTACATGTACGACCCCGTGCAAAAGAAGACGCGGCTGCTCTACGATTTTCCCGTAAAAGCCGTCGAGAAGTACCTGAATGGCCTTTTGGGCATGACCATCGACCCCGATTTTGCGCGGCATCCCTACCTCTACTTCTTCTACACCACCCAAGACGCCGGGCTAACCAAACAACGCATTGCCCGCTTCACCGTCGGCAGAGACAACACCCTCGATCTGGCCAGCGAAAAGGTGGTGATCGACTTCCCCATCGACCTCGAAGTGAGCGCTCACACCGGCGGCTCCATGGCCTGGGATGCCCACCGAAACCTGTTCATTTCTACCGGCGACAATACCGTGCCCTTTGAATCGCAGGGTTTTGCCCCCATCGATGCACAGCCCAATCGGCTGGTGTATGATGCCCAACGGTCGGCGGGAAACCCAAACGATTTGCGGGGTAAAATCCTGCGTATTCACGTCGATATGGACGGCAATTACACCGTGCCGGTCGGCAATCTGTTTGCCAGAGGTACACCCATGACCCGACCCGAAATCTACGTGATGGGCTGCCGCAACCCCTACCGCATCTCAGTCGATACAGCCACATCAATTGTGTATTGGGGCGAAATTGGGCCTGATTCGGGCACAGACGGGGTGCAGGGACCACGGGGTTACGACGAATTCAACCAGGCCAAACAGGCGGGCAATTATGGATGGCCCTATTTCGTGGGCGACAGTAAGCCGTATCACCACTACGACTTTGCCACCAAAGCCGTCGGGCCCCTTTTCGACCCCAACGCGCCAGTCAATGAATCGCCGAACAATACGGGGGCCAAAAACCTGCCCGCCACTCACAAGCCGATGGTGTGGTATCCCTACGGAAAATCAGACGAGTTTCCGCAGTTGGGTGTGGGTGGCCGTTGCGCCATGGGCGGACCGATGTACCACTACGATCCCGCGCTGAAATCGGCCAGCAAACTGCCCGCCTATTACGACAATGCCCTTTTTGTTTATGACTGGATGCGCAACTGGGTGATGGCCCTCCGCCTCGACGAGAACCAGAACTACCAGATGATGGAGGCGTTTATGCCCAAAACCGGCGATTTTCGGCGACCGGTGGACATGGAAATTGGGCCGGAGGGGTCTATTTATATGCTCGAATACGGGTCGGTCTACGGCATCGACAACGACGACGCCCGGCTGGTACGGGTCGATTTCAATGGGGGCAATCGGACCCCCGTGGCCAAAATTACGGCCAAAGACACGATTGGTCTGGCCCCGTTCACGGTAGCGTTCGGCAACGGCAGCTACGACTACGATAAGGGCGACCAACTGCGGTATTCGTGGCAGTTTGAGCATGAGAAAACGGGTATGATGGCCGCTGCGCCCACGCATACCTTCCGCAAAAATGGCATCTACAAAGTGCGCCTCACCGCCACTGACGCAGCCGGAAAAACGGATGTTGACACGCTAACGATTCGCGTGGGTAACACCCTACCGCAGGTGGCCATTAGCACACCAGAAAATCAAACGTTCTTTTTCCCTGACCAAAAAACGCTGGCCTATGCCGTGGCCGTAAACGACAGGGAAGACAAGTTAATCGACAAAAAACGGGTGAACGTAGCCCTGAATTACATCCCGAAAGTGGCCGATAATACCCCTCAGATGGGCCATCAGCCCATTTCGGCTACCTATAACCTGGGTAAAAACCTTGTTGCAGGCAGCGACTGCAAAGCCTGCCATCAGGTAGCAGCCAAGTCGGTGGGGCCAGCCTTTACAGAGATTTCCAAGAAGTATCGCGACGATAAAACGGCCACCGCCAAGCTAGCCAACAAGATTATCACGGGCGGTAACGGCGTATGGGGTGAGCACGCCATGAGCGCCCACCCCCAACTCTCGCGCGACGAGACTACCGAGATGGTCAAGTACATTATGGCGTTGGGCAATGAGCAAAGTGTTGTTCGACTACCTCAGCAGGGCAACCTGGATTTGACCGCGCACCAGGGTACTGACCAAAATGGCCGTTACGTTCTCACGGCATCGTACACCGACGGCGGTGGGGCCATTAAGCCCCTAACCACTACCGAAACGTTTATGCTCCGCCCCACCCGCATGTCGGCGGCGGAGGCGACGGATTTGCACAACATTGACCGGCAGGGGCGGCGATTGGGCAATGCACATGACCAATCGTACTTCGCGCTGAAGGGCATCGACCTCACGGGCATCAGTGGTGTGACGTATCGCTACGGTGCTAAAGATCAAGGCGCTACGCTGGAAATCAGAACCGGGTCGCTTACCGGAAAAGTCATCAGCACGGTTGCCTACACGACCACCGCCGACTGGCGGACGTTTGCTAATGTCCGCGCCCCGATTCACCCCACCGCTGGCAAACAGGACCTCTATTTCGTTTTCCTGAAGCCCGAAGACCCCAAAGCGGCGCTGATTTCGCTGGAAAGCATCACGTTTGAAAAATAGGGTCAAAGCCCATATTGATCCAGCAAATACACCAGCGCGGTCATGGAGGCGGCACCAAGTTCGAGTTCGCGCTGACTAACAGCCTCTAACCGGTCAACGGCCGTGTGGTGGTAGTCGAAATAACGTTGCGAATCGGGCTTGAAACCGAAGAGCACCGTGCCCGATTGCGCCAGCGGACCAATGTCGGCTCCGCCGCTGCCCGCGCCAATGTCGGTGAGGCCATAGGGTGCCAACAGGGGTTTCCAGGGCGTCACCTTCTCGCGTTGGGCGGGTGTGCCCACAATGCCAAAACCGCGCGGCGTAAACCCGCCCTCGTCCGACTCGATAGCCGCCATGTGCTTCTCGTTCTTCGTTTTGGCCATATCGGCATAGGCCACGCCACCGCGCAGGCCATTTTCTTCATTGGCAAACAACACCGCCCGGATGGTCCGCTTGGGTCGAATACCCAGCGCCTTCATGATCCGCAACACCTCCATCGACTGCACACAGCCCGTGCCGTCGTCATGCGCTCCTTCGGCCACGTCCCATGAGTCGAGGTGCCCGCCCACGATGATGATTTCATCGGGGTTAGTGGTGCCGCGCAGTTCGCCAATGACGTTGTAGGATTTGACGTCGGGCAGGGTTTCGCAGTTTTGCTTGAAAAAGAACGTCAGCGACGGGTTTTGCCGGAGGGCTTCGCTGAGGCGGTCGGCCCCGTTGGTGCTGATGGCCGCCCCCGGAATGAGGGGCACGCCCGTGGCATAGCGCAGCCCGCCTGTGTGCGGATTGTCGTCGTGAGCGTTGGTCATGGAGCGCACAATCACGCCCACGGCACCCAGTTTGGCCGCTTCGTTGACGCCGTTGGCGCGTTGGTCTACGGCCCCCCCATAGGCCTCGAAGGTATTGATTTTGGTGGGGTCCATTGGGCGGTTGAAAAACACGATTTTGCCCTTCACCAGCGTGGGGTCCATCGCCCGGAGTTGCGGAAACGATGTCACCTCAATCACGCCCGTCTCAATCCCCTTCGGCGGCGTCGCTACCGACCCGCCGAGGGCCAGAATGGGCACGGTCGTTTTCTGTTTTCCGATAGTGAAATAGGCTTCTTCTTTGGTCCCACGTACCCAGTGTGGCACCATTACCTCCTGTACGAAAACCCGGTCGAACCCTTCCTTTTCCATCACCTGTTTAGCCCAGTCTACCGCCTTCTGCCCATTGGCCGAACCGCTCAGTCGTGGCCCCACCTGCTTGGTCAAATACCGCAGCCATTCGTAGGATTTCCCACGTGCCAGCGACTCATCGAAGAGCTTCCGAATCATAACCGAATCAGCATTTTGAGCGTGGGCAATAAGGCAAAACAGGCTTAAACAGAGCGTTGAGAGGGTTTTCATGGAGGTGGTTGTGTGTCTTGAAAGGGCAAGATACGGAACGTACATAACAAAAAGCCCGGTCACTTTTCAGCAACCGGGCGTCTTGTCTGACGGAACGGTCCGCCGCTGCGGCAACGCTCCGTCAGACATACTTACATATTGATGGCCCGGTTATCGGTAGCGACCAGACAGGCCTCTTTGAAGGCTTCGGTGTAGGTGGGGTGGGCGTGCGAAATGCGGGATACATCTTCGGCAGAGGCGCGGAATTCCATCGCCATCACGGCTTCGGCAATGATATCGGCGGCGCGGGGGCCAATGATGTGAACGCCCAGCAGTTCGTCGGTTTCCTTATCGGCCAGCACCTTTACCAGCCCGTCAATATCCATCGACGCACGGGCGCGACCTAGGGCTTTGAAGGGGAACGAACCCATTTTGTAGGCAATACCCTTGTTCTTCAACTCCTCTTCGGTATACCCCACCGCGGCTACTTCCGGCCAGGTATACACCACGTTCGGAATGAGCAAATAGTTAATGTGCGGCTTCTGACCGGCAATGGTTTCGGCAATGAACACGCCTTCTTCCTCCGCCTTGTGCGCCAGCATGGCCCCCCGAATCACATCGCCAAGGGCGTAGATATGGGGCACGTTGGTTTGCAAATGATTATCCACCTCAATCTTGCCACGTTGATCGACCGAGAGGCCCGCCGCTTCCAGATTCAGGCCATCCGTATAAGGCTTGCGACCCACCGAAACGAGGCAGTAGTCGCCGGTCATCGTGATGGTTTCGCCCTTTGGCGTCTCCACCGAAACCACGACTTCGCTGCCCGTATTCTCGACTTTCGTGACTTTGTGGTTGAAATAGAAATCCGCACCGAGCTTCTTGATCGACTTCTGGAGTTCCTTGCCCATCGTTTTATCCATCGTCGGAATCATCGAATCGGCGAACTCCACGAACGACACTTTGGCCCCCAACCGGGCATAGACAGACCCCAGTTCGGCCCCGATCACGCCCGCACCGATGATGATCATGTGCTTCGGAATTTCGGTCAGTTTCAGGGCCTCCGTGCTGGTAATCACCCGTGTTCTATCCAACGGCATCGACGGAAACGACATCGGTTTCGAGCCGGTGGCGATGATTATATTTTTGCCCGAAATGGTTTCTTCACCGCCTTCCGTTTTGGCAATCTTCACCGTATGCGCATCCACAAAAGACCCGACGCCATAGAAGGTGTCGATCTTGTTTTTCTTCATCAAAAACACAATCCCCTTCGTAGTCTGGTCCACCACGTCCTGCTTGCGCGTAATCATCTGATGCAAGTCAACGGCCAGGTGGTCGAGCTTGATACCGTGTTCAGCAAATGTATGGCTGGCGTTGAAAAAGTGCTCTGACGAGTCCAGAAGGGCTTTTGAGGGAATGCAACCCACGTTGAGGCAGGTGCCGCCGAGGGTATTATATTTTTCAATAATGGCCGTTTTCAGGCCCAGTTGGGCACACCGAATGGCCCCTGTGTAGCCGCCCGGCCCCGAACCGATAACGATAACGTCGTATTCCTGCATTGTATTGAGGTTAATAAATGCGATTCACTGAATTAATAAGTAAACAAGGCCACCAGCGCATTAGCGACTCGTTGAGCCGTATCGTCGTCTAGTTGGCCTACCTGTTTTTGCAAACGTATTTTATCAACCACTCGAATTTGATCAAGGGCAACTTGCCCTCTTTTTCCGTCGAATTGGCTGTTGATACGGGTAGGATATTGCTTTTCTGTACTAGTTAGTGGGGCAACGATAACAGTTCGCAATCGTTGATTAACAACATTGGGAGACACAACAACGCAAGGCCTTGTCTTGGCGATCTCACTACCTTTTGTTGGGTCAAGATTGACTAAATACACGGTAAATCGTTCAATTACCATGTCCACTCAGTCCTGTCAAACTCAGTACCCATCCCCTCAAAAAAATCGGCATCAGGTACATCACCGGCTGCTTCCGCTTTACGAAATTGCTCTTCCCAACCCGCTCGCGGATGTGCCGTAGCAGCCTTAAGCACAATGGCACCATCAATCACTTCAACCGTCACTTCGTTGGAGATACCCGCCTGTTGTAATAGCAGACGGGGTAATAATATGCCCTGTGAGTTGCCAATACGACGAATAGACTGTGTCATATTAATCTTGTCTTGTTATAACAAAGGTATAACATCACCATGTTATTGAAAATTCCTTACTCCTTTGGCCGCTTAAATACCACAACGATGCCGGCGGAGGCGTTGCCGCCGTCGAAGAGGCTGATGCTTTTGGCTTCGATGGTTTGCATAGCCACCATCTCCCAGCCCAGGTTGCCGAACTTGTTTAGCTTGTCCTGAAACTCATCAAGCTGGTCGGGCCGAAAACTGATCGAGATGTATTCCCACTGCGTCATTGTTCATAGAAGCGTTTGAACATAAACATCAATTCAACACCCACCACACTCGTGCCCAATTGCACGCAGTTGACCAGTTCCCAATCCTGTTCGCCCTGTTCGTTCAGGATATCCTCCACCACCTCAGCGGGAATCATCGGGCTTTCGGCCGTTTCGTCATTCGAGAAGAAGGATGATGACGCCTGCGCCATTACTTTGGTTTTCAACGTTTTATATTCCCAAGGCATAACAAAAAAGTTTAGAGTTTTCAGTTTGCAGTTTTCAGTTGGTTGACGCCGCACCGGCGGACCGGTCAGCAGTGCTTGCGCGTCAGCCAACTGAAAACTGCCAACTGAAAACTCTAAACTTTTTTATACGTCCAGCAAAATCCGGGTGGGGTCTTCGAGAAGTTGCTTGACGCGCACCAGGAAGCTCACCGATTCTTTGCCGTCGATCACGCGGTGGTCATAGCTGAGGGCCACGTACATGATGGGCCGCACCACAATTTCACCGTTGACGACCATGGCGCGTTCTACAATGTTGTGCATCCCTAAAATGGCCGACTGCGGGGCGTTGATAATCGGCGTCGAGAGCATCGACCCGAAAATGCCGCCGTTGGTGATCGTGAATGTACCACCCTGCATCTGCTCGATGGTCAGTTTGCTGTCACGTGCTAGACCAGCCAGCCGCACTACTTCTTTCTCAATTTGCGGGAAGCTCATCTGCTCGGCGTTCCGAATCACGGGCACCACCAGACCCCGTTCTGACGACACGGCGATGGAAACATCGCAGTAATCGTTAAATATCAGTTGGTCACCGTCGATCATGGCGTTGACGGCGGGGAACTCGCGGAGGGCAATGCAAACGGCTTTGGTAAAGAACGACATGAAGCCGAGGCCTACGGCATACTTCTCCTTGAATTTGTCTTTGTACTTGCCGCGCAGGTCCATAATCGGCTTCATATCGACCTCGTTGAAGGTCGTGAGCATAGCCGTTTCGTTCTTCACGGCCACCAACCGACGGGCGATGGTCTTGCGCAGCGAGGTCATTTTTTCGCGCCGCTGACCACGACTACCGGGCACCGCAACGGGGGCGGGTGTGGGAGCCGGAGCAGCCGGTTTGGCAACCGTCGGGGCGGGTTGTGCAGGTGCGGGTTGTGGAGTTGCGGGTTGTGCCGGAGCAGCCGGAGCCGGGCTTGCCGACATGGCGTCACCTTTCGTGATGCGTCCGTCTACACCCGTACCCTGCACTTGTGATGCGTCAACGCCCTTTTCGGCCAATATTTTAGCAGCAGCGGGCGAGGGAAAATTCGCAGCATACGTGTCTTTGCCGTTACCATTTTGGGTAACGGGCTGGGTCGCACCGTTCTGTGCCTGAGGCTGAGCGGGGGCTGGTTGAGTCGTTGTGGCACCCACCGAACTACCTACTTCAATGCGGGCGATGGTAGCACCAATGGCCAGGGTGGCACCGGCTTCAGCCACGATGCGGAGCGTACCGGCGGCTTCGGCAGGGAGCTCAAACGTGGCCTTGTCCGACTCCAGTTCGCAGAGCGTTTCGTCCATCGCCACGGTGTCGCCGTCTTTTTTGCTCCAAACAGCAATGGTCACTTCGGTAATAGATTCGCCTACCGACGGAATTTTTACCTCGATGGTACTGGCCGGCGCCGAAGCTACCGGCTGTGCAGCCGGTTCGGCGACTGCCTGCAAGGCAGGAGTAGGCTCGTCGGCCGGTTTAGCAAGGGCTGCCGGGGCGGGAGTTGCTGCCGGAGCAGGGGCTGGTGCGGGAGTTGCCGGAGCAGATGAGGCAGCAGCAGGGGCCGAAGCCGCGCCGTTTGATGAACTACCATCAGCATCTATAGTGCAGATAGTAGCACCAATGGGCAACACATCGCCCGCTTGAGCCATAATGTGCAACGTACCAGCTGTATCGGCGGGCAATTCAAACGAGGCTTTGTCTGAGTCGAGGGTACATAATACCTCATCGACCTTCACGACGTCGCCTTCTTTTTTCAACCATTCGCCCACCGTCACTTCGGTAATGGACTCACCCACTGAGGGGACTTTTATTTCGATAGCCATAGTAAGAGGAGAGTCGCAAGTCTTAAGTCGATGGCCATAAGTCGGCTGACGCGTGAGTGTTGCTGCCACGTCAGCCGACTTATGGCCATCGACTTAAGACTTACGACTGTTTTATGAAAACGCTTGTGCAACCAATTCGGCCTGTTCCTGGGTATGGATTTTGGCGAAGCCGGTGGCGGGTGATGAAGCCGAACCACGACCCACGTAACGCAGGTTACGCTGATACATTCGACGGAGCATAAACGACCAGTAGCCCATGTTTTCTGGTTCTTCCTGCACCCACACCAGTTCGGGCTTTTTGTATTGGCTCAATGCCGCATCCAACTGCGTTTCGGGCAACGGATACAGTTGCTCCATCCGCACAATGGCCACGTCGGTGCGTTGGTCGGCCTGCTGTTTTTCCAGCAAATCGTAATACACTTTACCTGAGCAGAGCAGCACCCGCTTTACCTTTTTGGGGTCAGCGTAGGTGTCGCCAATCACTTCGCGGAAAGTGCCGTTTACCAGTTTATCCATCGACGAAATAGCCTGTGGATGCCGCAGCAGCGATTTTGGCGACATAATCACCAGCGGTTTGCGGAATTCCCAGGCCAACTGCCGACGCATGGCGTGGAAGATGTTGGCGGGCGTGGTGATGTTGGCCACTACCATGTTGTTTTCGGCACACAGTTGCAGGTATCGCTCTGGCCGGGCGTTCGAGTGTTCCGGCCCCTGCCCTTCGTAGCCGTGGGGCAGCAGCATCACCAGACCGTTCTGAATACCCCATTTCGACTCGGCGGCGGCAATAAACTGGTCGATGATGACCTGCGCACCGTTGGCAAAATCGCCGAATTGGGCTTCCCAAATCACCAGTGCATAGGGTGCGGCCATCGAGTAGCCAAACTCAAAACCCAGCACACCGTATTCCGACAGCAGCGAGTTATAAATCTGAATCGGCAATTGCCCTTCCTGAATGTGGTTCAGCGGCGTGTACTGGTTGTTGTTCGTTACGTCATGAAAAACAGCGTGGCGGTGCGAGAACGTGCCGCGCTGCACGTCCTGTCCGCTAAGGCGCACCACATGGTTTTCGAGCAAAATAGACCCGTAAGCCATCTGCTCGGCCACCGACCAGTTGACCATCTTGGTCTCAAAAATCATCTTCTGCCGGTCGCTCAGCAGCTTGTCAATCTGCTTCAGCGGCTTAAAACCGGCAGGCACAGTGGTCAGGGCCTTCCCAATTTTTTCCAGCGTTTCGAGTGGTACACCCGTTTGCGGCGACTGCTTGAAATCGTCCGGTTCGGCATAGCGCAGTTCAGCCCATTGCTGGTCGAGGCGCAGGGGTTTGTAGGGCAAACCGGGCTTTTGCTTCACCTGATCGAGCCGGTCCTGCAACACCTTCTTGAACTCGGCATCCATTTTGGCCGCCAACGCCGCATCCACGTCACCCCGCTCAATCAGCAGTTTGCTATATATCTCGCGGGGGTTACTGTGCTTCTCGATGACCGAATACATCGTCGGCTGTGTGAATTTCGGCTCGTCCGATTCGTTGTGGCCATACCGACGGTAGCACACCATGTCGATGAAGACGTCGCGCTTGAACATTTCGCGGAATTCCACGGCCAGTTTCGCGACGAAAATCACCGCCTCCGGGTCGTCACCGTTGACGTGGAAAATAGGCGCGTCGATGATCTTGGCCACGTCCGAACAATAGATCGACGAACGGGCGTCGTCGAAATCGGTAGTGAAACCAATCTGGTTGTTGATAACGAAGTGCAGCGTGCCACCGGTCTGATAACCAGGCAGTTTGGCCATTTGTGTCACCTCATACACAATGCCCTGCCCCGCCACGGCGGCATCGCCGTGAATCAGGATAGGCATGATTTTGGCAAAATCACCGGCGTACTCTTCGTCGGCCTGGGCACGGACAAAGCCTTCCACCACGGGGTTTACGGCCTCAAGGTGCGAGGGGTTGGGGGCCAGTTTCACGGCAATTTCTTTGCCGCTGGGGGTCTTGGTCAGGCTGGTGTAGCCGAGGTGGTATTTCACGTCACCGTCGCCGTGCACCTGCGTGGGTACGCTACCCTCGAACCCGTCGAAAATGGCTTCGTAGGATTTACCCAAAATATTGGTCAGCACGTTGAGCCGCCCGCGGTGGGCCATCCCAATCATCACTTCCTGCACACCAAGATCGGCGGCGCGGCTAATGATGGCGTCGAGCGCGGGAATGGTCGTTTCACCACCTTCGAGCGAGAACCGTTTCTGGCCTAAGTATTTGGTATGCAGGAAGTTCTCGAAAATAGATGCTTCGTTGAGCTTTTCCAGGATCCGCTTTTTCTCGTCGGGGGTGGGGGTAAACGTAAGGGCTTCTTTCTCGATTTTGTTGCGCAGCCAGTTCTTCACGTCGATCTCGCGGATGTACATATACTCGAAGCCAATGCGGCCCGCGTAGATGGTTTCCAGCGACTCCATGATTTTGCGTAGCGTAGATGCCCCAATACCAAGCAGTTTGCCCGCCTCAAAAACGGTGTCCAGATCAGCTTCCGACAGCGCGTAGTCGGTGAGGCTGAGGCGTGGATTGCGGTCTTTACGTTGCCCGATGGGGTTCGTTTTCGACAGCAGGTGCCCCCGCGACCGGTAGGCTTTGATCAGGCTGGCGACAGATACTTCCTTTTCGCTTTGGTTGGTATCAACCGGGGCTGGGGCCGTGCCGTTGGTACCAGCCCCGTTGGTCGGAGCACGTTTATCGACGGGGTCGCCGTAGGTTAGCGAGAACTCAAACCCTTTAAAAAATTGCTGCCAACTGGTATCGACCGATGCGGAGTCTTGCTTATACGACTGGTACAATTGGTCGATATAGGCCGCATCGGAGTTGGCTACATAGGAATACTGATCCATGATTGGTTGCAACGCGCTGTTTAACGGACAAAGGTAAAGCATAGGGCACGAACGGGTTGGGAAAAGTTCCTTATTTTATCCTATTGGCCTCCTACTTTCGCGTGCTGTCAAAGACAACTCACTTTGCCATGAATAGGTTGTCTTGCTAACTAAAGTTAAAAAGGGGAACACGGACGACACGGATTGGGTCGGTCCGTGTTCCATTTACCCTCGAAATGTGCGTTTACCCCCGAAATGTGCGTATTTAGCCTTCTCTGCTCCCAACTGCATGAAGACCCTATTCCTATTCTGTGCGCTGACAGCCCTGCTGGGTTGTGAATCGTTCACCCTCGAACGCCGCAATTTCGCCAACTGCATACCGCCCTCGGCCACCATCGGGGCCACGCTCACCCGCCTCCAGGCCGATTTGTTTCTGCAAAACCCCAGTACCGACATCCGCTCGGTAAGTTGGGATTTTGGCGACAGCCGGGCCTTGCCCCAAAGCGGCGTGAAGACAGCCTATAGCTACGACAAAGCCGGCACCTACGTAATAAAGGCCACACTGACCAATTCGTGCAGCCAGACCACCGTGGCTACCCGGTCCATCACTGTCAACAACTAAGCTTTATTCGCTCAATCCCATGACCTGTCAATCTTCTTTTCGTGGCTCACTTTTCGTGCTATTCGTTGGCCTCACATCCAGCGTATTTGGGCAGGGACGTGTCAGCAACGTGCGGATGCGTGCCGCCAACCAGCAATCCATCGAAATCTATTACGATCTGAAAAACGCCCAGCCCAGCGACTCGATCTATGTGCGCTTACAACGTCGGTCGGGCATTTTGGTAAAACCCAATGCGGCGAATGTATCAGGGGCTATTGGCCAGAATCAGACCGACGGGCGCGACAAAAAAGTGGTCTGGAACCTGCGTGAGAACAATTTACTGCTGCGCGAAGAGGTGCGGGCCGTGGTGCAGGTGAAGCAATTAGGCACTAGCCCGACCGTAGCTGAAACGCCAAAACCCGAAACGCCCGCCGTTGACGATAAGCCCTACGAAAGTGTAGCCACCCGGCGCTACACCGGGCCGGGCTGGGCGTTATTGTCCGCATTGGCACCGGGCATCGGCAATATTTTTGTGCAAAACCCGACACCCAAAGTGGGGTTTCGTCCGTTGGTAACGGTAGCGGCCTACGGGTTGCTGATCTACGGTGCCGGGCAGCAGGGCGAAGCCACGCAGGCCTACGCTGACTATAGCCAGTCGCCGTCCGAAACGGATGGCGAACCATATTATCAGCAAGCCAACTCGGCCCACCAGCGCTACTACATTGCTACCCGTGCGGCGGGCCTGATCTGGCTCACCGACGTGACGTTGACGTTGCTGAAAGGCCTCCGCAATGAGCGGGCTGCCAAAAAACAGCCCGCTGTTTCGCTCAATCTAAATTATCAGGCCAACACCCCCGTGGCCTTGTTCCGCTACTCGTTTTAAGTCATTTTTTATGCGCTCCCTCACCCTATTTGCTCTCTTTACATTCGCCTCGCTTGCCACTTTTGGCCAAAAAGCTACCGTTGTTTCCGCTGCCAGTGACTGGACCAATCTGGCCATCACGGCTACCGATACAGTGGCTACGGCGGTGACCAAACTGGGCCGCAAAGCCAAAACGCCCAAACCTATTCCAGCAACCACATCGGTTGCCGAATCGACAAAGCCGACGGCCAAAACAGTGACCGTAGCTGCCAAAACGCCCGCGCCAAAATCTGATGCCAGGCCCGTTGCCGCCAAAACAGACCTTAAACCCGCCGCCACAAAGGCAGCCGAGCCAGACAAAGAAAAAGCTACTTCATTTCTGGAAACCTTTGCCGACAACCACAACGGCTGGCTCGTGGGCAAACGTAGAGGCTTCGTACTGGAGGTGGCAAAAGACAGTTACTACATCCGCAAAGAAGATCCCAGCGTTACCCGTCCCGGACGCAGTTACATCAAACTGCCCGACGACCTGAATTTGAACAAGGCCGACACCTTCACCGTCAGCGTGGAAATGGTAGTCCCCGCCAACGTTCAACCCGACGGCGGTTTATTGATTGGGGTGAAAGACACGAGCAACTACTGCCAGTTTCGGCTCATTGGCACCTCGAAAGTGTCCTTGTATACCCGCGTAAATGGCACGGCGATGGCCACCTACATGCCCGGTAAACCCACCAACGCCAAAGTGCCTATTGATGCCGTGCGCAACACGCTCACCATTCGCCGCACTGGCGACGAGCTGCATTTCTACGTCAATGGCAAGGAAGTAGAAGACAGCCCCCACGTTTTCAAAAACTTTAAAGGCAATGGCGTGGGCTTCATCTCCTTCACCGAAGCCACCAAGTTTCAGTACCTCACGGTGCAGGTGGGAAAATAGTGGCACTATTTCACCCGCTCCCCAAACCGATCTATCTCGTAGTTGTGCCCGTTGTTGGTGACGGTAGCACGACCATCGTTGAAGACGGTAATATCGTCATAATCAGGATTGATAAACCACTTTCCACTACGCCATAAGCCCCATTGACCATCTTTTTTGGCCTGCCGTTCGCCGTATTGGCCCACATCGTTTAATAGTTCGTCGTAGAGTTTGGGCGTCTCGACCTCACCGCTGGCCGTATTTTTCGTTGATGGTTTAGGCGAAGACTGGGTACGTGCCAGTTTGGCCGCTTCCGCTGCCGCACGGGCCTCGATGGCCAAACGCCGTTTACGTTGTTTGGCTGTTTCGTGCCTTAGTGGTGCCGTATCAACTGGCTCGTTAGTCTGCGTCGCCTCGGTTTGCTGCGTTTCCGTTTGGGAAGTAGTTACGTCGCGTTGGCTTCTGACCAGCACCAGAACAAACCCAATGAGCCCCCCGGCAATGAGCAGGGCTACCAGAAAATCGCGCCACCCCGTCGAGCGTTTGGGCGGCACCAGGGTTAGTATGGGTTGACCTGGCGCACTACTAGTCGCAACAGGCGACACCACCATGGGGCTGGGCTGTGGCGGCACGGGCGGCGAAACGGGTCGGTCCCACCAAACCAGATGCCGCCAGTCAGTCGAGGTCAGTTTGTCGCGGAGTGTTTGGCCAACCGGCTCATGTTCAGCCGCATAGAAGTTCGTCGATAGGTAGCCTTTTACGGCTTCGGCCAGCGCGGTTTCGTCGTAATCGATGGCCCGGAACAAGCCCCGGATGGCGTTGGCGGGAACGTGTTCCTTATAATCATCCAGAATATCACGCACCTTTTGCTGCATCCGCTCCGCCGATTCACCACTTATAGACGGTGATGCAGAGGCAGTTGGGGCCGGTTGAACGGGTTCGTTTTGTGACGCGGCAGTGGTTGTTGCAGGAGGAGTGACGCCAGGAATTTTGGCCAGAATTTGAGGTATCCATTGCTCGATCACAAACACCCGCGAGAGGCCGAAGCGGTCGGCGTCCTGCGCGAAAAGGTCAATCTGGAGCCCGGAGAGGCGTTTTTCATTCTCAGCACCCGCCTTCTGAATCGCCGCCTGCAAGTCCAGAATCTTGCTAAACCGCGTGTTCAGCGACCGGCTCACGTCTTCGACCAGCCGGGGAAAATCACTGATGCCCAGTTCGGTGGCTTCGGTGGGTAGGCCCGTACGGTTCCACTGCCAGTCGGCCATGTTGCCTTCGTGCAACACCAGTTCATGCTTGATCCGTTCGCGTAAATCGTCCTGCGTCATTGAAACACGAAACGTCAAACGGCCTTAAACAAATCCAATCCGGGCTTTTTCGGTGATCTGCCACTTATCACCTTGCAAAGTCAGCTTACCGGGGGTCAGCGTCTGAATCCGTACCGTACCCGACTGGGTATTGGGCTGGTTTTCGTAGAGGCAGGCGTCGCTCAGGTACGAGTATGGATCACTCATGGCCACCTGTTGCGCATCGGGGGCGGCGCTGATGCGAAACAGAGCTGTTTGGGGGCTGGTCAGTTCCAGTTCGTAAACCGTATCACGTTCAGGTTGATTTGACAGGGCACTAACACTATAGGCATTACCTAGATCAGGGGCGCTGGCAAACAGTCGCGTCGGCGCGGCAGGTGGGGTTGACGGAGATATTGGAAATTCTGCCGTTGGTGGTGGTCCCGATGCGGCAATGGCAGGCTGCTGTTGCGTTTCGGTTACAGACGGTGGCACCATAGCTGGTGAAGGGGTAACGGCGGGACTGTTTGACCCCACCGTTTGATCCAAATCTGGGCGGTTGGGTGGAGGCGTCACCGATGGCGTTTGGCGTAGGGCCGATGGTGTCGGAGTCGGCTGTTGAGGTGGTGCCGATTGCTGCGGCGCAGTCGGCGTTGGCGTAGTGGGTATGTTACCAGGATTCACCGGGTTATTGCCCATCGGCCCATAACCGGTTTGTGGTTGCCGGGGCTGGGTGGCCGAAGGTGCTGGGTTCGCGCCGGGTTGCATACGGTCGGCGGGGCGGTTCAGGTCAGGGGCACGCTCTGCCGGGCGGTTAGGCTCACCGGGACGCGAGGCCGTGGTCTGGCGCTTTTCCACCATTGTTAGCCGGTTCGACAGTTCGGATACGGTCATAGTCAACCGGCGGTTGTCGTCCTGCAAACCAGCCAATTGCGTCTCCAATGCGCTCGTATCGGATTTGGCGGGGCCAGTCAATTTTGTCAACAGCGAATACAGATAACCCAGTCCCAGCAAGCTCAGCATCGACAGAGCCAACGCCCATCCGCCTAGGCCCGACCCACCCGACGAGGGTGCTTTGGCATCGTCTGCGAGCGGCGTTCCGGGATTCGCTTCGTCGGTAGCCCCGGCTTGTTCAGCCACGGCTTTTTCGGGATTTTGTCCACCCGCCAGTGCCATCATTTTAGTCTGATACGACGCAAACGAGGCCAGTTTGGTGCGGTGCTGCCGTTCGGCTCCGCCCGTAACGCGGTTCACAACGTACTTCCGCAGGCTATCCAGCACAGCCCCTTCGCTGGTAAACTCGTCGGCAGCAAAGCCATCGTTGAGTTTCAGGCTATGTTTTTTGATGTCGTTCACCAGGATATCGGCCTTCTTCAGGCTGTTGTCTTTGATGAACGTCGCGAGGTCGGCGTAGGTGTTGCAATTGGCACAAACGCTCTTTTTGGCCGCTGGGAACGTTTTTTGGTCGGTCGCCAGAAACTCCAGCGTGGCTTTGGCCATGCCGAGGGTTCCTTTTTCAATGCCCGTCGGCTCTTGCGCCAGGGTTTGTGCAGTGGCAGCCATAGCAACGGTGGCGAGGAAAAGGGTGGTGAGGGTTTTCATGGGAGGGAAGGGGTTTTGGCTTTGGCGTAGCCCCCGCCCTAAAGGGAGCCTGCTTGCGCCAGCGCATTTACGCTGGCGCAAGCAGGCTCCCTTTAGGGCGGGGGCTACG
>JBBRMP010000028.1:0-36677 GCA_038230755.1 Cytophagales bacterium | reverse complement strand
GTCTTAGAACGCTGACAATGAGTTTATTGCAGTGGTTAAATCCGCCCAACATGGCGGCTCAACTCCAGCAGTTCGCCGAACGAGTAGAGGAACTTATCGACTTTTTGAGGCTCAAACGAGTTTTATGAGAAAGCCCTGGTTATGGCTAAAAGCAGTAGGTACAGGATTGGGCGCATGGGGGCTACACGGTTGGTTTACGTTCATCGTAAGCGTGTAGTCCGGCTCATTTACCCTCGGACATAGGTGGTGATTGCTAGTGACCAATCTATTTACAGGCTTCAAGACCTGCCAATACACGGTACCATCTGTCTTGCGGTCAATAGGCGATGTATATCTACCAGCGACGGGGGTGGCCCCAGTTTCAATGGGATTAGGGTGAGTCAATCACGCTTCTGGCCAGTGTACGGCATAAGCAGGGAAAATTCATTGGGCATATGACGGCACTGGGTTTTCCGGTTCGGTCTGAGGCCATACTGGAAACCTTGACGCTCGACGCCATGAAATCCAATGAGATAGAGGGCGAACTGCTGAATCCAGAGCAGGTGCGTTCGTCCATTGCGCGGCGATTAGGCATCGATAACTTCAGCCTGTTGCCCGTAGACCGGCATGTAGAAGGCGTGGTGGATATGCTGCTCGATGCAACCCAACAGTTCGACGCCCCGCTGACCAAAGACCGCCTGTTCAACTGGCATGCGGCCCTGTTTCCCACTGGACGTAGTGGCATGTATCCCATTACGGTGGCTAACTGGCGTACGCACGAACATGGCCCAATGCAGGTAGTGTCGGGCGCACTGGGCGCGGCCATTGCGCACCTTTGGTTCGTTACCGTTCACCCGTTCGACGATGGCAGCGGACGTATGGCCCGGACCATTACCGATAGGCAACTGGCACGGGCCGACGGCAGCTCACAACGATTCTACAGTATGTCGGCCCAAATCCGCAAGGAGCGAAACGACTATTACGCCGCCTTGGAACGCACACAGCGTGGCGACCTGGATATCACCGACTGGCTCAACTGGTTTTTGGGATATCTGGACCGGTCGCTGACCACCGCCGAAGACACGTTGGCGGCTGTGCTGAACAAGGCCCGGTATTGGGACTGGCTAGCTACCAAAACCATCAACGACCGCCAACGTCTCCTGCTCAACAAGCTACTCGACGGATTCAACGGTAAACTCACCACCTCAAAATGGGCCAAAATTGCCAACTGTTCTCAGGATACCGCCCTGCGTGATATTCAGCAATTGGTGGAGTGGGGAATTTTGGTGAAAGAGGCAGCAGGCGGGCGGAGTACGAGTTATGGGTTAGAGGCGATGTAAAAGAGCCAGTCCCGATGAAGAACTGGCTCTAGTATTTAGGCAAATGATTTTATCGACTACCGTGGCCCGCGCGAACCGTGACCGCCAGAACTACCACCTTGTTGCTGCGGTTGACCACCACCGCCGCGTTGTTCATTACTACCCCGTTGCTCTTGCTGCTGCGGTTGTGCCTGCTGTGCTTGTCGCTCGAAACCGCCACCGCGTTGGGGCTGGGCTTGTGGTTGTGGGTTGGCCTGGGCCGGTGCTTCGGGTTGTGAATACCCCCCGCCCCGACGACCTCCCCCGCCCTGTTGCGGAAACGATTGCTGCGGTTGCCGGTCCGGCTGGGGCGAATAAGGCTGGTTCTGCTGCGGTGCCTGCTGCGGTTGCGTCGGTGTAGCATCTACCCCGCCACGGTTCCCACCGTAACCACCCCGCTGTGGATACGACGGTGTAGCGTCGGTAGGGGTGCTGGCTGGGGTCTCGCCTGAATAGGTGCCTGCGCCGCGTGAGCCACCACCTGAATACGATCCGCCGCCGTTACCACGCGAATCACCCGGATAAGTACTTGATGGACTGGGGGTTGAGTTACCTTGATAGGTACCCGCGCCGCCCCGGGCATTGCCGCCGGGGTAATTGCCTGCGTTGGGGTTGGTATATACCGGCGAACTGCCCCGCCCCCCGTTGCTATTGGCATCGTAGCGGCCATCGCCCCGGCTACCGTCTCCACGGGCGCCCCGGTTTTCGTTGGGGCGGTAAATGCCCACGGCGTCGCCCCGCACCTGGTCACGGCCTGGTCGTCCGGCGTTTTCGATGCGGTAAACAGGCACGTTTTGGCGGGTGACGCGTTCGATTTCTTCACGACGTGGCCCGTAGGCATACTCCCGGTTATTGACCCGATACACGTTGTTGATGATCGTGGTGTTCTGGTAGATGTTGATCACCCGCGGGCGCGGCACACAGTAGCTATACAGGCGCGGACTGGTGATGTAAATCTGCGGCACAAATGTCCAGTAAGGCGTTGGAATGTTGATGTTCACATTCAACCCCGGTCCCAGCGGTGCCCAGCCGTAGTAGCCACCACCCGTGCGCCACGACACCCAGGCTGGCCCCCAGTCGTTGCCCGGCACCCACGCCCAGCCTCGATACCGGTCCTGATACCAGCGACCGTAGTGAAACGGACCCCAGCCCCAGGCATAATCAGACACCCAGGTGTTGCCATATTCGGTCACGACCCAGTGCCCATTCGAGGCGTAGGGCTGGAAATCCGGCCCGGCATTGGGTATCCAGACACGGCCATATTCGGGCGTTTGTACCCATTGGCCGTAGGGGCTTAGTTCACCGTAAAAATTGGGTGAACCCTGCTGGCCGTACCCCTGCTGATTGTTGTAGCCGTTGTTTGGTTGGTTGTTATATCCTCCCTGATTGTTGTAGTCCCCCTGGTTAGTATATCCCGGCTGGTCATACCCGTTGTTGGGCTGGTTGCCGTAGCTGGGTTGGCCGTATTGCCCCTGCGCACACGACGAAAGGGCGGCGGTCAGGGCAAATCCAGCCAGTATGGTCAAAAATTTTCCTGCTGTGTTCATGACTGTAATTGGGTCTTGCTGTGGGTTAGATACACTAGACAGGCAAACGTTTAGTTGGGTTTCGTTTTTCTCTTAAACGAAAAAAGCGACCGTGTAGGGTCGCTTCTTTTAAATGTAGTGCAGGCTTCAATAACAAGGTAAACTCACCACAGAGGCACAGAGAATACACAGAGAACACAGAGTTTTCTACAGACAGAAGAGAAAATCTCTGTGTTCTCTGTGTATTCTCTGTGCCTCTGTGGTGAGTTTACCCCGCCCCATCATCCCTTCACACTGGCCACGCCCGCCTGCAATTTGCCCTGCAATACTGGGCGGGGGTCTTTGGTTTTGTTGATTTTCGAGAGGCTGTTTTCAAACTCAACGGCAACCGTTTCGCCCGAAAAACGGCAGGTAACGGTTTCGTAATGGGCCGTTTCAATAAACCGCCACGTCATCAGAAACGTGTTGGCGTCGGGCCAGGTGCCGGTGGCGGCCACGCGGGTGTGGTTCTCGCCGGGCGTAAGCGTATTCACCAGTTTCAGCGGTGTGGTGGGGAAGGTGCTTTCGCGCTCGGCCCAGCGGTTGATGCCGCACAACACCTGGTGATCGCCCCGGTCGTCGCGGAGGTTGACGATACAGCCGTCTTTGCCAAAATTGAGCGACATCGTGTTAGCTTTCAATGAATTATCGTCAAACGAAAACGTTTTTCCACTGATCGCTGCAACCACAGGTGAGGTCGATTCCTGTTTAGGAAAGGGAAGGGCTAAACTGCTCAGCTTTTGGGTCAATGAGGCTTGGACAGCTTTATCGGTGCCGATACCAACACTTTGCAGGGCGGGCAGTATGTTGTCCCAAACGGCGTTCATGACGGCCTGCATATCGCCCGTTTCGGAGGTGATGGCCACCACGGCGTCCTGGTCGGGCAGCACAATACAGTATTGGCCCATCGCCCCATCGCCGCGATAAGCATTGTGGCGGCATCGCCAGAACTGGTAGCCATAGCCCTGTAGCCAGTCGTTTTCTTCGGCCTTCTTCTTGCCCCCCGCCGACTGCACCTGCGATTTCGTGGCGTCGGCCACCCAGGCGGCGGGCAGTAGCTGCTTGCCATTCCAGACACCTTTTTGCAGGTACAGTTGCCCGAACTTGGCGATGTCTTCGGTGCGCACCCGCAGCCCCCAGCCGCCCGCGTTGATGCCGTTCGGGTCGACTTCCCAATCGGCCCCCTCGATGCCCAACGGCGCAAACAGCCGCGGTTTCAGGTAGGTCAAGACGGGTTCGCCGGTGAGCTTCTGCACCAGCGCCGACAGCATGTAGGTGGCTCCGCTATTATACACAAAATGCGTTCCGGGAGTATGGTCGACGGGATGGGCCAGAAATACCTTGATCCAGTTTTTGTTGCCGTCCGCCCGCATGTTGGGCGTAGGCTCTTTATCGTGCCCGGTGGTCATGGTCAGCAGATCTTTCACGCGCATGGCAGCGAGGTTTTCGCTGACGGTTTCGGGCAAATCGGCCTTGAAAAACGAGCTGATTTTGTCCTCTACCGACAGCCGACCCTCGGCCACGGCCAGACCTACGGCGGTCGACGTAAAGGCTTTGCTGAGCGAATAGAGCGTGTGCTTCAGCGGCGCGGCGTAGGGTGCCCACCAGCCTTCGGCCACCACCTGCCCGTGCCGTAACACCATCATACTGTGTACGTTAAGATTCGCTTTCTCAACGGCATTGGCAAAATTAAGCAGCCCTTCCGACGACACTCCCTGCGCCGAAGGCAGGCTTCGCGGTAATCTCAGCGTGCGGGTAGGCGAGAACAAATCCAGCGCCGGGTAGTCAGCGGCAAAGCCCGATGTAGCCACGCTAAGACCAAGGGCACCGAAGCCCAGTTGTTTCAGAAAATGCCTGCGTTCGAGGTGCATATGCGGGGTGATTTAGGTCTGGTTGATAAAGGAGTGGGAGGTCGGGATTATACCGAGTTGGCTGACGCTGGAATAGCTTCGCGCTCGGTGCCCTTCGACTGCGCTCAGGGTGACAGGGAACTTGAACAAGTTTATGGAGTTGACTCAAGGTTGTTGTCACCCTGAGCGCAGTCGAAGGGCACCGAGCGCGAAGCTATTCCAGCGTCAGCCAACCCATGCGAAGTCACACGCCAGTATCAGCCAAAACGGTGATGGTAAAACCAACACCAGCACCTCTTTCCAGTTAACTTCTTCAGTTATTCGGCCTTCAAAATCATCCTAAACAAACCGCAACATCAACGTACCCACCGAATAGCAGTCGCCATTGCTATTCGGTGGGTACGTTGATGTTGCGGGCACAGGGGCTGCGCCAACGGGAGAAGCAACTGCAAACAGAAAAACCGTAGACTCCCCTTACGCCATCCCCCCGATTTTCATCTTCACCGGGTCCCAGGTCACAATTTTTTTCTGGAACAGGCTCATGTTGCCGCACTGCGTGGGGCCACAGGCACGGAGGCCGAAGGTGGCGTCTTCGATGTTCGGTTTCTTGTCGCGGACGGAATTGAAGAAGTTGACGAAGTGCTCGTAGCGGTCGCCTTTGTAATCCTTTGGCACCGTGTACTTGAATTCCTTTGGTCCCTCCATTTCGGGTAGCGACGGGTAGAGCTTGTTGTATTCGGCGATGTATAATTCCTTCTGATCTTTCGGGAAGTTATCGACCGACATACCCGGTGCTTTCGGGAATTTGTTCTTGCGCACCGTCAGGCTATCCCAGCCCAGCGACAGGTCGCCCTCGGTGCCAACCAGGCGCACCATGTAGGAGCCGCCGCCGCCATCCACGAAGTTAGCGCGGGTGGTGAGGTTGAATTCGGGGTGCTGATCGGTTTTTGGATAATCGTAGATACTAAGCTGAATATCAGGCACATCACGGCCATCTTTCCAGTAGCGCGTGCCCCCGCTAGCATACACCCGGACGGGGCCGAGCGAACCCGTAACGGTGTGTAAACTCGTGAGCAGGTGGACGTACAGATCACCCGCAATACCGGTGCCGTAGTCCTGGTAGTTGCGCCACCTAAAAAACCGGAGCGGGTCATACGGACGTTTGGGAGCGCTGCCCAGGTAGGTGTCCCAGTCCACGGTCTGCGGCGACGCGTCGGGTGGGATCGAGTATTGCCAGGCCCCCATTGCGCTGTGGCGGTCGTACTGCGCTTCGGCAAAAACCAGCTCGCCAATGTCGCCTGCTTTCAGCAGTTCTTTGGCTTTGGCAATGATGATCGACGAGGCAAATTGGCTACCTACCTGGAAAACCTTGCCCGTTTCGGCCGCTACTTTAATCAGGGTGTGACCATCTTCCACCTTCTGCACCATCGGCTTTTCGCAGTACACGTGCTTGCCCTTGCGCATGGCGTCGGACGAAATTTTTTCGTGCCAATGGTCCGTCGTCGCGTTGATGATCACGTCGATGTCGGGGCGGTCGATCAACGTGCGGTAGTCGCGGGTCACGGGTAGGGCATCGCCCCACAGTTCCTTTGCCCGGCGCAACCGACCGTCGTATAGATCACAGGCGGCCACCATCTCCACCCCGTCGACCATCAGGGCCGTTTGCGTATCGCCGATGCCCATGCCGCCCGTGCCAATCAGGGCCAGCCGCACCTTGCTGTTTGCCGACGAACTCGCGTGGCTTTTGATCAGATTCAAATACTGCGCGGTGGGTGCGGCCTGTGCCGTAGTCAGTGCTACGGGTGCTGCCGCCACCGCGCCCAGCGTTTTAAGGAAAGTTCTGCGTGTGTTTGGGGTTTTCATAAAATGTTGATTTTAAACCTTGGACTACCTTATTAAGGCTTCACGTGCCTCATTTCTAACCCTACCGATGAGCGGGGTTTGAAACCGGTCCACGTTTTATCGGTGGTTTCCTGGGGAATATCGAGGTACTTGGCGTAGTCGAGTTGTTTCAGGTGCATGCCCAAAAACGCCGTTACGAAGTGCTGATTGATGTTGTTGATGCGCCGCTCGTTCCAGGCTGGTTCGGCATAGCGGTAATATTCGTCGATGTGCAAACCCGGCTTCAGCGACTCGGCGGGCGGTGGGTTGGGGGCCACGTTGTGCCGGGCATTGAGGTAGGTGAGCAGATACCGATCCGCATTCACGGCCCCCTCGAAGATGGCTTTGGTACCTTTCTCGTAGCCAGAGATATCGTCTTTGCTGCCCGCCACAAACAGGGTCGGCGTTTTCAGTCCGGCCAGCCCTTCGGCATCCCAAAAGCCGCGTTCCATGCCCCAGGGCGCAAAGGCCACCACCACCTTGAGGCGCGGATCGAGCGAGGCTTTGTATTCTGGTGACCCCATCAGGCGGGTTTCCAGTGCCTTGCTGCCGCCGGTCATTTGCCCGAAAAATTTGCCAGCGTTCGCGCTATAGCCCGCCCCCACGGCATTGAGCGCGCCGTAGCCCCCCATCGAGTAACCAATCAGGCCGGTGTTGTTGGCGTCGAGGAGGCCGGACAGGAACGATTTTGAGCCTTTTTCGCTCAGGCGGGCCATTTCGCTCAGCACAAACAGGTCGTCGAGACCCCGATTGAGCAGCGTACTCTGAAACCCCGCCGCGTCGCGGAATGTCGATTCGGCATGGTCGATAGATACTACGACGTAGCCCTTCGAGGCGAGATTTTCGGTGAGGTACGTAAACAGCAACCGCGACCCCGTGTATCCGTGCGACACGATTACCAGTGGATAGCCACCCGTATTTTGTGCTGTTGCAGTCCTGTTCGGTTCTGCATCGCGCAGGGCGCGACCGGCAAAGGTGAACGGAATCAGGGGCCGTTTGGGGTCGTTGAAATTGCCCATCACCTGCTCATACACCACCCGCTCGGCCTTGCCCGACGGGATGGTGGCGGGGTACCAAATCTCTACCGGCAGCACCCGGCTGTAGCGCGGCGTTTCCCCGTTTTTGGCATGAAGCACGTCTAACTGATCGGCATGGGTCAACGTCAGGCTGCGCACCCCCACGCTAAACGTACCCCGTGGGGCTAATTCCGGCGCATCGGGCAGCAGGTCGCCGAAGACAAAATCGGGCGTGGGTGACTGGGCGAGTAGGGTAAAACGGGAAAAAGTGAAAAGCAGAATGGTCAGAAATTGTAATGAAAGGCGCATAAATGAAACGTGGTTTAGGGATGAAGCAGCCTATAAATTGCTGGCCTGCAAGGTAGCGCAAATTCGCACCTGCGCATGCGCTCCCCGTGCGAAGCCTGCCACAGTTGCAGGTTTATGAGAAAACCCAGTAAAAACAAATAAGCCCGGCATACAGCGTAGCCGGGCTTACTAAATCATGTGTGTGTGTGTGTTAACGAGGCAAATTGCCAATCACTTCTATGGGTTAGTAGTCTATTAACAAACGCCGTGCCAGAAATAAGACTACACTCGTTCCACCTTCATTTTTAATGTAAACTCATCCATGTCTATCTCCACCGACTCGCCGTTCAGGCCCGTGATCAGATCGAGCGAAACGGCCTGCACTTCCTGCTGAATGTAGGCCCGGTTAGCCTCCACGGCTGCCGAAAGCAGGTCATTGTTACGTTCCAGGGCCACTTTGATCTTGTCGGTCACGTCGAAATTCTGATCTTTCCGTAGGTTCTGGATCCGGTTCACCAGGTCACGGGCAATGCCTTCGCGGCGCAGTTCGTCGGTTACGGTCACGTCGAGGGCCACCGTCAGCGGACCATCCACGGCCACGACCCAGCCGGGAACGTCTTCGGTCAGAATCTCGACATCGGGCAGTTGTAAATCAAAGCCAGCTAGTTGGACGCTATTGGTGCGTTCTAGTTGGGCCAGTTCGTCGGGCGTCATCGCCACGATGGCGGCGGCAACGTCTTTCATTTGCTTACCGAATTTGGGGCCAAGGGCCTTGAAATTGGGCTTCACCTTTTTGGTCAGCAAGCCGCTGGCGTCAGCCACAAACTCCACCGTTTTCACGTTCACCTCCGACTCGATAATTGGGGCTACCTGCTCAATCTGCCGCTTCATGGTGCTGGTCGACTGCCCCACCGAAGCCACCGGGATCAGCACTTTCGCCAGGGGCTGACGCACCTTAAGTTTGTGGTTTTTTCGTAGGGCGTGAACCATCGAACTGATCTGCTGCGCCAGCGCCATCGCGGCCTCCAGATCCGTGTCGATCCAGGATTCTTCCACAGGCTGCCAGTCCGTAAAATGCACCGAATCGTGCTTGAACGGGTGGTCCGCCACTGCGGTATTTTGGGCAATAGATTCTTCCCGAACGGACGCTGTCAGATTCTGATACAGCCAGTCGGCATAGAACGGGGCGATAGGCGACATCAATTGCGCCACCGACGTCAGGCAGTGTTGCAAGGTCTGGTAAGCCGCCCGTTTATCGGTGCTCATTTCTCCGGCCCAGAAACGTCGCCGACAGAGGCGCACGTACCAGTTTGAGAGTTGGTCGTTGACGAAATCCTGAATCAGACGCCCCGCTTTGGTGGGGTTGTAGCTTTCGTAAGCCGCCTCCACGTCCCGAATCAGCGTATTCAGCTTCGACAGAATCCAGCGGTCCAGTTCAGGCAGTTGCTCGCGTGGGATACGGTCAAACTGCTCAATTTTGTAGCCATCCACGTTGGCGTAAAGAGCAAAGAAATTGTAGGTGTTCGTCAGCGTACCGAAGAACCGTCGCTGCACTTCGGCAACACCTTCAAGGTTGAAGCGCAGGTTGTCCCACGGCTCGGTGTTGGTCATCATGTACCAGCGCGTGGCGTCGGCCCCGTACTCCGACAGCGTCGTGAATGGGTCGATGGCGTTGCCCAGCCGTTTCGACATTTTCTGGCCGTTTTTGTCCAGAACAAGCCCCGTCGAGACCACGTTTTTGAACGCTACCGAGTCGAACAGCATACCCGCGATGGCGTGGAGCGTGAAGAACCAGCCCCGCGTTTGGTCAACCCCTTCCGAGATAAAATCGGCGGGAAACAGCCCCCTGGCCCCCAAAGGGGGAACAGGATCGGCCACGTCCGGGTCTGATATTCCCCCTTCGGGGGGTAGGGGGCTGAATGGGTAATGCCATTGTGCATACGGCATGGCCCCCGAATCGAACCACACATCGATCAAATCTGGCTCGCGCTGCATGAGCTTGCCCGACTCCGAGACGAAGTATATTTCGTCAGAAAAAGGGCGGTGCAGGTCAACGTTACCAGCCGCATGAGTAGCCATAAACGCCTCATTTTTAGTCCGTTGGTTGTTCGTCAATACTGTTGAAGCGAGGGCTTTTTGCACCTGCTCCACCAGCTCAGCCACTGAGCCGATGCAGATTTCTTCGCGCGTTTCAGAGCGCCAGATGGGCAGGGGCGTACCCCAGAACCGGCTGCGGCTCAGGTTCCAGTCCACGAGGTTTTCGAGCCAGTTGCCAAAGCGGCCCGTACCCGTGCTTTCGGGTTGCCAATTGATGGTCTTGTTCAATTCCACCAGCCGGTCTTTCACCGCCGTGGTTTTGATAAACCAGCTATCGAGCGGGTAATATAAAATCGGTTTGTCGGTGCGCCAGCAGTGGGGGTAGGGGTGTTCGTATTTCTCCACCCGGAACGCCTTGTTCTCCTCCTTTAGCCTGATGGCAATCAGCACGTCGGTGGGTTTGAAATCGGGGTCGGCGCGTTCGTCGTCGCTGTAGTATTCTTCCTTCACATACCGCCCGGCATAGTCGGTGATTTCGGCCACAAAACGGCCCTGACGGTCCACAATGGGCACATCTTTGCCGGTTTCGTCCTTCACCATGATGGCCGGAATGCCGTTCTGTTGTGCCACCCGGAAGTCATCAGCCCCGAACGTGGGGGAGGTGTGCACTACGCCCGTACCATCTTCGGTCGTCACGAAATCGCCCAGGATCACGCGGAACGGTTTGCCCTCGTTTTCCTTTGGCGTGGGCAGCACATACGGCATCAGTTGCTCGTACTCGATGCCCTCCAGTTGCTGCCCTTTAACCTCCGACACCAGTGCCCACGGCATAATCGCTCCAGCGTTCCGGTTATCGGTCGATAAGTAAGTGTCGAAGGCGGACGGTCGGACTGCCGCATCACCGCCGCTGCGGCTATCGATGCTGTCGACGCGGCCTTTTTCGTTCAGCCACCGGCCCATCAGGTTCCTGGCCAGCACTACATGCACCGGGATAAACGTGTAGGGATTGATGGTTTTTACCAGCACGTAGTCGATGTTAGCACCCACCGTCAGTGCCGAATTGGCGGGCAGGGTCCAGGGCGTGGTGGTCCAGGCGAGGATATAGATGTCGGCGTCGTTAGCGTCGAGAAAGAGAAAGGCCGATTTGCTGTTAGGTTTCACCTTAAACTGCGCCACCACCGTAGTATCGCGCACGTCCTTATACGTACCCGGCATGTTCAGTTCGTGCGAACTGAGTCCGGTTCCTGCTTTGGGCGAAAAGGGCTGAATGGTATAGCCTTTGTAGAGTAAGCCCTTGTCGTAGAGTTGTTTAAGCAGCCACCACACCGACTCTATATAGTTTGTTTCGTAGGTGACGTAGGGGTTGTCGAGGTCCACCCAGTAGCCCATTTTTTCGGTTAGGTCGTTCCAGCGGTCGGTGAAGCGCATGACTGTTTCGCGGCATTTCTGGTTGTATTCAGCCACCGAAATGGTCTTGCCGATATCATCTTTGGTGATGCCGAGTTCCTTCTCTACCTGCAACTCGATGGGCAGGCCGTGGGTATCCCAGCCGCCTTTGCGGGGCACCTGAAAGCCCTTTAGTGTCTTGTAGCGGCAGAAAATATCTTTAATAGCGCGGGCCATGACGTGGTGAATACCCGGCATACCATTGGCCGACGGTGGGCCTTCGTAAAACGTAAATGTCGGCTGCCCTTCCCGCAGGGCCACCGACTGCTCGAAGGCGTTTGTCGCCTTCCAGTGCGCCAGTACCGCCTCGGCGAGGGCGGCGTAATTGAGGTTTTTATATTCCGTGTACAGCACAGTTCAGACAAGGTCGTTTCAGGGCGCAAAGATACGAAATAGGGAGGGAGTGGGAGAGTCGTAAGTCGATAGTCGTAAGTGCTTCGCATGTTGGTGTAGCCCGGACGCGAAGCACTTATGACTATCGACTTACGACTTATATTAGGATCTCATTAACGCCGGATCTGAACAAACTATTGGTATACTCTATACGTTTTGTAAGTAGTGTATTTCCAACGTTAATCCTATGAAAACAAGAGAAGTAAGTCCATTTTTTCGGCGGCCGCTGGCGGTGGCCCTGCTAGCGCTGGGCATTGGCGTGGGTATCTCGGCCTGTACCGACAATGCTGTCAATAGCCTCAGCCCGGCCGATTCCAACGTGCTGATTACTAACTACGACCGGACTGTCGATTTCAGTAAATACAAAACCTTCAGCCTGCCCGACTCGGTCCTTGTGGAATCGAACGACGGCTACTCGCAATCGAGTCAGCCCGTTGAACAACAGATTGTGGCGCAAGTGGCGCAGGAGATGATCGCCAAAGGGTACACGCGCGTGTCGGCGGGGCAGGCCGCCGATTTGGGCGTGGCCGTTACCCGCGTCAACAACCAGTATACGGGCGTGACCACCAACCCCTATGCAGGCTACGGTAACTACTGGGGCTATGGCTACGGCGGCTATTCGTCTTACTACCCCAGCTATTACCAATACTACCAGGTGTCGGAACGCTACTGGCGCGTGGAACTGGTGGACCTCAAAAACAAGCCCATCACCACGCCGACTACTGACCCCAAAGCGCCGCAGAATCAACTGCACGTGATCTACCAGGCTGAACTTCGGGGCAACGGTATTTTCGATGCGGCTTCGATCAACAAACTCGTTACCGACGCCTTTGCCCAGTCAACGTACCTGAAAGCAACGCGTTAATTGCCAACGACTTATGAAAAAATCAATCATACTGGCGGCCCTGCTTGGGCTGGCCGCCCTGCCCGGCTGGGCGCAGGATTTGCCCGAAACCGGCACGCCCCGACCCACCGTGCCCCCCACCAATGCGCCCCAGGCCAGCCCCAACCGCGACGCCTACGGCCAACCACGGGTGAATGCGTATAGCTTGATCCAGCAATCGACCTATGACCGGTACGTGACTTTCAACGCCTCGTTGCGCTACGGGGTGGGTTTGCCTCTGGGTACGCAGCGGGATTATATCTCGACGATTTCACCCGCGAATGCCATCCTGACGATGGAGTGGCAGTTTCCGCAGAATTTTTCGGTGGGACTGCAAACGGGGTATCAATACAATCAGCAGCGTCTGCCCCGGCAACTGACCACGTTCACGTCGGGCGAGACGATCTCGGCGGTGCAGACCCGCACCCTGACCATGACGCCCGTGATGGCCACGGCTGCGTATTATTTCAGCGGCCCGGCGGCGCCCATCCGGCCCTATGTGCAACTGGCGGGTGGGGGTGCGTTTGTGAACTACACCAACTATTACGGCCTCCTGGCCGACGCCGATAAGAAGTTTGCGGGGGCCATTGCGCCTGCCATTGGCGTCAAAGTATTTGGTAAGCGCGAAAAAGGCCTCGGTGGCGAAATTCAGGCGCAGTACCAGAACGTATTCTACAAATACAACGAAATCAACGGTGCCCAGACGCTGCTGCTCTCTGCCGGGTTGACGTATCGTTTTTATTGAGACAGTCCCGGCTGTCTGGTCCTGAATAGTCCCACTCGGCGGGACTATTTTTTTTGCTCTACTAGTTCGGTATATTTAGAATCAGAATAATAAGAAATTGTATTTAATAAAGAATGTTACTTTGTAACAGGCTAATTAGTAGCATTTTAAATTATCAGTGATATAATTTTGCAGAACAAACCAAAAACTCAATCAAGCTATGGCCCTCGCCAAACAGTTTCTAAAAAGTAAGCCTGTTGCTAAAGTAACGTTCGAACTTCCCGCTGAAGCGGTTAATGGTGCGAAGGTTGTTTCGCTCGTTGGCGACTTCAATGATTGGGACGTGAATGCCCAGCCGTTGAAGAAGCAGAAAGACGGCTCGTTCAAAGCCACTGTCGAATTGCCAATCGGCACGGAGTATCAATACCGGTTCGTCATTGACGGTACCACCTGGGAAAACGATTGGGCCGCCGACAAATACGTAGCCAGCCCCGTCTCGGTTGACGAGAACTCGGTAGTGGTATTGTAAAAATAGCTTTACCCACAGCGGCGGACCGCCGCTGTGGGTAAACTCTACATCACGAAATTATCCGACTCGACGTAGGCTTTGATCAGGGCCGTCTCGCCGTCCTGGCCTTTGATCGATTTGCCGTGTTCCATGCCGAAAATGAAGGATCGGTTTTCGGCTTTGCCTTTGTTGTAGACGTGCTTGAAAATGTTTTTGTAGTTGATCTCGCCCGTCGTCGGCTCATTCCGACCGGGGTTATCACCGATCTGGAAATACGCAATCTCGTTCCAGGCCCAGTCGATGTGCGGAATAAGCTGCCCTTCGTTCTTCTGCATATGGTAGATATCGAAGAGGATTTTGCAGGCGGGGCTGTTGACCGCCCGGCAGATTTCATAGGTTTGGTCAGACGTGCGGAGGAATAGATTGGGGGTATCGCTGAGGGCTTCCAGCACCATCACCAGGCCCGCCGGAGCCAGGAGATCAGTACCCCGCCGCAGCGCGTCGATGACATTACCCGTCTGAATACCAATGGGTAGATTCCGCTCGAAATCGCCTGGTACAACGGTCATATAGGTCGCGTTGCACCGTTTGGCTGTTTCGACGGCCCGCTTGCAGCCATTCACGAAGATATCGATGTATTCCTTTTTGCCTGCCGCGAGGGTATTTTGGCCATTACCCCCCTTGTCGACCACAAAAACGCCCATTTTGATGCCCAGACGCGCCATTTCGGCACCCATCTTATCCTGCAAGGCGGGTTCGCGGCCCATCATGCCGTTATCTTCAAAGGCCGTGAAGCCCTGATCGGCCATGAACTTGAGCTGGTCGATAGGGTCTTTGCCCGCGCTATTTTCAAACATCCCGATATGCGGTGCATAGTCGAGCTTGAACTTGTTTTTGCCCACCATCAAATAGTCTGTCGAAGACTGGGGGGCAGCTTGTGCGGCAGTCATGCCAGCCAGGGTTGCGCCCGTTGTGACGAGGGCGGTTTTCAAAAAATCACGTCGTTGTGTCATGGGGTTGATTTAGGAATTGGGTAGGGGTATTTCCCTCAAATTTTGATCATTATTTTCTGCAAGTTACGCAGATCGAAAAGGACTTCAAGTTGCTACATACCGTCTGAAAATCACTTGATACAGCTAGCAAAACAGCTTCAGGTGTGGCTACTAATCAATCTATTCAGCCTGATCGGACAGCCACCTATCTAGCCCTACTTTTTCTTCAGCGTACTCAGATACGCCACCAAATCCACTAGTTCGGGGGTGGTCATGGCTTCCTGGAGGCCCGACGGCATCATGGACGCATCCATCTTTTTGGTCGATACCACGTTGGCCGTTTTGTAGTTCTGCACCAGCCCACCGGGGAATTTCATTTGCAGGTCAGTTTCGGTTTTGCTCGAAATAACGCCTGTCACGGTACTGCCGTCTTTGAATTTCACTTCATAACCTTCATAACCGAAACTGATGCCCGCGTCGGGGTAAATGATGGCCAGATACTGCCCGTCTTTGCCCAGTTTCGAGCCAATCTCGGACAGTTTCGGGCCGAAATTCATGCCCTCGCCGTTCACCTGGTGGCAGACCGAGCAGTTCGTTTTATAGACTAACTGTCCCTTCATGGCGTCGCCGTTCATGGCCAGTAACTCGGTTACACCGGGGAGTTTTTTGGCCGACGTTGTCTGTGCACCGTCGAGGTATTTGGCGGCCTCTGTTTTCACGCTTTTTCGCCACGCAGAGGCCACACCTTGGTAGGCTGCGGCCTTCAGTTCGCCCGTTAGCTGACCGGTTTTCAGTAGGCCGAGCACCATATCCTCCCCATCCTGACTACCGCCCAGTGAGCGGGTGGCTTCTCTGCGAAGAGCCATGGACCGCTTTTCGTCCAGCGCCACGTTTTTCAGAATGCCCAGCGAAGCCACACTGCCTACCCGCCGCAGGGCCACGAGCATATTGGTCGCCGCGTCGGCGTCGGGGCCATTGATGGTTCCCATGGCCAGATCAGACCCGTTTTGCTGCATCAATAGCTTGGCGGCTTCACGACCCATGTTGTCGTTGGGCTTCAGGAGAGCCAGTTGCCGCAATCGTGCGTTTTCTGTGCCGGGTTCATAGCGCTGCACCAACTCTACGTATTCGGTGGTGCCGTAGGTTTGGTCGAGTAGCTGTTGCAGCGCCTGTTTGGCGGCGGGGCTATTCTTCACAAATGCCGGGTCGAGATGGCGCAGGGCAAGTTTGGTGATGGCCTCGTTGTGCTGTTGCTGAATGAGTTGCAGCAGGGCATCTGACTTTTCCACGCTGCCGGGGTTAAAATCGAACGCTCGGAAATAGCGCAGCCGGTTGTCCAGCGGCACGGTCGCATCGCCCGCCAGTTTAGCCAGCAACGGCACCGAGGCCGCTGTCCGTGCCCGCCAGATCACGTCGCGGCCACCGGCATTGGCGAGTGGGTCGTTGTTTAACAGTTTCAGGTAAGCGGCGTAGTAGCTATCCCACTGATTGTCAGCACCAATGCCGAGGGCTTCCAGATACCAGCGGTCGCTACCATCGTGCTGTGCGGCCAACTGCGCCCACAGGCCGGGCGCTTCTGGAGATGTGTTTCGGCGGAGGGCGATGGCGCACTCACGGCGCACCTGCGCGTCTTGCGGCCCGGCGTTCCGGTCGTTGACCAACTGTTTCACCGCAGCAATTACGTCGCCCTTCTGTTCGCGGATGGTGCGCAGGGCCGTGATGCGGATGTCGGGGTTGGCGTCTCTCAGGGCCATGTCAGTATATTTCTCGCCCCGGCCCGGCAGTTGGCTCAGCAGCCAAAGGGCGCGGGCTTTCATGCGTGGGTTTGTGGCCGACTCGTAGAATTTCGCCAGTGGTTTTTCGGCTTTACCGCCCAGATTATGCAGGGCCGTCCAGCCCATATACCGGATCGACATGTTGGGGCTTTGCAACGCCGTAATAGCCCCCTCGACCGTGGAAACGTCGGTTTTGGGTACGCTCCAGGCGGCGTTTTGGGGGGCCAGCCGGAAAATGCGGCCCCGGTCCTGATCGCCCGCCTGATGCCCACCCACGCCAGGGTCATACCAGTCGGCCACCAGCAACGACCCGTCCGGGGCCACGCACACGTCCGACGGGCGGAACCACTGATCGCGCACGCCTTCTACCAGATTATTGATCGTGGCGGTGTAGCCCGCGCCCGATTTTTCGACGGCATATGACCGCACCACGTTCGGCCCGGCGTCGCAGTGGATGATCTGATTCTGGTAGCGGGCGGGTAGCAAATTGCCTTCGTAAACGATGATGCCCGTGGGCGAACCGGCCCCTGTTTGCAGAAGGTTGGGCACCACGCCGGGGTCGTTCAGGTGCCAATGCTGCTGTGGAATGGTTTTTTCGAGGTTGGTGCGGTTGGCGCTCCAGCCTGCGCCGGTCATCTCGTCGGTGTAGCCGTAGTTACCGTATTCCATCACGTAGTTGATGCGCACACCCTTGTTGCCGTCGTCGTCGTTATCGCTCTGCCAGAGGGTGCCGTACGAGTCGATGGCCACCTCGAAGTTGTTGCGGAAATTCTGGCCCAGCACCTCCATCTCGCTGCCGTCGGGGTTGCAGCGGAACACCATGCCCTGCCGATAGCTCTGACGGTCAATGGCTTTGCCCGTGTTCCGGTCGAAAATGGCCTTGCCGTTTTTGTCCTGAATCTGCCTGCCTTCGTTGCCGAAATTAAAATACCACTTGCCGTCGGGGCCAAACACAAACGCGTGCATACCGTGGTCGTGCTGATCACCGCTGAGTCCGGTAAACAGGATCTCTTTTTTATCGGCTTTATCGTCGCCATCGGTATCGGTGAACACCCAGACGTTGGGGCTGTCGGAAACGATGACTTTGTTGCCCTGCACCCAGATGCCCAGCGGCGATTGCAGTTCCGGCCCCTGATAAAACACCTTGCTCACGTCGGCCTTGCCGTCGCCGTTCTGGTCTTCCAGAATCACCACGCGGTCACCGGCTGTGTGGGTGGGGTTACCGTTGATGGCCGGGCGGTAATTATAGGCTTCACACACCCAAACCCGCCCCCGTGCATCGACGTCGATGTTGGTGGGGTTCACCAGCATGGGTTCAGCGGCAAACAGGGTGGCGTGCAGGTCGGGGGCCACCTGAAGGCTGGCAACGGCGTTTTTGGGGTCGTGCTTATCGTCGTCGGAGAGGGTGGCGAAGAAGCGGTTCAGAAACGGGGCTGACGCCTGACTGATGTCGCGGTTGAGGTATGCTCCCACAAATAAGCCCCCTGTCAGGATACTTGTGGCAAGGATGGCGGCGGTGCCCTGCCGGACGTTCCATTTATTTCGTGATTGAGTCATAACTGTGAAAGACAGAGTGTTTGGATGCTAAAGGGCTGACGTAGTCAAGTTTAACTGGTTAAACCACAATTTGCTTACCAAGTCAGTTATCATCCACGCTTGTAGTCGAATACCCCACGGTCATGCTCATAGCAAGCCACCTGTACAATAGCTACTTCCGGGCCACTTCAACTGGGCTAATCACGGCGGCGTCGGAGTTGCTCACGAAGGCGATGCGCTTGCTATCGGGCGACCATGACGGAGTGTTGATCGACCCTGACCACCATACAAGCAGGCAACAGGCTATAGTTTATCCAGTACGGCACGGGTGAACCATTGCGGGATCAAATCGGTCTTGAGTTCAATTGCAGTACCATTTGTGATCTCGGCAAGCCATACTTTAGTCTCGCCAGAGTTATCAAAAATGTAGGCCCGGCTGGTAAGTCGGATGGCATCCAAGAGCAAGTCGAGCGAACGATGATAGCGTTCTACCACTTTGTCATCAGGTACGGGATGACCACCCGTCATAACGCGGTGCCGGATTCGGGCAATATTAATCAGCGGGTCTTCCGTGGCCACATAATAGAGGTAATTCCGAAAGCCCTCCTCTCGCGCTTGCCACAGTGTAGCTAACTTGTTGGGCGACGACATCACCGTCTCAAATGTAAACGACTGGCCCGCTTCAATTAGCTTTTGCCGCAGAAAATCGGTCAGAATTGCACTCAAATAGGCATTGAACCCCACGTTGGTGAAACTAATGAACTCATCATTAACCAGCCGTATGTCATGGGCTAAGCTGGTTTCCTGAGTTCGTTGTAGGAGCGGGTGGTTAGCAAAAAAAGCAATGATCTCTTCTTCCGTCATCGGCAGATTTAGCCCCCGAACATCATAATATCCGTTTCGCTTAACCTCCTTCTCAATCTCGTCCGGGTTCAGATACACACCCAATAATTCCGGCGCAATGACTGATTTTACAGTACTCTTCCCAGAACCATTTGGTCCGGCAAACATCCGTAAACGGCGAATCATGCTTCAGGAATGATAAAGTGCCGCTGATGCACCACCTGAGGCTTTGCAATTGCTTTGATGATGGTTCGGGTGCCGTCGGGATTCACCTCAACGATGTTACCATCTTCTACCACTACGGCGCTGTCGCCAGAGGCCAGCGTTTGCCAGTAAGCCTGCCGGGTAGCCTGTTCAGCCAGTTCTGGTATCTGTTGCTCCAAGTAATCGAGTGCTTTTTCGGTGAGTGCCATACGTAGGTGGTTGATTAGGCTTCCAGCAATTTAACGATTTCTTTCAAGCCTAAACCGCTTCCCTTACTTCCGGGTTACTTCAACCGGGCTGATTACGGCGGCGTCGGTGTTGCTCACGAAGGCGATGCGCTTGCTATCGGGCGACCATGACGGAGTGTTGATCGACCCCTGACCACCGTAGAGGTAGGCAATGACTTTGGGCTGACCACCCGTCACGGGCATCAGGCGGATGTAGACGTGCTTGTAGGGCGGGTGGTCGCCGGGGGTAACTTCATCCTTCAAAAACGAGAGGAACACCAGCCACTTGCCGTCGGGCGAAACGTGAGCGAACCAGTCGTGAAACTCGCCGGTGGTGACGGCCTCCTGGTTGCTGCCGTCGGGTTTCATGCGCCAGATTTGCATGGTGCCAGTGCGGTTGGAATTAAAGTAGATGTACTTGCCGTCGGGCGAATATTCCGGGCCGTCGTCCAGGCCTTTGGTGTCAGTTAAGCGCGTTTCGGGGCCACCGGCAGCCGATACTTTATACACGTCATACTCGTCGTTGCGTGATCCGCAAAAGACCAGATCCTTGCCATCCGGCGACCAGCCGTGCAGGTACGACGGGCCTTTGGGCGTGATCTGTTTGGGTTGCCCGCCCGCAATCGGGACGGTGTAGATGATGGAGCCGCCGAGGTTTTTTACGCCACTGCTGAGGCCGATGGTCTTGCCGTCGAAGGCCAGGACGTGGTCGTTGTTGTTGTTTTTGACGTCGCCCGTGTTCAGTACTGTGGGTTTTCGGGTGGTGGTGTTAAAGGCGTATATGAGCCCTTCGCTGTTGTAAATCAGCTTGTTATCGCGGGTCCAGTTGGGGGCCTGAATGGAGTTAGGCGCCGTAAACACCACTTCCCGGTTGCCATTGGCGATGTTCATGACCTCCAGCCGACTGCCCAGTTTCATGCTGCCGTTGTTGAGCTTGTCGGGCACGCTGATGCGCACGTCGCGGAAGACGCCCGTTTCGGTCACGTCTTTGTTGTGCGACCCGATAAACAGCCCCACATAGACCTCCTCGCCGAGGGTAACGTCGGCCACGTCGCGCACCTCGAACGGCTGCCCGAATTTGGCCACGCGCATGGTGAAGGTGTTGCCCTTGCGTTCGAGCTGGATGATGTCGGCCCCGGTCATAACGGCGCGGTTTTCTTCGGTGATGCCGCCGGTGGTTTTGCGGAATTGGAGCGAGGTGAGGCCATCGCCGTGTACGGCGGCATTTACCTGCGCCGAATTACCGTCGAGACTAGTGCGGGCCATCCAACCAATTTTGCGGTGTGGGTCAACGCCCTTGCCCAGCAGGTTGCCCCGCGTATAGACGATGAAGTCACCTTTAAGGCGTTTCCAGAGAAAATGAAACTCGTCAGCCGTGCCCCAAATATTGCTCCCTGAGCCGCTGAGGGTGTATTCTTGCGTACTGGGGGCATAAACGGCCCTGCCCGCGTGGATTACGGTGCCCACGTCGTTTTGCCCGTCGAATACGCCAACGGATTTCGATTGAGGTAAGGCTGGCTGGCTCAGGGTGGTCAGCAGACCAGCCCAGGTAAAGAGTTTCGTAAGGTGATGACGCATGGTTTAAGGGGGTGGTTTTGACGAGATAAAAGATATATCCAGCTACTATTGGTCTGACGGCCCACCGGAGTAACACTCCGCCGAACATAACCCGGCTATAGCCATATAAGGGTTGGTCTAAGGCCGCAATGCAGCAGGCAATTGCGCAATTTTTTCAACCTGAATGTTCCGGTAAAATACTTCGGCCCCTTCCGACTGCAGTTGAATTTTACCCTTCGTGAGCGGTTCGGGCTGCCCGCCGACGAGGTGCTGCGTGTGGGTCAACACCATGTTGACGGTGCCGTTCATGACGTGAACACAGGTATCGCCCACACAATATAAGTCAACGACGTTCCACTGGCCCGACGGTTTTTCGGCGTTCGGATTTTTGAGGCAAGTCCGGCCATTTGCGGTTTTGTCCTGAAACGTAACCAACTCACCGTCTGGCTGATACGTGAATTTTCCCTTGTCATTTTTGCGGGCGAGGATATCGGTCAGCACGTCCATGACGTCCCAGTAGTCGCCGCAATCGCCCTCCTGAATCTGAAATTCAAACGACTCCATCCAGAGCATTGGCGTGCCGTGGTTACCGTTGCTATGGTAGAGCAGGCCACTGTCGCGCGGCTGACCGAGTTTGGGCGGCCATTGCAGCCTACCCCACTTGAATTCCAGGCGCAGGTGGTAATTCTCAAAATCGGCCAGGGTGTTGATGCCGCCATAGGTTTCGCCCGACACGCGGATGGCCGGTTTACCGTCGACTATTGCGACGGAAAAAACGTGTTTTGGGTCGTTATTCAACCCCATTGGCGCGGGTTTAACGGCCTGTTTGTCAGCCGTATAAGGACTATCGAGGTAGGTTTCCCAGCCGGATAAATCCCGACCATTGAACAGCGACTGCCAGTTCATTTGCTGCTGCGCAGAACCTGGCGTAAGTGAACATAGGCATAGCCCGATTAGGCAAAACAGCGGTTTCATAGGATGATACAATCCGGTTTAGGTTGCATCAGTAAGATGTTGGGGCCGCTATTTTACTTTGATGGACTAAGTTGCAGGTGTGGCCCTGAATCGCCTGTTGAGTATTCACCAGCAGGCAATACCTTGCTGGCCTACTCACCAGCGTTGGCGATAGCGTTCAGAGAGGAAACCGGCTGCGGCGGCAGTTGCAGCGTGGCCGCTTTGAGGTTCTCGCGCAGGTGATCCACCGACGACGTACCCGGAATCAGCAGTATGTTGGGCGACCGTTGCAGCAGCCACGCGAGGGCCACCTGCATGGGCGTGGCATTCAGCGACGTAGCGGCGTTTTCCAGCGCCGGCGATTGCAACGGCGTGAACCCACCCAACGGAAAAAACGGCACATAAGCAATACCCTTCGCGGCCAGATCGTCGATGAAGGCGTCATCGCCACGGTGGGCCAGATTGTACTGGTTTTGCACGCAGACGATGCTGGCAATGGATTCGGCCTTGGCAAACTGCTGGTGCGTGATGTTGCTCAGGCCGATATGACGCACCAGCCCCTGCCGTTGAAGTTCGGTCAGGGCGGTTAGTGGTGCTTCAACGGGACTGGCTGGCCCGCCAAGCCGCAGGTTGACAACATCCAGCACGTCGAGGCCAAGGTTGCGCAGGTTGTCGTGGACGGCTTTGGCTAGGTCCTGGGCCGAAAAAGCGGGATTCCATGACTCGTCGTCGCCCCGGAGGTAACCGACCTTGGTCACGATGGTCAGGTTGTCGGGGTATGGGTGCAGGGCCTGTTTGATGAGCTGATTGGTGACGTGTGGGCCGTAGAAATCGGACGTGTCGATGTGGTTGATACCAAGCGTAACCACTTCGCGCAATACGGCAAGGGCGGCATCCATGTCGTTGGGTGGCCCCCACACATGCGGACCGGCCAGTTGCATGGCCCCGTAGCCCATGCGGTTCAGGGTGACGGTGGTGCCGGGCAGCGTGAAGGTGCCGCCGAGTCTGGTTTGAGCATCTATGGTGTTCATCATACGTTGGGTTTAACTCACAACGGCAAACGGCAAACGCATGGCAATGGGTTCACGTTTACCGGATGGGGTGATCGCTCTTTTCTTCTTCCAGGTCCAGTTGCGCTTCTATTTTTCGCAGCACTTCTTCGTCGAAATCCGTATCCTTCCGCAGGCGGGATAACTCATTTCGTTTGACCAGATGTAGCCGGGTCAACGCTTCCTGATACGGGGCCAGCAACGCACTCCCGGTACTGGAGGTGGTGAGCTGGGTCAGTCGTATCTTCGGGGCGTACCAGCCGGATCAGCCACGGCAGGGTCAGCCCCTGCACCACCAGCGTGACCAGAATGACAACGAACGTGACGAACAGCAGCAAGGGCCGGTGCGGAAAAGCACTGCCATCGGGCAAGGTCAGCGGCACTGAAAACGCAGCGGCCAGCGACACGACGCCCCGCATACCCGCCCAGCCCGAGATCAACGGCCCGCGCCACCCCACATGCCGCACGGCCACCGTCATAAACCGCCCCACCAGATTGGTGAACGGGGACGAAAGGAGCGAAAAACCCATCCGCACCACGATGACAAGCACCGAAATAACCAGCCCGTAACCAATAGCCGCCGACAGCGAATAGCCCTCCAGACCCTCCAGAATAACGGGCAATTCCAGCCCGATGAGGATGAATACCAGCCCGTTGATGATGAAAATGACCGTTGCCCACATAGCCGCGCCCTGCACCCGCTCGGTATGTTGCAGCAGGCGGTGGCTGTGGGCCGACAGAAACAAACCCCCGCTCACCACGGCAATAACGCCCGAACAATGAACCTGTTCCGCCGCGAGGTACATCAGGTAAGGTGCCAGAAACGTGAGCAAAATGCCGATGCGCGGCTGAAGCGGCAACCACCGGTGGATGGCATAAAACACCCCCGCAATGGCCAGCCCAATGACCGCGCCCATGACCGTGACCAGCACAAACGACAGGCCCACCTGCTGCCAGACAATGGTGCCCGTAACCACGCTCGACAACGCAAAGCGGAAGACGATCAGACTGGCCGCGTCGTTGATGAGGCTTTCGCCCTCCAGAATGCTGATCATACTTTTGGGCACCTTCACATTTTTTAGTACCGACGTTGCCGCCACGGCATCGGGGGGCGAAATAATGCCGCCCAGCACAAAGCCCAGCGTGAGCGTGAAGCCCGGAATGAGCCATTGGGCGGTGTAGGCAACGGCGGTGGCGGTGAGAATGACCAGCCCGAAAGCCAGCACCAGCACAATACGTCGCCAGCGCCAGAGTTCGCGCCACGACATAAACCAGGCGGCTTCGTAGAGCAGGGGCGGCAGAAAAACAAAGAAGATAAGGTCGGGTTCGATGGTCAGGTGCGGCACGCCCGGTATCACACTGATAAGCAGGCCACCCAACACCAGAAAAATAGGTGTGGGGATTCGCAGCCGCGAGGCCAGCGTAGCCAGCAGGGCCATCATCAGCAACAACGCTATTCCCAGAAGCACGTATTCACGCATAAGCCAGATGTTGACAGAAATGAATGGGGTGATACCTGCCCTGAAAAACGGCACGGTCGGCTACCTTTACTCCATTCACCTAACACCGGGTGCCGGGTGGTGGTTTGGCGCTGAGCGCGTTGACGCCCGGATCTGACATTGCCAGAATCTGATGGTGAGCTTCTTACGTATATTGGTCGCTACACTCCCTTTTCTCTAATTCATGCTCTGCCTCGACCGACGACTGCGTTGTGGATTGCTACTAATCGGATTGCTCAACGGCACGGTTGGGTGGGCGCAGCCGGTTCAGTCGGTCTTGAAAAGCGGCTCATGGCTCAAAATCGGCGTGACGAGTACGGGTATTGTCCGGCTTGATCAGGCCACGCTGACCCGCGCTAACCCCGCCTTTGCTGCCGCCGACCCGCGCCTGTTTCGGCTCTACGGCAACGGCGGTACGCCCCTGCCCCAACCCAACGCCACCCCCCGCCCGGTCGATTTGCTCGAAAACACCGTGCAGGTAACGGGCGAGGCCGATGGCCGTTTCGACCCGGCCGATGCGCTGTTGTTTTTCGGGCAAAGCAGCACCAAAATCACCGTTAACGCGGTGGGGCAACCAATCACGCACCAACTCAATCCCTACGCCGACACGACGTTTTATTTTCTGACCATCGGCACCTCTGTAGGGTTGCGCGTGGCGAATCGGCAGGTGGGAAACACCACCGTCGGCCCGGACGCGGGATCGCCACCCATCACGACCTATACCGACTACGTTTTTCACGAAGCCGAACGGGTAAAACCGCTGGCATCGGGCCGGTTCTGGCTGGGCGAAGCGTTTCAGGGTGAACTAGCTCAACGCCAGACGGTTGTACTCAATACGCCGGGCCGGATTGTCAACACACCCGTGCTGGTGCGGTCAGTAGTAATGGCTTCGTCGACGGCACAGACCACGTATTTTTTGCAGGTGAATGGCACCGACGTGGGCAGTCAAACGGTGGAACCCGTGGCCGATGCCCTCACGCGCTACACCACGCGGGGGATGCTGAATACCAGCGCGTTTACCACCACGCCGACGGGCGCGGGTGACCAGCTTTCCGTGCAATTAACGTCCAGCCGAAAGGGCGGGGCGGGGTCGTCGGGGTATCTCGATTTTTTGTCCGCTCAATACCCGCGTGAGCTTCGGCAGTATGACCAGCCGACCCTTATTCGAACCACCGTGGGGCGGTTTGTGGCGAAACAGGCCACGGCGGCGCTACGCATCTGGGACGTAACCAACCCGTTGCGGCCCGCCCAGCAAGCCTTCGCCCTGACGGGTTCGGAAGCAACGTGGTCGTCCGACAGTTTGGCCCGGCACGAGTATGTGCTGTTTACCGATAGCCAAACCGCGTTTCCGGCATCTGTTTTGCCAATCGCCAACCAGAATCTGCACGGCCAGATTGTACCTAACCTGCTGATTGTGACACCATTGGCCTGGAAATCCGAAGCCGAACGATTGGCGCAGTTTCGGCGCACCAACGATAGCCTGTCGGTGCTGGTGGTGACCACGCAGCAGGTCTATAACGAGTTCAGTTCGGGCCAGCCCGACCCCACGGCCATCCGCGATATGTGCCGGTATCTGTACCGCCAAAACGCGTTGGGCAACCCCGCCAACGGGCTGCAATACCTGCTCTTGTTTGGCGATGCGACCTACGATTACCGCAACATCGAGCAGTATTTGTCGCCTAGGGAACAGGCCAACACGGTGCCGGTCTACGAAAGTTGTGAATCGCTGCACCCGCTGCTGAGCTTTTCGTCGGACGATTATTTCGGGTTTCTGAAAGAGGGCGATGGCGAATGGGCCGAAGATTTCACGGGCGATCAGCAGCTCGATATTGGGGTGGGTCGGTTGCCCGTAAAATCGCCCGACGAGGCCAAAACGGTGGTCGACAAACTGATCCGCTACGCCACCGACAAAACGACATTGGGCAACTGGCGGTCGCAACTCCTGCTCGTAGCCGACGATGGCGACGATAATATCCACCAACGCGACGCCGACCAACTGGCCACGTATGTAGAAACCCACGCCCCGGCCTACCACCCCGACCGGCTGTTTATCGACCTCTTTCCCCGCACGGCAGACACCGTGGGCACGCAGGTAGTGCCGAAAGCTCCGCTGGTGAACGCCCGCCTCAGACAGGCCATGCAGGACGGGCGGCTCATCATCAACTACACTGGTCACGGCGGCATTCGGGAGTGGGCGCAGGAGCAAATTCTGACCCTGAAAGACATCCTCACCACCCCCGTTACGCGCCTGCCCCTGTTCGTAACGGCCACCTGCGAGTTTGGCCGCTACGACGACCCGACGAGTAATTCGGGAGCCGAAATTGCCCTTCTGAACCCCACGGGGGGCGGAATCGGGCTGCTGACCACCACCCGGCCCGTTTTTGCCGACAAGAATTTGCTGCTGAATCAGGCGTTTTACCGGACCGTTTTTCAACCCAAAGCGGGCCGGATGCCCCGACTTGGCGACGTGATCCGGGCCACCAAAGACAGCAGCCTCGCCGGGGTACAAAACCGGAATTTTACCCTACTGGGCGACCCGTCCATGCGCCTCGCTTACCCCCGCGCCGAGGTGGTCATGACCGGGCTAAACGGCCACGCGCTAACGGTCCCCGACACGTTGCGGGCCTTGCAGCAGGTGACGCTGACGGGCGAGGTTCGTCAGCCGGGCACGGCGCGGGCAGTGACCGATTTTTCAGGAACGGTGCAGGTTACGCTCTATGACAAGCCCACCAGCCTGACCACGCTGGGCCTGGAAGGTAACCCGAAAATGGCGTTTCGGTCCTATACCAATCTGCTCTATTCCGGGCAGGTACGGGTGCTGAACGGGCAGTTTCAGGTGCAGTTCACGCTGCCCAAAGACCTTGACCTCACCGTTGGGCCGGGTCGCCTCTACGCCTACGCCCTCCGCGACGACGGACTGACGGATGCGGGCGGGGCCACCGATCTGCTCATGGGCGGCATTGCGTCCACGCCCCCGGTAGCCGACGTGCAGCCGCCAACCATCCGCCTGTCGCTGGCCGATACGCTGTCCACCGTGCCTTACCTGACCGTGGCCGGGCCGACGGTTACCCTGCTGGCTGAGTTGGCTGATAATGAAGGTATTAACCTGTCACAGTCGGTGAAAAACCATGCGCTAACCCTGCAACTCGATGGCCGTGAGGCGGTTACGCTCAGCACCTATTACACCGCTACCACGAGCGACGGTCGCCGGGGGCGAGTCCGTTACCCCATTACCGGGCTGGCCAATGGAACGTATACGGCCCACGTTAGGGCCTATGATCTGAGTAATAATGCCGCCGAAGCCATGCTGACGTTTGTAGTGACGGACAAACCCGCACTAGCCTTGCGGTCGCTGAGGGCGTATCCAAATCCCTTCGCCTCGACAGCCACGATTGACGCCACCCACAACCGCCCCGGTGATGATCTTGACTGGTCACTAGCCGTGTTCGACGCAACGGGTAAGCTGTTATCTGAGCAGCAGGGTCAATGCACCAACTGTCCCAATTCCCTCGTATTAGCTGGCTGGGATGGGCGGGGCAGCAGCGGGGACTTGCTAATTAATGGCTTATATATCTATAGGTTACAAGTCCGTTCGGTAAGCGACGGGTCTACCGCCACGGGTAGTGAGAAGTTGTTATTGATGCGGTAGGATTTGGCGTTGACGATTGGTGTTTATGCCTATTATATCAGCCATCCCTCCAGGATTATTTCGTATCTGGTTCGTTGGTTGACCCCCAATAAATTGGGGGTCAACCAGTTCGGCCATCCCTCCGGGAAAAAGAGTGTGAATAAAATTCTATACAAAGTCTATAGAATTACCTAATAAAAATTTAATTCGTAGTTGTCTGTTTCCCCAAATCCATTCCGTGATGAAAAGCGTATGTATGCCTTATCTGATAAATGATTGTTTTTCAGGGAGTTGCACTAGTAGTTTCTACATTTTTAACCAAACAGTATTCACTTATGAAGAAGACCGCTACTCTAGGGTGGGCGTTATTTTCGGCCCTGCTGGTGGGAGTCCTGACGGGCTGCACCGACCACCGAAACGCCACGCCGTCGGTGCTGGCGCAAATTGCCCAGTCGTTTACGATCCGATCTGTCGATGAAAACGGCGTGACGGTGTACACGCGGGGCAGTGCCACCAACATCCGGCCCGGCTACAGCAAGTTTCTGCTCGACCTGAGCAAGCCGCCGATGGCCACGTACCGCGAATTCGATGCCAACACGTTCGTAGCTGCCAATTGGCAGGTAATCGATGATAAGCGGTTGATTTTGAGTGGCCTTACGCCACAACCGTCGGGCACGAACGGAACGCTCGAATTTGTGATCAACTCGATCTCGGCCACTGAACTGGTGCTGACTACGGCCACGGTCAGCCAGAAAACGGGTGGGCTCACCAACCGGTACACTCTGACAACTCAGTAGGCACCCCCTGTTCTGTTTTTTCAACTCATTCAACTTCGTTTGCTCATGAACCGAATTTACTTATCACTAAGGGGGCTGTTTGTTTTGTTCCTCCTGCTGCGCATGGCCAACATCAGCTATGCGTCGAGCCACCGGGAAGCGCCCCTGATTTCCAACGATCCCCTGGCCGACAACACCGACGTCTACGCCTTTAAAAGCCCGGACGATCCGAACATGATCACCCTCATTGCGAACTACATCCCGTTCGAACTGCCAGAGGGTGGACCCAACTATTACAATTTCGGGCCAAACATCCGCTACGAAATTCACATCAAGAACAAGACAACGACCACCGGCGACGACATTACGTACCGGTTTACGTTCTCAACTACGAACGAAGACCCGACCACGTTTTTCAACATCCGGCTGGGCAAGCAGAACCTGAAAACCACTTACGTCTGCGAGAAAAGCACCGACGGTGGCAACAACTTCACCACCATCGTGGCTACGGGCGTGGTACCCGCCAACAACATCGGGCCACGCTCCATTGAAGACCCTACGCTGGGCCTGAAAGCAGCCTCGTATGATGCCCTGGCGCAAGCAGCGATTGCCACGGCAACGAGCGGCGAAAAAGTCTTCTGCGGTCCCTCCGACGATCCATTCTTTGTAGATCTGGCCGGTGCGTTCGACGTGGGCAACTTCCGCCCCGAAGGCAACGTCACCAACGCCCCCAAAGACGGGCTGGCGCGGTTTAATGTCCACTCGATTGCGTTGAAAATTCCGGTTAACCTTCTCCAGAAAGATGGTAAAACCGTGTCGCAGGCGGCCAACATTCTCGACGGTGATTTCGTGATCGGCGTGTGGGCCTCGGCCAGTCGCCGCCAGATCAAAACGCTGGATGGCAACGGTGCGGCCCAATTTTCGGGCAACTGGGTGCAGGTGTCGCGGCTGGGTATGCCCCTGGTCAACGAAGCCATCATTCCCATTGGCCAAAAAGACAAGTGGAACGCTACCACGCCTTACAACGACCTCCAGTTTGCCCAGTATTTCAGCAACCCCGAACTGGCCCTCTACATGGACGACTCGCAGTTTGGCGGGGCTGTGCCGGGTTTGTCGGCGTTGCGCATCCAGAAAAACTCGCTTGGTGCCTTCGATTTTCGGAATCAGAAAGCGGGTTTGTTCGGCCTGAAAGGGTCGGCAGCGGTGACGGGTACGGCCCTGGCCGAAGCGGCATTTGGCGGCGTGTTGTTGCCCAACGGCACCAGCCCCCGCGCGGTCGATATCCTGCCTATCTTCTACACGGGCGTTCCCAACCTGGCCCCTTATCAATTAGCCACTGGCAAGAACAACAACCCGCTGGCCGCCGGTAAGCCATTCATTAACAACTTCCTGCCTACGCTGGGCGATATGCTCCGCCTGAATATGGCCGTGCCCGCCACGCCCCGCAACGACCCTAAATTCAGTTCGCTGGGTTTGGTGAGTGCCGCCGTTTTGGGCCTGACCGATCCGGCTTATAATGGCTCGACATTGCTCCAGATGATTCCGAACATGGACGGATTTCCCAACGGCCGCCGCTTGGAAGATGACGTGACCACGATTGAATTGCAGGCAGTATCGGGTGTGGTACTGGCGGCTATCGGCCTCTTCTACGACGATGCCACGACGGTTAAGCCGGTTTCGGCGAAGCTGGTTAATGTGCTGAGCTTCAACGCCGGGCCAACCAAAAACGACACCACATTCAGGGCTGGTTTCCCCTACGTACAAATTCCGTGGAGGGGCACCAATTACACGAAAAAAGCCAGATTCTGATCCTTCACTGTTACAACTCAAGAGCAAGATGAAACATCTTCTATACCTGATAGCCGTGCTGGCAGTTAGTTGCCTGCGGCCATCAACAACCCTGGCGTCGAGCCACCGGGAAGCGCCCCTGATCTCCAACGATCCCCTGGCCGATAACACCGACGTCTACGCCTTTAAAAGCCCGGTCAATGCGGAAAATATCGTGCTCATCGCCAACTATATTCCGTTTGAACACCCGGCTGGCGGGCCAAACTGGTACACCTTCGGCGATAACATCCGCTACGAAATCCACGTCGATAACAACACCGTCACTAAAGGCGACGACATTATCTACCGGTTTACGTTCACGACGACCAACCAGGACCCGACCACGTTTTTCTACATCCGGCTGGGTAAGCAAAACCAGAAAACCACGTATACCTGCGAACGCAGTACGAACGGTGGTGGCACCTTTACCGCCATCATTACTAACGGCGTAGTACCGGCTAACAACATTGGTCCCCGCTCGATTGAGAATAAAACGGTGGGCTTGGGTGCGGCATCCTACGACGCGTTGGCGCAACAGGCCATCACGACGGCCAGCACGGGCGAGAAAATTTTCTGCGGCCCTTCCGACGATCCATTTTTCGTTGATCTGGGTGGTGCCTTCGACGTGGGTGGTTTCCGCTCATCCGCAACGGCGCGGGACGGACTGGCTAAATTCAACTGCCACTCTATCGTGATCGAAGTGCCCGTGTCGATGTTGCAGAAAGGTGGCAAGACCGTGGCGCAGGCGGCCAATATCCTGGATGCCGACTATGTGATTGGGGTGTGGGCTTCGGCCAGTCGTCCGGCCATTACCACCCTCAGCACCGACGGCACCGCCTCGATGGTATCGGGCAACTGGGTGCAGGTGTCGCGGCTGGGTATGCCCCTGGTCAACGAAGCCATCATTCCCATTGGCCAAAAAGATAAGTGGAACGCTACCACGCCTTACAACGACCTCCAGTTTGCCCAGTATTTCAGCAACCCCGAACTGGCCCTCTACATGGACGACTCGCAGTTTGGCGGGGCCGTGCCGGGTTTGTCGGCGTTGCGTATCCAGACCAAATCGCTGGGTTCGTTCGACTTTCGGAATCAGAAAGCGGGTTTGTTTTCGCTGAAAGGCACACCAGGTGTGGCGAATACGGCCCTGGCCGAAGCGGCATTTGGCGGTGTATTGTTGCCCAATGCTACCAGCCCCCGTGCGGTGGATATTCTGCCCATTTTCTACACGGGTGTGCCCAATCTGGCTCCCTATCAGTTGGCCACCGGCAAAAATGGTAACCCACTCGCCGTAGGTAAGCCGTTCATTAACAACTTTTTACCCACGCTGGGTGATATGTTACGGCTGAATATGGCCGTGCCTGCCACCCCGCGTAACGACCCTAAATTCAGTTCATTGGGCATTGTGCAGGCCGCCGTTTTGGGTCTGACCGATCCGGCTTATAATGGCTCGACATCGCTCCAGATGATTCCGAACATGGACGGTTTCCCCAACGGTCGCCGTCTGGAAGATGACGTGACGACTATCGAGTTACAGGCCGTGGGTGGTGTGGCGCTGGCTGCCATCGGCCTGTTCTACGATGACTACACGACTACTTCACCCAGCGGGGTTACACCTAAGCTGGTGAGTACGTTGACGTTTGACGGTGGAGTAACGAAGAACGATACCACGTTTAAGGCCAACTTCCCGTATTTGCAAAGTCCGTGGCGCGGATTCAACGGCCCTGGCTACGAAGGTCCATCGGTGATTACGGCGGTGGAACCCACGATCCTGAAAGCGCCTGAAGCGGTGATGGTGGCTGGCCCGAACCCGTTCCAGTCGTCGGTATCGTTGCGCTACAAACTGACCATCGACGGCAACGTGGTGATCAAGTTGGTGGGTGGTAACGGTCGCCAAATCGATGTACTCGATCAGGGGTATCAAACCGCTGGCAGTTATACCGTGCATTGGAACGGCAGCTACCTGGCTCCCCAATTGTGCCTGGCCACGCTGTCGGTCAATGACAAGCCCTACACGACGGTGAAGCTGTTGAAACATTAAAAACGGCTGATGCCATCGTGACCCCCCGCCCTAAAGGGGGCCTTGCTTGCGCTGGCGTATTGCTGGCGCGTCAGCAAGGCCCCCTTTAGGGCGGGGGGGCACGATGGCATCAGCTAACGTTGAAAAATTCACGTTACCCATGAAACATTCTACCTTTTTATTGATCCTTGCCGTAACGCTCTGGCAGACAGGTTGTAACCAGAAGGCAAAGGACACCACGGCGCAGGTAACTCACTCCTACGACATGCCTCCGCTGTATGAGCGGACGGGTGAGCTGGCGGGGGCGGTCGAGTGGCCACGCACGAAAGAGAAAGTAGCCGAGCTGACGAAAAAAATCAAGAAAGACCCCAGCGACGTGAAGTCCCGTTTGCAGATGGTGGTCATCTATCTGACCGAGGCCCGCATCACTGGCGAACACCCGTATTACTACCCCGCTATTCTGACCATGCTGGATGGCGTACTGGCCATTGACCCCAAAAACTTCGAGGCTACGACGTTCAAGGCGTCCGTGAAAATGTCGCAGCACCAGTTCGCCGAAGCCCGGACGATTGCAATGGCGGCCCAGAAAATCAACCCCGACAATGCCTACGTGTATGGCGTACTGGTGGATGCCAACGTGGAGTTGGGCAACTACGAAGAAGCCGTAGCGATGTCGGACAAAATGCAGACGCTGAAGCCCTCGCTGGAGTCGTATTCGCGGGCCTCGTATCTCCGCGAAATCTACGGCGACTACCCCGGTTCCATTGCGGCCATGAAGCTGGCGGTGCAGGCGGGATTGCCCGGTTCCGAGCCGCAGTGCTGGAGCAAAAATACCCTTGGTCACCTCTACGAAACCACGGGCCAACTCGCCAAAGCCGACGAGCAGTATACGGGTATTCTGAATATGCGACCCAGCTACGCCTTTGCGCTGCGTGGTAAAGCGCAGGTGTATAAGGAACAGAAGCAGTACGATAAGGCCCTGACGGAACTGGACAAAGCGGCGAAGATCATGCCCGAATTTTCGTTCCACGAGGAGATGGCCGAAATCTATGCGTTGCAGGGCAATGCCAGTAAAGCCAAAGCCAAGTATGCCGACGTGGTGGCCATGCTCGGCGACGACGCCCGGTCGGGCCACGTGGTAGACCTGGAGATGTGCAAGCTATATACCAAAACGGGTCAGCTAGACTCGGCGCTGGTGTATGGCCTGCGCGAATACGCCAAACGCCCCAAAAACATTGACGTAAACAATGCGCTGGCCTGGGTGTATTTCAGCCAGAAGAATGTGCCGAAAGCGCAGCAACATATGCAGGTAGCGTTGCGTACAGGCATGAAAGACCCTGAACTCCTACAACGCGCCGGGGCCATCGAGTTAGCCCTGGGCAACGCGAATCAGAGCAATAAGCTAATCGCCGAAGCCCGCAAAACGAATCCTAAATTCGTGTTGTAGGGGGTATCCCTACGAGATAACGCGTGTCGTACAAAATTGACATTACCCCCTCACTGCGGTCTATTAACACCGTTATGAAACCACTTTTCCTTCTCTTTTTTCTACTTAGCACCAGTGCTTTTGCGCACCTTGGCAGGCTGGTGGGTACGGTCTATGACCCCGTCACCAGGCTACCACTAGTGGGCGTGAACGTGCAGTTGACGGAATTCGGCAAAGCGACGCAGACCAACGAACTGGGACAATATCACTTCGATAATGTAATCACCGGGTCGTATCACCTCACGCTGTCGCACGTGGGTTTTACCACCCAAACGGTGGTCGTTGCCATTCACGACGATCAGACAACGATGATAAAGACGTTGCTCACCAGCACCCCGCTTGAGCTGAGCGAAGTCGTGGTGTCGTCGGTGCGGGCGCATGACCAGCAACTCATTAGTAGTCTCGATATTAAGGTCAGGCCCATCACCAACTCGCAGGAGATTCTGCGGCTCGTGCCGGGGCTTTTCATTGGCCAACACGCGGGCGGCGGCAAGGCCGAACAGATTTTTCTGCGTGGTTTCGATCTTGACCACGGCACCGACATTCGTCTCACCGTCGACGGGATGCCGGTTAACATGGTGTCGCACGCCCACGGGCAGGGCTACGCCGATCTGCACTTCGTCATTCCCGAACTCGTGGAAGGCGTCGACTTCAAAAAAGGGCCATACCGGGCCGACAAGGGTAATTTAACCACCGCAGGCTGGGTCGATTTTCGCACCCGCACCGCCCTCGACAAGAGTTTCGTGAAGCTCGAAACCGGGCAGTATGACACCTACCGGACTGTGGCGGGTATCGACCTGCTGGGCGCAACAGGTCGGGCCAAAAACCAGTCGGCGTACCTGGCTTCGGAGTACTCCTACTCCAATTCTTATTTCGATAACCCGCAGCAGTTCAAGCGGTTGAACGTGGTGGGTAAGTACCACGGCCATGTGGGCACCAACACCAACCTGACCCTGACCGGCTCTACCTTCTACAGCAAATGGAATCACTCCGGACAGATTCCCGACCGGGCCATCGAGTCTGGACTGACCGGTTTTTTCGGCTCCATCGACCCCACTGAAGGCGGCGAAACCAGCCGCACCAATGCCAACGCACAACTCGTGACCGTGACGCCGCGTAACCACGTCATTAAGAACCAGTTGTTCTACAGCAACTACAATTTCGAGTTGTATTCCAACTTCACGTTTTTCAAGGAAGACACCGTCAATGGCGACCAGATTCGGCAGAAAGAACACCGGAACCTGTTTGGCTATAACGGCAGCTATTCTACCCAGACCACCGTGGGCCGCAGCACCTGGAACACCACCGTGGGTGTGCAATACCGGCAGGACATTACGCAGGGCACCGAACTGTCGCACACCAAAGACCGGGTGATTACGCTGGAGCGGAAAAACTATGGCAACATCAACGAAATCAACGCCGCCGCCTATGCCGATGAACTGGTGCAACTCACAGAGCGTGTCACGGTCAATGCTGGCGTGAGGGTCGATTACTTTCGGAGCCAGTACGAGGATTTGCTGGCCCAGCCTCTGACTATCCAGCACGCGACATCGGCCATTGTCTCGCCCAAACTGAACATCTATTACACGGCCAGTCCCCGGTTGCAACTGTACCTCAACACCGGCAAAGGATTTCATTCCAACGATGCGCGGGTGGTGGTGCCGCAGGGTGGTCGGGAGATATTGCCAGCGGCCTACGGCTCTGATCTGGGCCTTATTGTGAAACCTTCGCCCAAATTGCTCATCAGCGCCGCCGCCTGGTATTTGTGGCTGGCGCAGGAGTTTGTGTTCGTCGGCGACGAGAACGTGGTGGAAGCGGGCGGGCAGTCGCGGCGGTACGGCATCGACATTTCGGCGCGGTACCAACTCACCCACCACCTCTACGCCGACCTGGATGTGAACACCGCCACGCCCCGCGCCATTGGCGTTGAAGCGGGCAAAAATTACCTCCCGCTGGCCCCTACCTTCACCTCTACGGGCGGTCTTTCATTACGGACTGAAACCGGTTTCAGCGGTTCATTGCGTTACCGGTACATTGCCGACCGGCCCGCCAACGAAAACAATTCGATTGTGGCGAAGGGCTATTTCGTGAATGATTTGCAGGCCAATTACGCCCGGAAGGCTTATACGCTGGGCCTGTCGGTGCAGAACCTGTTCAACGTGCGCTGGAAAGAAACCCAGTTTGCCACCGAAAGCCGGTTGCGGGGCGAAGCGGCCCCCGTCACCGAAATCTGCTTCACGCCCGGCACCCCATTCTTCGCCCGGCTGAGCCTGATGTATTCTTTCTAGCTGTAGGCTACTCAATAAGCTCTATCCAGCCCCTAACGGGTGGGTTTGGAAAAGGGCGTAAAACTACTACACTCAGTGGATAGTCCTATCC
>JBBRMP010000027.1:0-37188 GCA_038230755.1 Cytophagales bacterium | reverse complement strand
TTGGTCAAGGAGTTGAAAAATCCGGGCGGCCGGTGCCGTGGTAGTTTTAGCTGAGCAAGGCGTAGCAGTCATGGTTTTGTAGTCTAAGCAACCACAAAAGTAAGACTAACTGCTCCTTGCCCGTTTTATAAGAAAGCCCTGTAGCACTACGTTATTGAGTAGCCTTACCAAACGGTTATCCGTTTGTTTTCGGGTTTATACATTTTATCGCCCGGCTGCACAGCAAAGGCATTGTAAAAAGGTGTGAAGTTCATCAGCGGTCCGTTTACACGCCACCGGGCTGGAGAATGTGGATTGGTATTGACATACATACGCATGAACTCATCCTTTGTTTTTACGCGCCAGATCCTGGCTATCGAGATAAAGAACCGTTGGTCGGGTGTAAAGCCATCCAGTTTCGTTGTGTCTTTGCCTTGCTTAGTCAATTTAAAGGCATCATAAGCAATAGCAACCCCAGCGATATCGGCGGTATTTTCGCCCACGGTTAAGGCGCCTTTTACATGCATCGAATCGAGCACGGTAAACAAATTATATTGATTAATCACCTGCTGGGTTTTCGCGTTGAATTTGGCATAGTCCGCTTTTGTCCACCAGTTTATCACGTTGCCATCTTTATCATATTGGGCGCCCTGATCGTCGAACGAGTGCGTTATTTCATGACCAATCACCATACCGATACCGCCATAGTTCAACGCATCATCGGCGTACACATCGAAATAAGGGGATTGTAAGATGCCAGCCGGAAAAACAATTTCATTGAGCGGCGGATTGTTATACGCCGTTACCGTAGGTGGCGTCGTCAGCCATTCCGTTCTGTCGACCCGCTGGCCCACTTTATCCAGGCTGTAACCGTAGTCATTTTTATTAGCCGACAACCGGTTTTCAAAATAAGCATCCCGTTTCACATCCACCTTCGAGTAGTCCCGCCATTTAGCTGGGTAGCCGATTTTCTCGGTAAAAGCATACAGTTTTTCTTTAGCCTTGGCTTTGGTGGCCTCACTCATCCAGTCCAGCTTAGTGATGCGTGCTTCGAAGGCTTTTTCCAGGTTGTCTACCAATACAGCCATCCGTTTTTTGGCATCTTCCGGAAAATATTTTTTTACGTACAATTGGGCCAGTGCCTGCCCAAGCGAGCGATCAACGGCCTGCGTCATTTCTTCGGCTCGTGATTTTTTAACCGCCTGTCCGGTCAGGATTTTTGTGTACGCAAAAGACGCATCAACGAACGGCTGGCTCAGGAAATTCGCGTAGTTGGTCAGCGCATTGGCTTTTAAATAGACTTTCCAGTCATTGATAGAAACGGACGTCAACAGCGTATTCAACTTATCATAGTAAGCCGGTTGGCCTACGTTGACGGAATCGGCCTTAACACCTAAGTCGGTCAATAACGTTGTCCAGCGTAGGGCAGGCTGTTTTTTGGCAAGCGCAGCGACAGCCAGTTTATTGTAGTTCGCCTTTACGTCCCTGAGTTCGATATTCGTGCGGTGTGCGGTGGCCAGTTGTTTTTCAATGGCATAGGTCACGGCTGCATTTTTCTGGGCGGTAGTCGCCTCCGTGCCTGTCAATTCAAACAAACTGGTTAGGTATTTTTTGTACCCCTCTTGAATAGCGCGTGTTGATGAATCGGTCTTGACATAATAATCCCGTTCCGGCAAGCCAATGCCGGTTTGATAAAACTGAGCAATGTTGACCGTACTCTGTTTATCATCGGGGCCTACGCTAAACCCAATGATGGAGCCATCACCCGTTTTTTGCTCGTCAGCCACCAATGTTAACAACGAGGGCACATCCGTCACGGCATCGATGCGGGCAAGCACGGGCTTGATGGGGTCATAACCGCGTTTGTTAATAGCGGCGGTGTCCATCCCTGACGCATAAAAATCGCCCACCTTTTGTTCAATGCTTCCTGCCGGATTAGTGCTCGCCGAAATGCTGTCCAAAATTCCTTGCAGCCGGATGCGCTGCGGGTAATTCATAAACGAATAGGCACCTACGCCCGTTTGACTGGCCGGTATCCGGGCGGTATCGTACCAAATGCGGTTGGCGTACATGAAAAAATCATCCCCGGGCTTTTTGGACGCGTCTATTCCCGTCAGGACGACGCGTTTTGCATCGGTATCAGACACTTGTTTACAGGCGCCTGCCAACAATAGCGCTAGAGAGAGGTATACGAGTCTTTTCATGGTTTGTACTGGATGTGTATTGGTTTTCAGGGCACGACCAAAGCTAGTCAATAATTTCACGTAGCTACACGTGCTGCTTATACGCATCAAAATCAGCGGCATTAACGTATTTATCCGTCTTGATTTCCAGAATACGCGGGCGATCTGAGGGGGCAAAAAAGCTCCCTAAGGCATCAGAAAGAGCTTTTTTATCCAAAACGGCCATGTAATCACAGTGATGGTCGGCGGCAGTGCGTTCGGCGGTCAGGTTGTGGGGCGTCTCGAAGTAGGTTTCCAGTTCGGGTTGTTGGGATGAGCCATCGATAATGCGGAAAATGTGCCCCCCGGCGTTGTTGAGCAGCACCACGCGCAGGTTGTTGGGCAGGTTGGGTTGCCAGAGGGCGTTGCGGTCGTAGAAAAAAGCCACATCGCCAATAAGCAGCGTCACGGTGGCATCGGTGCGCAGGGCCGCGCCCACAGCGGTACTCAGGCACCCGTCGATGCCGCTTGTGCCCCGGTTGGCCCAGACATGAATCTGCTGCCGGGCTTCGACCCCACACAAATTGGCGTAGCGAACGGGCATACTGTTGCCCAACTGCAACTGTGATGCTTCGGGCAGGCTCTCCAGCACCAGTTGAGTAGCTGACCAGTCTGTAAAAGGGGCATCGCGGAGGTGCATTTCCACTAGGCGGCGGGCGGCGCGGTCAGCCGTTTGCCAGTCGGTGAGGTACGCGCCCGATTCGTCGTTATCATCGTCTCCCTGCCGAAACCGCTGATAATCAAGGTCGGCCAGCAGTTTGGTCAGGAATGGAATGGGTTCCATCGGCACCTGCGTGGTCATGGACCGGAACGGGTCAATGAGCCGGTCGGTGGTGGCGCGGATGTGCCAGTGGCGCGTGGGCGGGTAAGATCGTAAGTACGTTTTCAGGTTGCGCGCCAGGAACGAATTACCCAGCGTGATAAGCAGTTCCGGACGCAGCCGTTCCAACAGAGCCGTATCTTTTCGGGCCAGCAACGTATCGGACCCGCTGATAAAGAGATCGTTACGACCCAGGTTACTGATAATTTCGCCTACTACCGGCACCTGCAATTCAGTACTCAGTTGGGTGAGCAGCCGAATCAGTTCGGGCGAATAGGGCATCTGCCCCACGGCAATCAGTTTGCGGTCCGTGTCATCCCATTCATTCAGTAGCTTGTGCCATACCTCGGCAGGTAATTGCGGCGAAACCGGGAGAGCTTCCACGACCCTATCCGCCTGAAACACAAACGCTTCATCGGGCTTGGGGTAAAACGGTTCGCGCAGCGGTACGTTGATATGCACCGGCCCCGGCGGATTGGCTATGCACAGGTTAATCGCCTCATTAGCAGTCCGTTCAATGAACCAACGAGCATCGGCATGGGTGTAGTCGGCGGGGAGTTGGTAGCTACGTTTGACGTGCTTGCCGAAGATACCGTCCTGCGCAATGGTCTGCCCGTCCTGCTGATAGAGCCATTCCAAAGGCCGGTCGGCGGTGAGCAACAGCAGGGGCACTTCCTGAAAATAGGCCTCTGCCACGGCGGGACTTAGGTTGTACACCGCCGTACCCGACGTGCAGATAATAGCTACCGGACGACCACTTAACTGGCTCATGCCCAATGCCGTAAACCCGGCAGACCGTTCGTCGGGCACCACGCGGGCGGTCAATCCCGGATGCCGCGCCACGGCCAGCGTGAGCGGTGCCGACCGTGACCCTGGTGAGATCACCACATCACGGATGCCTTTTTTATAAACTAAATCGACTAAATCAAGAATGGGTTGAAGCAGGGGCATGAGGGGAAGTTTTAACGTCTACTAGTTAAGGTGCAAAGCCTGGAGTTTAACAGTCAAACTTAAACACCCGCCTCCCCCATTCCCCACCCCAGAATCTGATCAAACTCATCGGCTTTTACGGGCATGACCGACAGGCGTGACTGTTTAATCAGCCCCATATTGGCCAGCATCGGTTCAGATTTTATGCGCGACAGCGGCACGGGCTGGGCAAACAGCAGGGCTGGTTCCAGTTCAACCACGCACCAGGGCGTAGGTTTGCCGTTGAGTTCGGCGGGGGCGGTCGGATCGGGATAAGCTTCGCAAACCACCGTGGCCACGCCCACCACGGCGGGGCTGGTTACGCTATGATAAAACAATACCTGATCGCCCAATTTCATAGCAACCAGGTTGTTCCGCGCCTGATAATTCCGCACACCGTCCCAAACGCCGCGGCCCTGTGTAGTAAAATGCGACCAGCCATATTTTTCAGGCTCGGTCTTGACTAACCAGTACTTCATTGAGTGATAGAGCGAATAAATTCCGTATCGTAAAACGATTGACAACGTACATTCCAGGGGATGCCTGATCCGGTTCCGGCCAAACTCCTATGCCTATGTAAGCAAAACACCGTTTGGACGTTCTCTTCCTCTGTGGGTAAAGAACGCCCAAACGGTGTTTTGACTTTAGCCAATAAAAGCAAATCTATAGACCAAATCTAACACTGTAAACCCTTTAATAGTCAACGAATTACTAATTTACTCCAACTAGGTCAATAATAGTCTTCGCTACCAAACTTACCGCCAAATTCGTCGTCCTCATCGGCGAAACGGCTAGCCCCGGCAAGGTTGAAGGCGAGGGCTTTTTTCAGAATCTGAATCTGCCCGGTATGGTAGGTATCGTGGTTGATGATGCCGTGTAACAGGTCATAATAGGTATAGGTCCGGCCCGGCACGATGTCTTCCAGAAACACGTCATCATCGCGCTTGTCGAGTTCGTTGATGAGTTCTTCCTGGCTCAGGCTCAGCTCCATTTGCAGGGCTTCCCACTCAAAATCGTCGATTTTTTCGGGTAACTGACCAAAGTTTTTTTCTGGCGTCAGGATATCGAATTCGCCGTCACCCTGCATTTTCTTCACGCAGAAAATGCGCCAGCTCGTCATATGAAAGACTAACTCAGCAATGGTATGCACGTTAGGGGTCAGCCGCCGCCCGGCCAGATCGGGGGTAATGTCGCGCATGGCACCAGCCACCGAGGGGCCGTGCCAGGCCTCTTCGCCTTCGTAGGTAGTGTTAAGCAGATCGATGATCCGCAGTAGTTCATCGTTATTGGGGTTGTTGGCTGTCTCCATGCAGTTCGTTAGGTGGGGCGTAGCCAATTGACTGGCACTACAACTCCCGGGGTGAGGGTGTGATCAGGTATATAGAACAAAGTTAGGGCAATATTGATCGTGTTCCGAAAAAAAACCGGGCAAACGCCACCATTGTCACCCTCCCAAACCGGGCTGGCTTGGATTTTGCAGATTATTGGCTATAGGAAGCTTTTACGCAGAAAAACTACCTCCACAGCCCATCTCCCATTCGGCCTTATGCGTCTATTTTCGGTTCTACTATGCTGTAGTTCACTGGTTTACGGCCAAACAAATAAGCCGGTTCGCTATCAAATCGAAGTGGGCAGTTACCTCACTCCGCAGCTCACCGACAGCCAGCGCAATGCCCCCGCTGGTTCGTCGTCACGGGCCGAAATTCCGTTCTGGCTGCGGGCCAATCAATATGGTATTGTGCCGCGCGGCCAAAACGTACCTACCCTCCGCGCCGGGTTGCGGGTCGATTATTATGGACCGCCCAAAACTGCACTGGATAGCCTCCGGGCCAGCCAACGCCGTATAGACTGGGGCTGGGGATTTGACGTGGTGGCCAATGCCAACGCCGCCAATGCCGACCCATCTGTCGATGCGCTGGCATTTGTACTACCCGAAGCCTACGTAAAAGTGCGTGTTCGTGGCATCGAAGGCTGGGCGGGGCGGCGGCGCGAAATCATCGGCCTCGCCGACTCGACGCTGTCGACGGGTTCATATAGTTGGTCGGGCAATGCCGTGCCGCCGCTAAAAATTCAACTTAACACCGTTGGCTGGGTGCCACTCACGCGCTGGCTCTACGTAAACGCCTTCTACGCGCAGGGCTGGTTTGAGTATGATCGGTTCATCAAAGGGTCGATGCTGCACCAGAAGGCCCTGTACCTGCGCATTGGTAAAGCAACGGGTAAAATCTGGCTTATTGGCGGCATGAACCACGCCGTACAATGGGGCGGTAACAACGAATCGCTGCCCAGTTCGTTCATCCGTAACAGCCAGCTACCGGCCAGTTTCCACGATTATATCGACATTGTGCTGGGTAGCAGTCTCGGTGGGCGAAACGTCGATACGACCAAATACAGCCCTTTCGACGCCGGAAACCGCATTGGCAACCACCTCGGTACGGTGGATCTGGGCATGGAAATCCGGGGCAAACGGGTATCGGTGTTTTTGTACCGCCAGAGTATTTATGAAGATGGCTCGTTGTTTTACCTCATCAACATCGCTGACGGACTCCACGGGGCGCGATTTACCAACAACCGGCCTAATCGAGGTGGCTTTCGGCTAAACCGGGCGGTGCTGGAATACCTCAACACCTACAGTCAGGGCGGCAGCGAGTTCATCAACGAAGATGCCAGCAAACGCGGGCGGGATAACTACTTCAACCACGGCCAATACCGCGACGGCTGGTCGAGCTACGGGCGCACGATTGGTACGCCGTTTATTGCGCCCGCCACCGACTTACCCAGCCGGTATCCGGGCAACGCCTTTACCAACAACAACCGCGTTCGGGTCTATCACGTGGGGTTATCGGGGCAATTTTCGGGCAAAATGGGCTTCACGGGCAAGTTTTCGTACAGCCAGAACCTCGGCATCTACGACGCACCTTTTGCCGAGACGGCGACGCAATTTTCGGGGATGCTGGGCCTCTACAGCCAGCTCAATTGGCTGGGCGGCATGGTGCTGAACACCACCGCAGGCTATGACAAAGGCGATTTGTACGAAAATAACCTCGGCTTCTTCGTGAGCCTGAAAAAGTCAGGATTGATTAAATCACGATTCACACGGTAAGGCGGAGGCACGCTGTTTGGGAGGATGAGGCCAGCCCGCCAGTGCGGTATTGACACGGATTTTTCTTTTGTCATCCGTGTTCCCCTTGAAATCATTTCTTCGGAATTGGCGAGAGCAGTTCGGCGACTTCGAAGCTGACGAAGACTTTTTCGTGGCTGCGTTTCACCAGCGGGTGCTTGTAGGCGTTCAGCGGCAGTTCTTCGTCGTAATTATCAGCAATGCGGCGACCGGGAATACGCACCACCAGCGTGTCGGCGAAACCACGCACGAGGCGGGCCGGGCCTTCTACCACGAGCGTAGCCGGTGTCATGTTGATCATACTCGACACCACAAAGCGCGGCAGCAGATTGATGTGGGTACTGTCGGGGATGAGCCGAATGGTTTTGGTCATGCGCCGGTCGAAGCCCATTTCGAGCGTATCGGCCACTACATAGTTGACTTTTAGGCTCTTCACTTGATCGGCCAGCGCAGCCGTCATGGCCGAGGTGTTGATTATCGACGCCTGCATGGGGTTGTTCACCGGATACTGCACCGGATTGGTCCGAAACGGCAACCACGACAACCGCAATAGCCCCCACCCATCACCCGACACGTTGACGCGCACCGTGCGGGGCAACGCCGTGGTGGGAATAAAGAGCGAATCGTTATACTGGAATTTCACGGGGTAATTCACGTTCAGCGAATACCCATCGCGGTTAAGGGCGTTCATTACCCAAAACAGGCCAGCCGCCAACAGGCAGGCCAGCCATTTCCCCATCTGAAAAGCCGGTTTTGAGGGGGTTGCTTCTTGTTGCATCGAATGAGAACGGCCAAAACTGGCTTAAACTAGGTTGCCTTTTCAGCGTCAACTTTGGCCGATGCCTCCCGCGCTATCGACGATTTGTCGAAGGTGAGTTTCACGCCACGGTCCACGTCGAGCGTAACGGTGTTGGCATCGACGCTGGTGATTTTACCGTACAAACCGCCGATGGTCACAACAGCGTCACCTTTTTTCATATTAGCCACAAAGTCTTTTTGCTGCTTTGCTTTTTGCTGTTGGGGACGAATCATGAAAAAATACAGCACCAGCAACACCCCACCCCAAAGCAGGAGTGTCATTATACCATTTTGGCCCATGGCCTGTGCGAGAACGACGTGCATGTAAACTAATTTGTAGTTGTAGTTGATTTTGGTTTCACCAGCACTTTAAACGAAATGTCGGTGGTAGACGGATTAGTATTGGCGTAGACGGTCACGGTTTTATTTTGTTCGCCCGCTTTACCCCGGCTGTTGAACCGCACGCTCACCCTCGACTCGGCGCCAGGGGCCACCGGCTCACGGGGCCAGTCGGGGGTAGTGCAGCCGCAGGAGGCCGTGATGTTGTTGATTACCAACGGCAGCTCGCCCGTGTTAGAAAACGGGTATGTATGTTCTACGGTGTCGCCTTCGGTGATGGTGCCGAAATCATGGACGCCAGTTTCCTTAAACGAAATCGTAGCCGATTTACCCGCAATGGCATTGGCCTCGCCCACGGGTTGCCCCTGTGCGTCGCGGCGGTTTGAACAGGCAGCGCCTGCCCCCAGGAGGAGCAGCACGGCAGCCATACTATAGAAGTAATTTTTCACGGAAAATGGACCTGTTGATGGTTTATGCACCCTGCTGTTTGATCTGAGCCATCAGCCGGTCAACGTCTTCCAGCAACCGTTCGGCTTTCTCACGCGCATCATCGACCACGCGTTGCCCTTCGGTTTTTGAAAAGTTCTCCGGCAATTCAGCCGACTCCAGAATGTCGTCCAGCAATTGCTGCAATTGTTCGCGGTATTTCGACAGTCGGTACGACAGCCGGTCGCGGGTAATGTTACCCTTTTCGGGGGCGTAGAGTAAGCCCAGAATGGTGCCTGTGGCAATTCCGGTCAGAAAAAAAGCGAGGTCACGGCCTGATCTGCTCATGTGTAAAAGAGTTAAAGCCCCTAACCCCCGAAGGGGGAAGTGCTGCCGCCTGAGTACGCTGGCGCAAGCAGGTTCCCCCTTCGGGGGCTAGGGGGCTTTTTGTTATTTATTATCCAACAACCCCCGGCCACTCTTGCGGAGCTTGCCTTCGGTGGTCAATCGGGTGGCCAAGTTATCCAAAATTCCGTTGACAAACAGGCCGCTCTTGGGCGTACTATATGCCTTTGCCATATCGATATATTCGTTGATGGTCACCTTCGTGGGAATGTTGTGGAAGGTAAGCATTTCGCACACAGCGAGTTTGAGGATGATCAGGTCCAGCATAGCCACCCGGTCAAGCTCCCAATTGGCCAGTTGTCCGGTGAGTAATTTTTCCACGTCGGCGTCACGCGTCAGGGCATTTTGGTAGAGTTCGTTCAAAAACCGTTCGTCTTCTTCCCAATCTTCAGTGAGTTGTTCCAGGGTCAGGCCCTGCGGTCCCTGCACCGATTTCAGGGTGCGGATGGCCATCCCCCGCACCACTTCGCTGTTTTCGGTCCAGGCCAGGTCAACCTCCGACAGGTGATCCCGAATCACCAGCCGCCTCGTCGCTGCCGCCTCGTCGGCTTGCTGCCCAGGGGTAAGTGCCTCGTTTTGGGTCGATTTGGGTTCTTTGGCGAACACCACCTGCCGCAACACGTGTTGCATTAACTGCTGATCCTCGTCGGGCGTGTGCTGCCGGGCCGCACAGTAAGCGATGAATGATTCGTCCGTTTTCAGCACCTCGCGGTAGGTCTTCCGCACAAAGGCCAGGTCTGCCGTCCAGGAAATGTTCCGCCGGGTGTTTTCGGTTTGCAGAGGCTGATGGGCTGACAAGGCTTCGATGAGGCGATTTTGACTTAAGTCGGAGGCATACACAAACGGCGTTTCGTCGGGGTCGGGAAAGCGGCGTTCGCGGTCGAGGCGCGACAGGTGGCCAAATTCGACCAGCAACTGCAACACCCGCAGGTAATCGCTGTAGATGTCTTTGACGGCTTCGATGAGCCGCCCCGACAAAAACTGCTGGTCTTTCCGGTATCGGGTATGGTAGTAGGCAACAGCCGCGTTGGCCGCGTCGATCACGGCACTGGGCACCTCCTGATCCTGAGCGGGTTCGTTCGTGCGCATGGCCTCCTCGAAGAGCAACGCCGCCAGTTTACGATACCCTTCCAGTTGCCGCTTATTCTGCGGAAGCATAGAATTGAGATCAGGCTGGAATTGATCATTGATGCCGTCGACGGCCAACTGTTTCGTCGATTGATTGGCCTGCCGTAACGCATACAGGGTCTGCATGACCTTAATACGCAGGAGTCGTCTGCTTAACATGCCGCTTAAATCCTACTAATTCTACCGATATGGAAAAGAACACTGAATTGATGTTGCAAAAATACGCCTAAATGGGTAGTTTTCCCAATCGTAACCCCGTATCGTCTGACCTAAATCTACCCATCACGTATGCTCTCCTACCGTTTTCTGGCCTGTTTAGGGCCCATCATGCTGCTATGTCTCGGCGGCTGCCGCGTGGCACAACCCGCCTTTTTCAGCCCCGCCCAACCCACCTACACACCACCGCTGATGCAGGCACCTGACCGGGCTACGCAGGCAACGGCCAGTGCCCGCCTGCCCACCATGGCTAAGTCAGATGAGTCAGTAGCGCCGTATTATTCCACCCCAAAACCGCAACAAAAAGTAGCAGGCCCCATCCCTGTACCGGTGCCTAAACCCGCTGTTGTTAATATGGCCTTGTTGGCAGGTGTGCCGGTGCGGCATGGCAACCCCGACTTGTCTACCCCCCGCCGACCAGCGTGGCTCTATACCACTCAGTTGATGACCGGTTCGCAAACCAGTTATACCGCCAGCCAGGTTATCCCCGACGAACTTCCCTCGAAACGACGGGTGCCCAGGGGTGTATTCTATGCCCTGGCGGGGAGCGCACTGCCCTACGGCCTCTTTCTGTTTTCGCCGTTGGCCCCCTGGGTGTGGGTGCTTAGCCTGACGTTGCCGCTGGCGTCGATGCTGGTGGCGACGGGTTCGATGGCCAAAATCCGGCGCAACAAAACCCAGTTCCGGGGGCGTGGCTGGGCGGCCCTGGCCCTCATCCTCGCCACCAGCTACGTCGGCATGGCCCTGGTCACGCTGGCCGCCCTAGCCACGTCGGGGATTCTGTGGGAGTGAGCGTGAAACCCTACTCCTCTCCGCTGCGTTGCCCGAGCATAACGCCTTGTCTTTGTGGAAACGTTACGCGCCCTCTCACACCTCAATAAATACCTGGCCCGCTACAAATGGTACCTTATTTGGGGTATCGTATTCACGGCCATTTCCAACCTCTTCGGCATCTTTCCGGCCCAACTCGTGCGGTATTCGCTCGACCTGGTCCGCGAAACCCTCGATATCTACTACCTCTACGATAGCACCAGCCTTCAGCCCACGCTCTACGATATCTTCGCGTTCAGCATTCTGCTCTACGGCCTCCTGATTCTGGCCATGGCCCTGCTGAAAGGGTTCTTTCTCTTTCTGGTCCGCCAAACGCTGATCGTGATGTCGCGGCACATTGAATACGACCTCAAAAACGACATCTACGACCATTACCAGACCCTGCCGCTGGCCTTTTACCGCCAACACAACACCGGCGATTTGATGGCCCGTATCTCGGAAGACGTTAGCAAAGTGCGGATGTACGTTGGCCCAAGCATCATGTATGGCATGAACCTGCTGGTGCTGTTTGCGCTGGTCATCAGCTACATGGTCAGCATCAATGCCCGGCTGACGCTCTACGTCTTGTTGCCGCTGCCCATCCTGTCGGTCGGTATTTATCTGGTCGAAAACATCGTGATCCGGCGGTCGGAAGAGATCCAGCGGGCACTGTCGCGGATGAGTACCTATGTGCAGGAGGCGTTTTCGGGCATCCGGGTGCTAAAATCGTTTGTACAGGAGCAAAACTCGGTCAACGACTTCGCGCACGAGGCCGATTCGTATCAGGACAAATCACTGCGCCTCACGCTGGTCGATGCGCTCTGGCAACCGCTGAGCGTACTGCTCATTGGCCTCAGCAACGTGCTTGTGGTCTACGTGGGTGGGCAGGAAGTGCTGGCCGGACGCCTCACGGCGGGCAACATCACCGAGTTCATCTTGTACGTAAACATGCTCACCTGGCCCGTGATGGCCTTGGGCTGGACCACCAGCCAAACGCAGCGGGCGGCGGCATCGCAGCAGCGGATCAACGAATTTATGGCGGTGAAAACGCCGCTCGTTTCGGTCAAAAACCTGCAACGGGAGCTACAGGGTGCCATTTCGTTCCATAACGTCCGCTTCGTTTATCCCGACACGGGCATTGTGGCACTCAAGAATTTCTCCATGAATGTGGCGGCGGGTGAGTCAGTAGCTATTCTGGGCACGACGGGTTCGGGCAAGAGTACGCTGGCCAACCTGATTATGCGAATGTATGATGCCTCGACGGGCGAAATCCGCATCGACGATGTGCCGATCAAAGACTATGACCTCAGCAAACTACGCGGACAGATGGGCTACGTACCGCAGGACGTGTTTTTGTTCTCCGACACCATCAGCAACAACGTCCGTTTCGGCCAGCCCGATATGCCGCAGGAACGGGTACTCCGCGCCGTAGCCGACGCCGATCTGGCCGACAACATCAACGAGTTTCCCGAAGGCTTCGACACGCGCATTGGTGAGCGGGGCATCACCCTGTCGGGAGGCCAAAAACAGCGCCTGAGCATTGCCCGCGCCATTGCCCGCGACCCGCGCATTCTGGTTCTCGACGACTGCCTCTCGGCGGTGGATACCAATACGGAAAATATCATCCTCAACAACCTCAAACGCATCATGGTCAACCGCACGTCGGTGATCATTTCACACCGGGTGTCGTCGGCCAAACTCGCCGACCAGATCATTGTGCTGGACGACGGTGGAATCCGCGAAAAAGGCACCCACGATGAATTGATGGCCCACAACGGCCTGTACCGAGAGCTGTATGACAAGCAGTTGCAGGGGGAGGAAGTCTAGCGTTTTAAACGCTACCGCTTCACTGTTACTTTCAAAAAAGTGACGGGTATTGACGTTGTATTCGGGTTGCCACTTTTGTTCTGGGAAATAAATAATGCCTCCAGTTCCTGGTGTAGACTATCTCCCTTACCCGCCTTCTCTGCTGCCTCAAATGCGTTCATGGTGGGGCCGTAGAAATTTTTGAACGTATTGAAAAATACGGACGGCGAGTAGGGCGCAATAAACGTAAACGTATCCCGCTCGCACAGGATAGTCTCTTTGGCCACGCCTGCCTGACCAAACCGGTCGATCACCTGGTCTTCCATGCCCCACAGCATGGGACTGATAAACCCCTCTGGCGGGGGCGGCGTGTGGGCCGCGCTAATTTTTAGCACCTGCGCAACCAGCGTCGGGTCGCCCGGAATCCAGTTTCCCATCATGATTCGGCCACCGGGGCGGGTAACGCGGACCATCTCGTTGGCTACGGCCAGCGGTTTGGGCGCGAACATGGCTCCAAACATGCTTATGACCAGATCAAACGACTGATCATCAAGTCCTTGCAAATCAGTCGCATCACCCTCCTGGAACGTGCAGTTTGTCAGGCCCTCAGCTTTAGCGCGGGCGTTTCCTGCGGCGACGAGGTTGCTGGCGATATCGACGCCCAGAACGGTAGCCCCCAGTTTGGCTTCGGGCAGGGCCGTTGTGCCGTCGCCACAGCCGAGGTCGAGCACGTTCATGCCCTGACTGACGCCCAGTTTGGCTACCAGTGCGGTACCGCTTTCCCGCATGTATTCAGCGATTCGGGTAAAGTCGCCTTTCTCCCACAATGCTTTGTTCGGATTCATTCTGATGGCTATCTAGGATGGTAAATCGACACCAATATAAACCCGTTCGGTTGTATCAGACTCTTGGTACCTATGAGGCAAACTAACCAGAAAATAAGTAGTGATTTGGCTTACAAAGCAGACAAAATACCGCTTGCTAATGGTGAAATTATTTTTTGTATTGAGTGTATTTCTATTGAACTACCAGTTTATCAATCAACGTATTTATTTATCAAATAAGTTGTCGTCAATCTGGCCATTATAAGTGCATTCCGTTTGGTGATTGCTTTTATTTAACGGAAATAAACAGCTACCAAAGGTAGCCAGTCGTGCGATCACAGCGCGTCAAACATGGCTACTGCTGCCTCGTTCCCCTGCTGAATGGCCAAATCGCGGGCCGCAAAGCCGCGCAGGTCGAGGATGGTAACGTTGGCACCAGCGTCGAGGAGGATTCTGACGATGTCATTTCGACCAAATAAAGTCGCATACATCAGGGCTGTGCCGCCGTTTCGGTTGGTGATATCCACACCGGCACCGTGCTCGATCAACAGCCGGGCCATGTCGGCGTAGCCTTTGAAGCTGACCCCCATCAGCGCGGTGTTGCCCGACACGTCCTGGCTGTTTACGTCGGCACCCGCCGACAGTAACGTCCTAGCGACTTCCGGTTGGTTGTCATACGTGGCAAAAATCAACGGCGTGAAGCCTTTGTCATCCTGCGCATTAATAGCTACGCCGCTCTTTATCAGGCTGTTGATGCTAGCGATATTGCCCCGGCGGGCGGCGTCGATGAGCTGGTCTTCGGGGCGGGCTGATGAAGATGAAGAGGTCATTGTATGTCGTGGTTGTGTTTAGTTTTCTTACAGCAAAACCCCCTGAAACACCTCATCCAGCTTCGCTACGGGGCGGATATTGATCGAAAAAGCGTCGATGTCGAGGCCCTTGAGGTTGTATTTCGAGACGTATATCTGCTTGAAACCCAACTTCTGGGCTTCGGCAATGCGGAGTTCGATCCGGCTGACGGCCCGCACCTCGCCACCGAGGCCAATTTCGGCGGCAAAGGCCACGTTGGTGGGGATGGCAATGTCTTCGTAGCTCGATACGATGGCCGCGCACACCGCCATGTCGATGGCCGGGTCTTCCACCCGTAGGCCACCCGCCACGTTCAGGAATACGTCTTGCTGCCCCAGCCGGAAACCACCCCGTTTTTCAAGTACCGCCAGCAGCATTTGCAGGCGCTTGCTGTCGTAGCCGGTGCTGCTCCGTTGCGGCGTGCCGTAGGTAGACACGCCCACAAGTCCCTGAATCTCAATTAGTAGCGGGCGGTTTCCTTCCAGCATCGAGCCGATGGCCACGCCGCTGAGGGCTTCGTCACGCTGCGAAATCAGGATTTCCGACGGGTTGCTCACCTGCCGCAAACCGGTACTCAACATCTCGTAGATACCCAGTTCGGCGGTGCTGCCAAACCGATTTTTCGAGGTGCGCAGTATCCGGTACGTCGTATGCCGGTCGCCCTCGAAGGTCAGCACCGTATCGACCATGTGTTCCAGCACTTTCGGTCCCGCCAGCGAGCCGTCTTTGGTGATATGCCCGATCATAAACACCGGCACCCCCGACTCTTTGGCGTACTTCATAAACTCGGCAGCGCACTCCCGCACCTGCGAGACACTGCCCGCGCCCGCTTCCACCAGCGACGAATGCATGGTCTGAATCGAGTCGACGATGAGGACTTCCGGCTCGAAATGCTCGACCACCCGGAAGATGTTCTGCGTCGAGGTTTCGGTCATGATGTGGCAGTCGGAGGTGGGGGCGTCGAGGCGTTCGGCCCGCATCTTTATCTGCTGCTCGCTCTCTTCACCCGACACGTACAGGACGCGCATACTGCTCAGGCTCAGGGCGATCTGCAACAAAAGCGTCGATTTGCCAATGCCGGGTTCGCCGCCAATGAGCACCAGCGACCCCGGCACGATACCCCCGCCCAGCACCCGGTTTAGCTCAGCGTCGGCAGTGAGCATCCGGGGTTGTTCTTCGTAGTTGATGGCGTGAATAGGCTTGGGCTTGGCCGCGATCTTGGCCGGGCTGGAGGGTGCCCGCCATCCCCCCTTTTCGGGTTCATCTTTCTGGACAACCTCCTCGACGATGGTGTTCCATTCGCCACACGACGGGCAACGTCCCAGCCATTTCGGCGACTGATGACCACAACTCTGACAGAAATAAGCGGTTTTAATTTTAGCCACGGAGGGAGTAATTAGCAACGATCAGTGAAGAATTATCAAGGGTAGGTTAAACGGTTGGGCTTTACAGCAATCCAACACCCGAAATGACCCGATAACGACGGTTTCGTGGTCATTGGTACCTGATAAGTAGTCACTGAAATAACGCCGTTTACTCAGAAAAAGTTGGTTTTTGACGTCTGTGGCACGGTTTTTCCGTTAAACCCGTATAGCATATGAAACGCAACATCACCCCCATGAAGAAAGCCTTATTTGGCCTTGCCATCGCGCTCCTGCCACTCGCCGCACACGCTCAATTTCAGATCGGTATCAAAGGCGGCGTCAATCTCTCGAAATTATCGTTTGGCAATTTCGTCAGCACCGGCGCCAACACCAACGGGTCGCCCAACGTAGACGTGAATGGACAGACTTTCCGGGAAAACCTAAACGAAAGCCTGAACAGTAAAACGGGTACGTCGTTCGGTATTTATACTCGTTTCGGTAAGAACCTGTTTATCCAGCCTGAACTACTTTATACTAACCTGTCGGGTCAGTTTACCGTACTTCGTTCGGGCAGTACCACACCCGAAACCGTCACGATTCAAACCACGAGTTTCGACGTACCCGTTTTGTTGGGCTTGAAAGGTGGCCCGCTACGAATTATGGCCGGACCAATCGCCTCGTTTCGTATCGACAATAATGCCGGTTTGAGCGATGCGCTGAAGCAGTATACAGGCAGTACGCTCAACGACGCCTGGCAGAAAGCCTATTATGGCTATCAGGTGGGCGGTGGCCTTGACCTCGGCAGCCTCGGCCTCGATGTGCGCTACCAGGGTAACCTCTCCGACATTGCTCAAATCAACAGCAACGGCGGCAGTTTCGGCCAACGCGCCAAATCATGGCAGATCACCCTGGCGTATAAGATCTTTTGATTTTGAACTAATCGCTTAGGCACAAAAAAAGGCTCTGCTGTTACAGCAGAGCCTTTTTTTGTGCCTAAGCGATTAGTTCAGTTCGTCCTGGTAGTTGACGAGCAACTGCGTGATCTGATGCATCCGGCGGCGCGAGATGGTCAGTTCGCGGTTGTCGGCGAGGCGGATAACCCGGTCACGGGCAAACACGCCGTGCTGCACATAGGCCAGGTTGATGATGTTCGATTTGTGGATGCGAATGAAGATGGCATTATCGAGCGTCTTTTCAAACTCCTTCAAGGTCTTCGACACCAGGTACTTACGCCGGTCGCGGGTGTGGATAAACGTGTAGTTCCCCTCCCCTTCCAAATACACAATATCGTCGACCGATACCATAACGGTCCGGTTGAGGTAGGGCAATGCCAGGCGTTGGGTGTTGCGCAGGTACGTAGCGGGGTAAGTGGGCATTGCCATGCCAACGGGCGGTGCAAAGTGATTCGATTCCATGGTAAGAGCTGTTTTTGGTTGTGCGAGATGATTTCCTGATTGGGATAACCAAAACTACGGCGGCATAACCGTTCGCTAAAAACATGAATACGTGTACGTACCGATTTTTATTACATAAAGCACTGATATTCAGATAGTTGACCAATAATAAACTACTTACCTTTGCGTGTATGTCCCTTACCGATTACGTAGAAATACGCCCTTTAACTAAGTTGTCTATCCGTTGCAAATCACGCAAAAAGCCGGGCTAGGGTGTGGAAAGCACCCCGGCCCGGCTCGTTGGTAGACTACGCAAAAAGTAAACTAACCAGCCAGTTAATTTACCAGTGAAGGGCTGTGGTCACGAATCCGGTCGATGAACACCTGCGCCCGGCGGCGTGAAATCTTTACCTGCTGCCCATCGGCCAGTTCCAGCTCGCCTTCCTTTTTAACAAAGTATTTGCGAACAAAACTCAGGTTTACGATGCACGATTTATGCACCCGAACAAAAGCCTGGCCGTCGAGCAATGTTTCATATTCTTTCAGGGTGCGTGACACCAGCATCTTCGTGCCGTCTTTCAGGTAGAAATTCGTGTAGTTACCCGATCCTTCCAGCCGAACAATCTCGTCTACCGATACCGTGCGCTTCCGGTCGAAGAACGGGATGAGTAGTTTTTGGTTGTTAGGGAGGGAATTTTTTTCCACAGTTTTGTGGAAAGGCATAGACAGGGCGTCGATGAATGATTCAGATGTCATGGTTTTCATACTTTTTGAGTGTGTAACTAATGCTTGAGTGAAGTGCTGATTATCAGGCAGTTTACTGTAACTTTTCTGATAATGAGTGGAACCTTGGTGATACGCTATACCATCATACAATCCAATAATTAGGCCCCAATGGGCGCTTCGGTCAATTTCGTGTAATTTTGGGCCTTAGAAACCTACGCATGGTTACCGAGCAAATTCTGATTCTGGACTTCGGTTCACAGTTCACCCAATTAATTGCCCGTCGGGTCCGCGAACTGAACGTGTACTGTGAAATCCACCCGTACAACAACCTCCCTCCCATCACCGCCGCCACCAAAGGCATCATCCTCTCTGGCAGCCCCTGTTCCGTCCGCGATGCCGACGCTCCCACCGTTCATCTGGCCGCTTTTCGCCACAAACTGCCCGTCTTAGGGGTGTGCTACGGTGCCCAATTGCTGGCCCAAACCAGCGGTGGCGACGTGCAGCCCTCATCTATACGCGAGTACGGACGTGCCCGGCTGAACCATATCGGATTAGACAACCGGCTGATGCATGGCCTCGACCTCAACACGCAGGTCTGGATGTCGCACGGTGACACCATCACGGCCTTACCCACCCATTTTGACGTGATTGCGTCCACCGAAACGGTGCGCGTGGCCGCCTTTCAGGTGCAGGGCGAGGAAACCTACGGCATTCAGTTTCACCCCGAAGTGACCCACACGACGCAGGGGAAACAACTGCTCAAAAATTTTGTAGTCGACATCTGCGGCTGTAGCCAGGACTGGACGTCGGAATCGTTTGTCGATACCACCGTGGCGACGCTCAAAGAGCGCCTTGGCGACGACAACGTCGTATTGGGCCTGTCGGGCGGCGTCGACTCGTCAGTGGCGGCCATGCTTATTCACCGGGCCATCGGTCCGAATCTCTACTGCGTCTTCGTCGACAATGGCCTGCTGCGCAAAGATGAGTTTGAGGGCGTGCTGGAAAGCTACAAAACGCTGGGCCTCAATGTGAAAGGCGTGGATGCCAAAGATCAGTTCTACCACGCGCTAACGGGTCTGAGCGACCCCGAAGCCAAGCGCAAAGCCATTGGCAAAACGTTTATCGACGTCTTCGACCAGGAGGCCCATCTAATCGAAAATGTGGCCTGGCTGGGTCAGGGCACCATTTATCCCGATGTGATCGAGTCAGTGTCGGTGAAAGGACCGTCGGCCACGATCAAGTCGCACCACAACGTGGGTGGCCTGCCCGATTTCATGAAACTGAAGGTGGTCGAGCCGCTCAATACGCTCTTCAAAGATGAGGTCCGGCTGGTAGGTCGCACGCTGGGTTTGCCCGAACACATTCTGGGTCGGCACCCCTTCCCCGGTCCGGGGCTGGCTATCCGTATTCTGGGCGACGTCACCCCCGAAAAGGTCGCTATTCTACAACAGGTCGACGCGCTCTTCATCGACGGCCTCCGCCGCGAAGGCCTATACGACCAGGTTTGGCAGGCCGGGGCCATGCTGCTGCCCGTGCAGAGCGTGGGTGTTATGGGCGACGAACGCACCTACGAACGCGTAGTAGCCCTCCGCGCCGTCACCAGCGTCGACGGCATGACAGCCGACTGGGCCCACCTCCCCTACACCTTCCTCGCCGACATCTCGAACGAGATCATCAACAAGGTCAAAGGCGTCAACCGCGTAGTCTACGATATTTCATCGAAGCCACCGGCTACGATTGAGTGGGAATAGGAAACAAGGGGAACCGAAGCGGCGGACCGAACGGATGACGCTGATCGGACGGATTGACACGGACTTTTTTTTTAAAAAGAGGATATATCATCTGTAAAAAAACCGTGTCAACCCGTCCGCATCGCTTTGTCACAAAACGGATCAGCCTTACACCCGAATCTGGCTCAGGTCATCGATTGCCTCAACCAGCACCGTACCCGTGGCCAGTTCGTACTGCGAGAAGCCATCGAAGGGCACCAGCGCACTGAAATCGGCGTGGGTGCCGTTGATAACCTGCTGAATACTAACCTGGTACGTTTTGTAACCCGCATACACGAACTCCAGATCCTGCAACTCTTTGTTCTGATCGATTTTGTAGGCCGTGGCCGACGGGCGACCGTTGGGCAGCACGATAGCCACCACTTTCCAGAACGACCTCGGAATGAGCGCACCCCGGTAGGTCAGATCATCGGTAGTGAAAAACGGACCTGTGTAGACGTTGACGCGCATGCCGTCGGCGCGGGCGTTGCTGAGGACGTAATTTTCCAGACCCAGCCACATTTTCTGGTTCATCCCCGCCATTTGCGGACAGGCATTGGTATAGTGAAACGTATCGACGTTGGCCATGATCGCCTCGGCGGGGGTGCCCCAAACGGGGTCTTCGCGGCGCACCATATGGCCCCGGTCAAGGGCATTGCCGCTGTAGAGTTCTTCGCCCCACTGATCGGCCTCGTCAAGGCGACCGTCGTAATTCCAGGTTTGCGCCCGTGGCAGACTTTTCGATTTCGATCCATCGAGGTTGACGGCGGTGAGCATGGGCATTTTCCGCGATGCGGACATGATGGCCGAAAAGTGCTGATACTTCAGCACAACACCGGTGCCACCCCGGCGCAGCTTCCGCATATCGGCGGAGGTAGCGCCGGTGGCCATTGGCAGTGCGAGGCTCCATCCCGTCAGAAAATCGGGTTTATAGCTGACACGGCGGTTGAAGGTGGTTGGCGGGGCGACGTTGCCAACGCCTGCCAACACGCTTTCGCGTTGGGCAACTGCGTTATCGACGAGCCGCGTCATGCCCGCCAGGGTGGCGAGCTGGGTAAGGTCTGCTTGCATGGTATGGTGAAGTGTAAGGTGAATTAAGACGCTTGTTTTAGTATCCAGGTGAGGTCAACGCCTCCGCACAGCTTAGGTCATTTAATGGTCACACCATGCGCGGTCAGGTGCTCGCCGACCGTTTTCGACGAATGGCCGTCCGTAGCGTTCAGGATGTTCATGAGCACATGACCCCAGTTGGTGCGTGGCACGTTCGACTTCCCGGCGTAGTGCAGCCCACCCGCCAGCGTGAGCCGCCCCGCCTGCACAATGGCCGAGCCTGAATTGCCCCCCAACGTCGTCGCATCGTGCGACAGCGTCCGGTTGGTGAAACCGGCATCGGGCGGCATAAGCTGCCCCGGAGCCAGGCGTTTGATACCGTAGGTCGACTTGAAGAGTTCTTCCAGCAATGAAAACGTCACGCCTGATCCCGGCAAAGGCATGCCCGGATTGGCCGGGTAGCCAATGGTATAGATAAAGGTGCCTTCCACGGCCCAGTCGGGTGTAATATCGATTCCCAAAAACGTAACCGCTCCCTCCGTGGCGGGCACCGGATTCAGTTCAATCAGGGCCACGTCGGTGTCGGCGTGGTTGACCTTCTGGGGGTCGAGGTCGGGGCCGCAAAAGAGCAGCGATTTCAGCGTTCGGACGCGGGGCGGCGTGGTGGTCTGAAACTCATGGCCGAAATTAACCGTCACCTCTTTTCTGATTTTCCAGGTGCCGTTGCGCCGCTTGTCGGCAATATGATCGAGTACATGTCGTTTGGTAATCAGCAGGTTAGGGGCCAGCAAGAAGCCCGTACCCTCGAATTTCTGTTGGGCTTTCGTATTGTCAATTCGACCGACACATCGTAGCGTCTGGGTCAAATTGGGCACGTCGGCATTGATTTGATCGGCCCATAAACCAGCCGGACTGGTGGTCAGGTCAACCTCGCCATCCCAAATCATAAACGAAGGCCGCGACCCGTCGAGGCGGACGATGCTTTCCAGCCTGGCGAGATTATCCAGTCCACGGGTCAGCGCCCTGTTGTCATCATTGGCCACCATGTGCAGGGGCTCAGCGGCCTGATCCACCAGTTTTTGGGCTATTTCATGCAGTTTAGGGCTGTCGCCGAGGTGCTTTTTGACCACCTCCTGCCAGCTCGATCTGGCATAGTCGAGGCGTTCGCGGATACCGTGACTGGAGAGGTCCGGCTCAGCACCAACGCCTTCACGCGATTCAAGGCCACCACCCGCTGTTCCGCCCATAGTCAGGAGGTTGCGGTAGTAGGCGGCGGAGGGGGTAGGTTCAGTGTTCATGATGGTGCGGAAAAAATAAACGACTTATAACCAGGGTGTTGTAAACTCTCGTGGCGGCTCACCGACGGTTATTTCACGCATAGCTCCCCCGTTGGGTGGCGCTCGATAGGCTGGTCAGTCCACCAGCGGTATTGACCACCAGAAACCCGTTAATGACGGCCATCAGGTAGTCACCCCACACCATCCCAGATCAAATGTATCTTTATCTAATCCTCGTTTAGCCGCAGGAAGAGGCCTGTTTATTTAACGTGCTAACTACCTTATCTGGTCGGCTAATTCAACCTGTCTTACCGCTTCCGTTCGTACTTTTGCGGGCTTTATAATCAGCTTATGTCACGCATCTTAACGGGTATCCAAAGCAGCGGTCAGCCGCATCTGGGCAATATTCTGGGGGCTATTCTGCCCGCCATCAATCTCTCGAAAGTGGCTGGAAATGAATCGTTTTTGTTCATTGCCGACCTCCATTCGCTCACCACCCTGAAAGACGGCAATACCCGCCGTGAGTTTGTCCGGGCCATTGCCGCCACCTGGCTGGCGTTTGGTTATGATACCGTGAAAAATACGCTGTGGCGGCAGTCGCGGGTGCCGGAACATACCGAACTGGCCTGGTACCTCAACTGCTTCACGCCCATGCCCATGCTCCAGAACGCGACCTCGTTCAAAGACAAAGTCGAGAAGCTGGGCGAAAGCGCGACGTCAGCGGGTCTGTTCACGTATCCGGTGCTGCAAACGGCTGATATTCTGCTTTATGACGCCGACTTGGTGCCCGTAGGAAAAGATCAGCGGCAACACCTGGAGATGGCCCGCGACATTGCCGGGATGGTGAACCGCCAGTACGGTAAGGCCATTTTCGTGCTGCCCGAAGCCCGCATCGACGAGAAGATCATGACCATTCCGGGCATCGACGGGGCCAAAATGAGTAAGTCTTATAACAACTACATCGACATCTTTCTGCCCGCCAATGCCTTGTATCAGGTGGTGAAAAAGATCAAATCCGACTCCACTCCGTTGGAAGCCCCCAAAGACCCCGATGCGGATATCACGTTCAAACTATATGCCCTGCTGGCCTCTGACGAGCAGATTTCGCAGATGCGCACCAACTACGAAGCGGGCGGTTATGGTTTCGGCACGGCAAAAAAAGAACTGTACGAACTGATCATCGACAAATTCGCCACGGAACGCGAACGCTTTACCGAACTCATGGCCGACGGCAACCCCGAACTGGAACAGGAACTGCGGGCGGGCGAAGAAAAAGCCCGCGCCGTAGCCGCCAGGACCATCGCGCGGGTGCGCGAGGTCATGGGTTTTTCGTGATAGATGAAGCGTATCTGGCCCTGGCTGGTAACCTATTTATTACCCGGTGGGCGGCGGGCTGTATTGCGAATATTGACCAACTTTAGCAACAGTTCAAACCAGAATGGAGCGCCAAAGGAAAGCGCAGCAGCGGTGAGTATCCAACCGAGAAATGCCGATACGCCCGTTTGCCCCGGTTGCAGATCCAAACCGCCCCTGATCTGTTTCCAACTCACGGGCAACTGTAAATCCTCGATCCGGCTTTGGGCAAACTGCACATAAGCCGACTGCACCACCAGCGTATCAGAAGCAGAAAGTACGCCGTTGACATGCCCGGCAGTATCGATCACCGGGGAGTGTGTGTCTCTCAGATAGCTCATAAACGCGGCATCGGTCAGGATCGGCGAGTTGCCCTTTTGGGTCGCCTTAACGGCCTGTGTCACAAGTTGTTCGCGCAGACCGCTATCGTTGAAAAGCCGGTTGGTCAGGTGAATGGTGTCGACGTTGAAGGCCAGGGTGACTACCACCGAAACGACCCAGATCATGCCTTGTGCAAAGCGCTTGTACCAACCCGACACCTGCTCCATGTAGCCATTGTACCAGTTGTGCAGTTCGGCCTTGAACACCTTAAAATTGTCTGATTTGGCCAGAATCGGCTCAATCAATTCCTTAACATCACGTAGTGAGGCGTGCTGCAACCCCTGCCTGATGGCGGTTAGCGTTTGGGTCGTCGACGTAGGCGTTGCCAGGGTCGGGTCAGTTTTCTGGGCGGCTTTCACCATCAGGTCGATCAGGACGGTAGAAAACGAGTCGGCGGAGAGGTAGTTGATTGGTTTGGTAGACCCCCAGAATTTTTGCCGTTTCACGTCGGTGAGTTTATGGGCAAAAAACGCAGCCGACAACTCCGTGTTGAGCAGCTTGTCGAATGCAATCCGCAACAATCTGGCCCGCTGACCAAAAATGGAGTTGATCAGTTCGACAATGCCGGAGACGAAGAGGCTGAAAATGAAGAAGATGAAGACCAGGCCAATGGCCACGTCTAATAGGGTGGGTAGGTTCAGGTGCATGGCAGAACGTGTTTGGTAGGTGTATACTGACGTAGCGAGACAGCGGTGTAAATGTGCAGGGTTTGGGCCAGACTATGCACGGGAAAATTCCCATTTTTAGTATGCGTAAATAGCGCATCTTCGGCGCGGACTAACGCCCGTTTTTTCGCAAATTGCCCCAGTCACTTACTCGCTTTACACCCATTGATGACAACACCCAACACAACCCTGATCCGCGAGATCGCCAGGATGATCGACCACTCGCTGTTGCACCCTACCCTCACCGATGCTGAACTGCGCGAGGGGTGCGCCGTTGCCCTCAAGTATGATGTGGCGTCGGTTTGTATCAAGCCCTATGCCGTCGCGATGGCTGCCGAACTGCTGGCCGGTTCCGACGTGCTGGTGGGCACCGTCATTGGCTTTCCAGCGGGTAGCTCGACCACCGCCGTCAAAGTAGCCGAGACCATTCAGGCCTGCCGCGACGGAGCCGTCGAGATCGACATGGTCGTGAACATTGGTAAGGTGCTGAGTGAAGACTGGGATTACGTCCGCAATGAGATCCGGGCCATCCACGAGGCTTGTCTGGCCCACGGTGCCATTCTGAAAGTGATCTTTGAAAATGACTATCTGCCTTCTACCAAGTACATTATCAAGCTTTGTCAGCTTTGCACCGAAGTCGGAGCCGAGTTTGTGAAGACCTCTACGGGCTACGGTTTCGTGAAAGGCACCGACGGCAAATACAGCTACGAAGGAGCCACCATCCCCCAACTTCAGGTCATGCTCGACGCTGTCGGCCCGGGTGTGCAGGTGAAAGCAGCCGGGGGCATCCGTACCCTCGACGGGCTGTTGCAGGTGAAAGCGATGGGCGTCACCCGGCTGGGAGCATCCGCTACGGCGGTTATCATGGAAGACGCCTACCGCCGCTTTGGCGAAGCGTCGCCCGATGCACCGATGGTTGATGTGACCGAAGGAAAGGGGTATTGAGCAATTACCTGACAGGTCGGTTTTCGGAGGTGAACGTGTAGTTTTGCAGCATGACAACCCCCTCCTATTCGATTAGAAAAGCCATTGCCGCCGATTTTGACGCTATCGACGACTTCGACATGTTTGCCGGGGATCGGCAGGAAGAAATCGGCCGGGGCGAGTGCTACGTAGCCGTTCAGGATGAGGCAGTTGTGGGCTATATGACCACAGCACGGTCGTTTTACCAGAACCCGTTTGTGGCTTATCTACAAGTCCGGGACAAGTACCAGGGCCACGGCATTGGCACCGGGATGCTGGCTTTCGCCGAATCGCGCTGGCCGGTCGAGCAGTTGTACATCTCGACCGAAGCCAGTAATCGCCCCATGCTCCACCTGCTCCAAAAACGTGGCTATTCCCCTGCCGGTGAAATTCTGTTCATCCAAAACGAATCTGAATTGGTGTTTTGCCTTCGAAGGTAGTTTTCAGTTTTCTGTTTAGCGTTTTCAGTTGGCTGGCGTAAGTGTAGCTTCGCACGGTAGGATTCGCGTTAGCTACTCCTGCGCCAGCAACTGAAAACTGAAAACGCTAAACAGAAAACTGAAAATGCTCAACCTCGGCTTTGTGTCGGCGATTTTGCCCGACTATGACCTTCATTCTGTTCTGAAATTTGCGGCTGAACATGGTTTCGGCTGCGTAGAAATCATGTGCTGGCCCACCGGCAGCGCGGATGCCAGACGGTATGCCGGGGTGTCGCACATCGACGTCGATAACCTCGACGTGGAGGCCATCCACTTCCTCTGCCACAAATATGGCGTGTCGATTTCGGGCTTGGGTTATTACCCTAACCCGCTGGACACCAACGCCGAACAGGCCGAATTTTACCGCGAACACATCAAAAAACTCATCCGGGCGGCGGCCAGACTCAACCGGTCCGCCGGTGCGGTACCCGTAGTGAACACGTTCCTGGGCCGGAACCCGTCGCTCTCCGTGGCCGATAACCTCAAACTCGTGGCCGACCACTGGCCCGCCATCGTGCGCGAAGCCGAGGCCTGCAACGTGAACATCGGCATTGAAAACTGCCCGATGTGGTTCACCGACGACGAATGGCCGGGCGGCAAAAACCTGATGACCACCCCCGCTATCTGGGACCGTGTTTTCGAGATCATCCCCTCCCGCGCGTTGGGCCTCAATTACGACCCCAGCCACCTGATCTGGCAGATGATGGACGAGGTGAAACCCATCTATACCTACGCCGACCGGCTGCACCATATCCACCTCAAAGACGCCAAACTCTACCGCGACAAGCTGGACCGGGTAGGCATCATGGCCAACCCGCTGACCTATCATTCGCCCAAATTACCCGGCCTCGGCGACGTGCGGTGGGGGGCCTTCTTCGCCGCCCTCACCGACGTTCGCTACCGGGGTCCGGTCTGCATCGAAGTGGAAGACAAAGCTTACGAAAACAGCCCCGACGACGTTAGAACGGCCATTTTAACCGCGAGGAATTACCTCCGGCAATACCTGGGGTAAACAAAAGGCCAACGGTCAACGTTGCGTCTGAACGCTGTCAGGCGTTAGTCATCAAAAAAACGAATGCTATGGTTGACACCACTTCGCTTGATAGTAATCGATCTACTCACAACTGACAAACCAGTGAAATCGACAGTATGACGAATTGAGTGAGTGTAGAATGACTATCAACATGGCAAAAACTAACAAAGAAAAAACTACCCCGAAGCGTACTAAATTAGTCAAGTGCCCTACCGGCATTAAAGGTTTTGACGAAATTACCGAAGGCGGGCTTCCCAAAAACAGAACCACGTTAGTTTCTGGCAATGCCGGCTCCGGCAAAACGCTTTTTGGGATTGATTTTCTAATCAAGGGTGCCACCGATTACAACGAGCCGGGGGTTCTTGTGTCATTTGAAGAGACAGAAGATGAACTTTATACAGATGTGATTTCGCTCAATATGAATTTGCAGGGGCTTGTTTCGCAGAAAAAGATTTTGTGCGAACACGTTATTTTAGACCGTAAAGATATTCAGGAGACCGACTTTAATTTGGAGGGAATATTCGTTCGTTTGGAAGAGGCCATTGATTCTATCGGTGCCAAACGTGTTGTTTTAGATTCTATTGAATCTATCTATGCAGGCATTACAGATCTTGGCATTCTTCGCCTGGAGATAAAACGACTCTTCCGATGGCTTAAAGAAAAAAAGGTCACGGCAGTCGTTACAGGCGAGCCGGGACAAAGCAATACGTTTACCCGTCATGGCCTGGAGGAGTATATCTCCGATTGCATCATTCTGCTGGATAACAGAGTTAGAGAACAAATTGCCACCCGAAGAGTTCGCATAATAAAATATCGGGGGTCAAGTCATGGAACAAGCGAATATCCATTTGTTATCGATGATGAAGGACTTTCGGTAATTCCCATCACGTCGGCAGGGCTTGAACAACCGGGCACAGACAAGCGGGTTTCCACAGGCATCCCCTCGTTCGACAACTTGTTCGTTGGTAAAGGGTACACCAAAGGCAGTACCATACTGGCTTCGGGCACGGCAGGCTGCGGAAAAACAAGTTTTGCAGCGGCATTCGCCCTCGAAAGTTGTAAACGTGGCGAACGCTGTCTCTACTTCTCTTATGAAGAATCAGCCGGGCAACTCGTTCAAAACATGAGTTCTATCGGTATTGATTTAGCGCCCTGGGTGAAAAAAGGACTCTTAAAGATTGTGGCGCTTAGACCTTCCTTTCTTGGTTTGGAACTGCATTTATTGACGGTTTATAAGCTGGTTGATAGTTTCAAACCAAAGACTGTGGTGGTCGATCCCCTCACAAGTCTCGTTGGAGAAGGGGAGCAGCGTGAAGTTACGTCAATGATTACCCGCATGATTGATCTCTTTAAATCAAAGGGCATCACTATGTTTTTTACGAGTCTTGTTTCTGCCAACTTTCCAAGTGACACGGGTGGCGAAATCGGTGTTTCATCTATAATTGACACCTGGATTGTGGTGAGAATGGTAGAAGAAGATAAGGGCAGAAAACGCACCCGCGAAGTATTCATCGTTAAGTCTCGTGGCACTAACTATGATGGCGATGTCCACAAATTTATTTTGAGCGATGATGGAATTTTCCTGACACCCTATGCTGATGCTACGTTAAGCAATGAGAAAAAGAATGTTGATAAAAATGCTCCTGAGAATGAAAAAAATAGTTAACAATCAGTGAAAACAGTTCAGCCCACATTCATTGTTGGTATTGGCGGCTCAGCCGGAGCACTTAACGCCTATAAGGCTCTGCTGGATGCAATGCCGGATGATACAGGTATGGCCTTTGTTATTATTTCTCACATGAACCCCACCGCCCAGAGTCAGTTAGCCAAAATACTACAGCGGCACACCAAAATGGCAGTAATCGTGGCTTCCGAGGACATGCCGATCCTTGCGAATCATGTTTACGTAATTCCTCCGGACTCAGATCTTACTATCGATAACTATAGCTTCAACGTAATTTCCCCTCGCAGTGGCAGGAACAAACAGGTCGATTTATTTTTTATTTCTCTGGCAAAGGCAATGGGTGCGTGTGCTGTCGGCATTATCCTTTCCGGCTATGATGGCGATGGCACAGTGGGCTGCGAACACATCCAGGCCAACGGAGGAACAACCTTTGCCCAGAATATGTCTGCCGAAGTTGACTCCATGCCGCTTCACGCTCAGGCAGCAGGCTATGTTGATTTCGTTCTACCACTTGATAAAATTCCGGATAAGCTAAAAAGCCTGGTGATTGCGCCTAAAATTTAGAAGCGATTTATAAAATCCGGCCATTTTGACCGCCCGGAATTACCTGCGGCAGTACCTGGCAAGCTAATTACCCTTTCTCAGCTGGTGGTAACCGTTTATCCGATAACTACCCTACCTTTAGACTTAGTAGAATTCATCAATCATTTACTGATACACAACTACTTTCATAAATCTCCTGATGACCCCAGCCCCTTTACGCCTGTTCCTGGCCGACGACGACGAGGACGACTGCTTTTTTTTCGAGGGAGCACTGGCAGAGCTGGCGACAATCACCGAGCTGACGACCGTTCATGATGGGGAACAACTGATGAAACGACTGACAGGCATGGCGCTGACAGACGTACCTTTCGCCCTGTTTCTCGACCTCAACATGCCCCGCAAGAACGGTTTTGAGTGCCTGCTGGACATAAAGAACGACCCGACCCTAAGCCGATTACCGGTCATTATCCTGTCTACTTATTTTACACAGGACATGGCCACCAAACTCTACCAGAACGGGGCGCACTTCTGCATTCAGAAACCAGCCGAGTTCAACAAGCTCAAACAGGTCATTCAGCAGGTGTTGACTGCGTTGGCGGAAACTGATGTTTCGAGACCGGCGCGGGAAAACTTTGTTCTTGTTAGTGCCTAAAGACGCGTCTACCATGCCAGCCGACCCAAAAATCCTGTCCGCTAATCTGTTTCCTGTCGTGGGCGTTGGTGCGTCGGCCGGTGGGCTGGATGCATTCAGGCGATTGCTCGAAGCCATTCCTCTGAAGTCGGGCATGGCCTACGTGCTGGTGCAGCACCTGTCGCCCGCTCACGAAAGCCTGCTGCCCGAACTGTTGCAAAAGGCAACGACGATTCCGGTCGTGGAAATCACGGACGAAGTCAAGGTTGAACCGGACCACATTTACATTCTGCCCAGCAATAAAATGCTGGTTGCCAACGACGGTGTTCTGAAGCTCAGCCCCCGCAACACCAGCAAAGGCACACCCAACCTGCCCATCGACCTGTTTTTTGCGTCGCTGGCCGAGATCCATCAGAGCGAAGCCATCGGGGTCGTTCTGTCGGGCACGGGCAGCGATGGTACCAAAGGGCTGAAAGCCATCAAAGACTACGGCGGCATCACCCTGGCGCAGGATGATGCCTCGGCGGCGTTTGACGGTATGCCCAAAAGCGCGGTGTTGGCGGGCGTAGTCGATTTCACCTTGCCACCCGGCGACATACCGCAGAAACTGGTCGAGATCACGACCCTCATCAACCGGAATACGGGCGATGTGGAGCCTCCGCCCGAAGAGGCAGCCGATGCCTTCCGGCAGATTCTCGCGCTCCTCCGCCTTCGGAAAGGCACCGACTTTACCTACTACAAGCAAACCACGGTCCGGCGGCGCATCCTCCGCCGGATGGCCATCAACAAAAACGAACAACCCACCCAATACCTCGCCTACCTGCGCGAAAATAAAGCCGAACAGGACATGCTGTATCAGGACTTGCTGATTCCGGTGACGTCGTTCTTTCGGGACCCCAACACCTTCGCCGCCCTAACCGAAACGGTGTTTCCGGAACTGATGCTCAACAAGTCGGCCAATGACCCCATCCGGGTCTGGGTGGCGGGCTGTAGCACCGGTGAAGAGGCCTACACGATGGCGATGTGCTTCCGCGAATTTCTGGGCGACAAGCAGGATCGTGTGCAGATTTTTGCCAGCGACCTGAGCGAACCCGCCATTGCCAAGGCCCGCGCCGGCATCTACAAAAAAGCGGAGATCGAGAACCTGTCGCCACAACGATTGCAGGAATTTTTCACCAAAACGGACGGTAGTTACCAGGTAAAAAAGCCCGTGCGGGATATGTGCGTGTTTGCGGGGCATAATTTCCTGAAAGACCCGCCGTTTGGCAAAATAGACCTCATCAGTTGCCGCAACGTGCTGATCTACATGGAGCCTTATCTGCAAAAAAAGGCCCTCACTACCTTCCATTACGCCCTGAACCCCAAAGGCTATCTGCTGCTCGGCAAATCAGAGACCGGTATCCTGGTGCCCGATTTGTTTACGGCGGCCACCAGGACCGATAAATTATTTCTCCGCAAGGATGCACCCGGCCGGTTTATGCCTGCCCTGAGCGGACAGCGCGAACCCCACAGTAGCCCGGAACACGCTGACCCTAAACCTGAACCAATGCGCACCGACTTCCAGAAAACGGCCGATGATATTATCCTCGGCCAATATGCCCCGGCGGGTGTGGTGGTCAACGAAGCACTGGATATCGTGTATTTCCGGGGGAACACCAGCCGCTTCCTGGAGCAATCGCCCGGCAAGCCCACGCACAATCTGTTGCTGATGGCCAAAAAAGGGCTTGCGTTTGAACTGCGCAACCTACTCCACAAGGCCCAAAAAGGCAGCATACCGGTCAGCAAAGACAACATCCCCGTGGAGGTGAACGGCAGCCTGCATACCGTCACGATTGAGGCCATTCCGCTCCCCAACACCATCGAGCCGTTTTACCTGATTCTGTTTCACAACGTTGGGGAACCGGGCAATCCGCCGTCGGCCACGAAGAAAGCAACCCGGAAAACGGCGAAACCCGACGAAAGAGACCTGCGTATTCAGCAACTGGAGCGGGAACTGGCCCAAACCCGCGAGGATATGAGCAGCATTACCGAAGAGCAGGAGGCCGTAAACGAAGAACTGCAAAGTGCCAACGAAGAACTGCTCAGTGGCAGCGAGGAGTTGCAGGCCCTGAACGAAGAACTGGAAACCAGCAAGGAAGAGCTGCAAAGCACCAACGAAGAACTGACGGTAGTGAATCAGGAGATGGTTAGCCTCAATGAACAGGTAACCACCGCCAGGGATTATGCCGAGGCGATCATTGCCACCGTGCGCGACCCGCTCCTGGTGCTGGACAAAGGCCTACGGGTAAAATCGGCCAACAGTGCGTTCTACAAAACATTTGGGCTACAGGAACCCGATACGGAAGGTAAACCGGTGTATGAACTGGGCGACCGACAGTGGGACGTTCCTGAACTGCGGGCTTTGCTGGAGAAAATACTGCCGGAACGGTCCAGTTTTGTTGACTTCGAAGTTAGCCGCGACTTTCCGGGTATTGGTCAGCGCGTTATGCTGCTCAATGCGCGGCAGTTGGATAAAGATGCCGGCGAAAAATTCATTCTGCTGGCCATCAGCGACATCACCGACAAGCGGAGGGCAGAAAGCGAGTTGATGATCAGCGAAGAACGGTTTCGCTACGTAGCCAATTTCATGCCCCAGAAGGTCTGGACCGCCGATGCAGTAGGCAACGTCGATTATTTCAACCAGGCCTGGCTTACCTACACCGGCCTTGCGTTTGACGAGTTGAAAGGCTGGGGCTGGGAAAAAGTCATTCACCCCGATGACTGGGACGAAAGCAAACGGCGCTGGCAGCACTCCATCGATACCGGCAACGATTTTGAACTCGAACATCGGTTCCGCAACGCCGCCGGTGACTATAAATGGCACCTCAGCCGGGGATTGGCGTATAAGGATGAGCGGGGCGAAATAACGATGTGGGTCGGCACCAACACCGAAATTCAGGAGCAGCGGAAGCAAAAAGAGGAACTGGAAGCCGCCGTTGCCAAACGTACCCATGAACTACGGGACGCCAATAGGATGCTCGAAGAGAAAAACGAGGCGTTGCTCAACATGAACCGGGAGCTGGAGTCGTTCACCTACGTATCGAGCCACGATTTGCAGGAACCCCTCCGGAAAATACAGACGCTGTCCAGCCGGATTCTGGAAAAAGACGGGCAAAACCTAACCGAATTGGGCCGGGATCATTTTGCCCGGATGCAGTCGGCCGCCGAGCGGATGCAACAGCTTATCCAGGATCTGCTGGTCTTTTCGCGCGTGACTACCGGCGAACGGACGTACGAAAAAACAGACCTCGACAAGATCATCGGTGAGCTGCTCGTGGATTTTGACGAAACCATCCAGGAAAAACAGGCCATCATCGACATCATCGGTGTGGGGTCGGCCACGGTGGTTGCGTTTCAGTTTCGGCAGCTTCTGATGAACCTCATTGGCAACGCGCTGAAATTCTCGGCTCCCGGCAGGCCACCGCACATCCGTATCTCGTGTAGCCTGGTCGACAGCAACGAACAGATCAGCAACAATCTGTCGGCCGATAAAACGTATTATCACTTCATCTTTGCCGACAATGGCATCGGCTTTGATTCGCAGTATAGCGAACGAATTTTCGGGGTCTTCCAGCGGCTGCACAGCCGGGCGCAGTACGCCGGCACGGGGATTGGCCTGGCCATCGTGAAGAAAATCGTTGATAACCACAACGGGTTTATCACCGCCACCGGCAACCTGAACCAAGGTGCTCAATTTGACATCTATATACCAGTTAATCAGGTCTAAAAGACGCCTGTGCTCACCACTGGCACCAATACTCCAGAGTCAGCATTCGACTATTGTAGCCAGACGCCCCGCCTAGCCAAACGACCGTCTTCGCAATCACTCAGGTACGTCGTATGCGGTATTGGCCGCGTTCATGTTCAGCGGAGAGCCTCTCCGGTGGGCCGAATGGCCAGTGCCGGATCTAAACCAGCTACTATTAGCCTTTTGGCCCACCGGAGAGGCTCTCCGCTGAACATGAACGCGGCCAATACCGCTTTGTGAATTTGGCCTTTACCCTACTCCGATTTCTTGCCGAAGCCACCGAACGATTTCAGGCCCGACGACAGTGAACTACCGAGGGCCGAGGCGGCTTTCTGGGCGGCATTGGGTTCGGGCGGGGCGGTGGGAACGGGCGTAGCGGGCGGCAGGGATTTTTCGTAGGTACCGCCCAGAATCTGCTTGTACTGATCGGATTCGGCCCAGGCCAGGATTTCTTTCACCCGCAACACGGTGTAAGGGTGCGTCTGTTTCAGCATCGACTGCACCTTGATGAATTTCGCCATCCAGCTATCGTCCACGTATTCTTCAAACGTATTGGCCTGTGCCACAATGGCTTCCACGCTGATGGGGTCACTGAGGGTTTTTGAATAACCCGCAATTTTGCCCAGCGCCTCGGCCACGGCCGTAACATCCTGCGTGGCGAGCAGGGCGGCGCGGTCTGCCGAAAATTCGGCGCGGCGGCTCCATTCCAGCAGGGCCAACTGCACGCTGATGTCGAGCGCACTGTTGAACGGCGGCGGAATCATGCCAGTCACCGACCCGCCGAAGTACCGGATGAAGTAGGTGAAGGTGTTGTAGAACATATGGTCGCACTTGACGTGGCCGAGTTCGTGGCCGATAATCGCCATCGTTTCGCGCTCGGTCAGAATATCCAAAAGACCCGAATTGATCTTGATCGTATAGCGGTCGATGCCGCTGGCGAAAGCGTTGATTTCGTCGATGGTTTCGATGTACAGATCCGGTAACTTACTGACACCCATTACCTCGGCGGTGCGTTTGTAGGCTTTGTACAGCGACGGGTACTGCGTGTCGCTCACCTGAATGCACGATGAGCTGTTGTAGTAATGCATGGAATGCTCGACGTAGGAGTTGAGCGTGCCGATGATGGACCGGAACTTGTCGATACCTTTGAGCAGTCCGGTGGCGTCGCGGTCTAACGGATGCTGAAACGCTTGTGCTGAGAGTTCGGGAAACTGGACTAAATCGTCGCGGAGCATAGAATAACGGGGTTTGAGTAAATAATTAGCTTATAATGTCTATAAAAATAGGCTATTCATAGACCTGACCCGTGCCGCTCCGGGCTAAAAGGTCAAACTTCGAGGGAACGGCACAGGGCCGAAACGTACCTTTACGCCGTTATGCGCGAGACGCTGAATCAACTCGATACCCAACTTTTTCTGCTGCTAAACCGCCTCCATGCCCCGTGGCTCGACCCCGTCATGGTGCTGTTTACGGAGCGAAACACCTGGATTCCGTTCTACGTACTGCTGGTGGGCTGGCTGGCCTGGCGATTCAGAAAACGAGCTATCGGGCTGGTGCTCACACTGGTTGCAGCCGTCGCCATCAGCGATCAGGTATGTTCGTCGGTGTTGAAACCGCTCACGCTCCGGCTACGTCCCTGCCACGAGGCGGCCTTGCAGGGGCTTATTTATCAGGTAATGCCCTGCGGGGGGCAATATGGCTTTTGCTCGTCGCACGCGGCCAATACGTTTGCGCTCGCCACGGGACTCTGGCTATTACTGGGCAACCAATTTGGCCCATTGCGCTGGCTGTTTCTGTGGGCAACGCTGGTATCCTACAGCCGGGTCTACGTGGGGGCGCATTACCCCCTCGACGTGCTGGCCGGGGCGGGCATCGGCACCCTCGCGGCTTTCGGCTGCGTATTTTTGGGAAAGTCGATAGTCAGGAAGGGAGTCGTGAGTCGTAAGTCAGGAAGGGAGTCGTAAGTCGGCTGAGGCCGGAGTATCTTCGCGTCAGCCGACTTACGACTCCCTTCCTGACTTACGACTATTGACTTCTTCATGTCACTCACGATCCGCTTCCAGTCGGCGGGGATGATTCCCCCGCCCTTCACGCACTATTACACGCTGACCGTTGCGCCCACGGCCAAAAACGCGCTCCACGTCGACTTTTCGATTACCTACACCGACCGCGAAGGGCTTGATGAAGAGGACATTACGGACGAAGGCTTTACCCCAAACGATAATTTTAGCTGGTCGGGTAATCTCGGCCCGGCCTGGCTGCCGGTTATTGACCAGGTGGTTGAACAGACACGCCTGAAGCCCCTGCGCGAGAGTGATCTGTCGGAAAAAGACGATTATCTGGCCGTAACGATCACGCCCACCAGCCAGAATGGGCAATCGTCGCGCACAGGTACGCCCACCGATGCCAACGCATTTTTGTACCCCGTTCAGGAATTGATTCAGGCCATTTATGAAGCGGGCGGTAAAGAAAACCCCTTCGAGCTAAGCTACCTCAGCTACCAGCAATCCGGCGACCGTGAAGTACACATTCAGGCCTCTTTTGCTAACCGGAGCGTCGACGTGATCACCGTCGATAACCGGCAGGAGCAACGCAAAAAGCTACCCTGGGAGGCCCTACAACCCCTGATGGCCACCGTTTTCGCCTACGACTATAACCCCGAAGACGGCCTGGCCAAACCACCCAAACGGGACGGCCATTTTCTGACCATCGGCACGGGCGTTTGGTTCGACATCAGTGCGCTGACGGAGGTGTATCGGGCGTTAGAGAAACTGTAGCGCGGTGCCAGCGCCCCATTCGCACTTGCCCGTTTCGCAGGAATGTACGTTCCATCTCAACAAAGCCGACCTGTTGCAAAAGCATTGGCCAGTTTGGTAACTGCGTGATTTCGATATTCGCCACGACCCGAAAAAACCGGATCATGACCCAGAGCTGAAGCCGCTGCCAATGGCCTTTGGGCTGGTTGAAATCACAAACCAGCAGCGTACCCGTTTCTGTCAACGCCCGGAGCAGGCGGGGTATCAACTGCCTCGACAACGTATGTTCGGAATAAAGATCGAGCACAAAAGGCAACAAAATCACGTCGAACACCTCGCCGGTAGTCAGGTCCGCCTCGGTGCCACATCGAAACTCAAGTAGCTCATTATCAGCGCTTTTACCCATCCGCTCCTGAGCCAGACGAAGCATCTTCACCGAGGCTTCCAGGTAGAGTACCCGTTGCGGTTGGGCAGCCACGAGGCGGGGTAGTAGCGCCCCCGTTCCGCCACCCAGCACCAGCACCCGGCTACGGAGCGGCACCCGTTCGGCGCACCACTGCTGGGCCGTAGTCAACGTATTGCCAAATACCAGCGCGGCTAACCTGTCGTAGCCTGGTGCAA
>JBBRMP010000026.1:0-39032 GCA_038230755.1 Cytophagales bacterium | reverse complement strand
GGGGGAACCAGCTTGCGCATGAATACGCTGGCGCAAGCAGGTTCCCCCTTCGGAGCGGTCCCGCGTCCGGGTTAGGGGGCTTCGCACTAATCACTACCCTATTGCCGTTGTATAGTATGCATATGAAACGACTAAAATTTGTAGGCATGCTGGGTATGGCGGCCTTATTACTGGGAAGTTGTAACCGCGCCGCCCAACCACTTACTCACTCAACGGCAGTGAAATCTAAATCGACGCTGTTGCCCGAATCAGCCATCTGGATAGAAAAACGCAAGGCGGGCATCGACTTTGTCGCATCGGGAATTACCCCCGCCGAATGGTCGATGGACGTCGATTTCTCTAAACAGATCATCTTCAAGCCGCTTAGTGGCTCTACCCTGGTGGCCGATATGCCCAAGCCGCAACCCAGCGGCAAAAACAGTGGCGTATTGCTCGATGCCCGCGTGGGTACGGGTTTGGTGGCCGCGTCGAACAAGAGAAATTACGCACCAAAGATCAGCCGGATCAAGGTATTTATTGAACCCACCGTCACGCGCGACAACCTCACGGGTCGGCTCTATGCCTACACCGTTCGGGTGGAATCGGGCGGGCGCAAGTACGTTGGTTATGGGGCATTCATCAAAGGCGGTGACCGTTTGAATGGCACCTGGATGTTGGAAACGTTCAAAGGTCAACGCGTGCGTGCCGGTCAGTTTCCCAACAACGCCCTCCCCGAATTGACCATCAATCTGGAAGATAATCAGGTAGAAGGCAGCACGGGTTGTAATAAACTAAAAGGCGAAGTGTCGGCGGAGGGTGATCATGTGAAGTTTGTGGTGAAAACCACCACCAGCAAAAAATGCACGAATCCTTTCGAGGAGGATTACCTTGCTGCCCTCACCCAGGCCACACTCTTCCGCATCGGCAAAGACCGACTAACGCTATTGATCGACGGGCAGTATGTGCTGACGATGAAGCCAGCAGAGAAGTAAACTGTTTAGCGGAGTGGTACTCCGCTGTAAAATTGTATTACAGCGGAGTACCACTCCGCTAAACAATAAATGAAGCCAGTAGAGAAGTGAAAAACCGGGTCTATGTCCTTACCGAACGCGCCACGCTGCGGCGGGAGGCCGATTACCAGGAAAATTCGTCTGGCCCTGACGACGTGCTGCTACCCGACGCAGACTTCAACATCCTGAAGCAGTTTGCCTCCGATGCGCCCGACACCAACGCCGATTCGCTGCTGACATATAGCCTCAGCCGGGGCCGCGAAACCATCCGCCTGCGCACCTACGTGGGCCTGCTCGATTTGCACGGTGGCCTTACGCTCGACATTCGGCCCCGCATGGGCTACCTGCCCACGCTACTCCGCCAACTGCCCGACGCCGCATTCCACCGGCTGCATACGGGCCAGACTGGCGCTACGGATTTGCCACTTTGGGAACTGTTTATCGACGCATTTTTGCGCGAAACTACCCTGGCTCTGCGTGGTGGGCTGGCCCGCAGTTACGTGGCCGAAGAAGTCGAAACGGCTACCGTTCGGGGGAAAATTCGCGTGGTGGAACAAGTGCGTCAACCCTATTTCCGGCCCGACCGGCTGGCCGTTATTCAGGACGAACATACGGCCGACATTGCGGTGAATCGGGTGCTGAAAACGGCCTTAATGCGTGTTATGGCCCGTTCAGAGGTGGTTTCGAGCCAGACGCGCTGCCGTCAGTTGCTGGCTATTCTGGCCGACATTCCCGCCTCGAAACACCTGGCATCGGATCTCCGGGCGGTGGCTTCGCTCAACAGATTACTGCAACGATATACCATTGCCTTACGGTGGGCAACGTGGCTACTGCGGGGTCAGGGTGCGGGCCTGTGCGTGGGGCCGACGGTGGCCAACTGTATGCTGTTTTCCATGGAGCGCGTTTTCGAGCAGTATGTGGCCGCTGGGTTTCGGCGGGTGGGTGCCGAGGTGCAGGAATCGTCGGCGCACCTGATCGACGAACACGCCGGGCAACCCAAATTCAAGCTCCGCCCCGACCTGATTTTGCGCCGCGACGACCAGACCATCGTACTCGATACGAAATGGAAAATCCTGGACGCCCACGACCAAAACGACCATTACGGCATCGATCAGGCCGATTTGTACCAGCTCTACGCCTACGGCAAAAAATATAACGCCACCCAACTCGTGCTCATTTACCCCGCCCACGACGGCTTCCAGCAGCCCCTGCGCGTCTTCGGCTACGACGAATCCATGCACCTCCACGTTGTCCCCTTCGATCTGAACAAACCGCTGAAAGAGGAGGTGACGAAGGTGCTGGGTGAAGTAGGCCGGAAGGAGTTTGGGGTTTAGTCGGCATAACTCCACCTCCCTCCCATGCCCTTACTGCTCACCTTTGCCGGTATTCTGGCGTTGATTGTGCTCATTGCCTATGTGCATCTCGACACGTTTATTTCGTTTATCATCGTCTCCATTGGCATCGGGCTGGCGGCGGGCATGGACGTGGGGGTGGTGGGTAAATCCATCTCCACGGGCATTGGCGGCACCTTGGGCGACCTGATCCTGATTATCGGTTTTGGGGCCATGCTGGGCAAAATTGTGGCTGAAAGTGGGGCCGCCCGGCGCATCACTGACGTACTGATTGACGTTTTCGGCATCAAAAATATCCGTTGGGGGCTGGCGCTGGCGGGGTTCATCATCGGCATTCCGCTGTTTTATAATGCCGGCTTTATTATCGTGGTCCCGCTCATTTTCACCATCGCGGCCTCCACGCGCCTGCCCATGCTCACGGTAGCCGTTCCCATGTTGGCGGCCCTGTCGGTGGCACATGGGTACTTGCCGCCGCACCCCTCGCCGGCGGCGGTGGCGGCGCAGTTAGGAGCCAATATTGGCAAGACGCTGCTGTACGGTATTCTGGTGGCCATTCCCGCGATCATTGTGGCCGGACCTGTTTTTGGTAAGACATTAAGCCGCTTCAATCCCAAACCCGACAACGAACTCTTCGACGCGCAGGACGCGCCAAAGAAAGACCTGCCGGGTGTGGGCATCAGCTTTTTTGTGGCCCTGCTACCCGTGGTTATGCTCACCGTTTTTGGGCCGTTGCGCGGCTGGATCAACGACCACGGCTACGCCCAAACGCTCTGGGGTAAGACCCTGACCCTCTTCGGCGAACCCTACGTAGGCATGTTGGTGTCGGTGCTGGTGGCTGTGTATGCGCTGGCGTTGCGGCCGGGCGAGACCATGAAAACGGCCATGAAGCTGCTGGAAGAGGCCATCAAGGCCGCGTCGCCCATTTTGCTGACCATTGCCGGAGCGGGGGCCTTGAAGCAGATTTTCAATGATTCGGGCACGAGCGTCTACATTGGGCAGCAACTGGCGGGGCTGAATCTGCCGCCGCTGGTGCTGGGCTGGGGCATCGCGGCCCTAATCCGCGTCTGCGTGGGGTCGGCCACCATTGCGGGGCTAACCACGGCGGGCATCATGGTGCCGCTGTTGCACACGCAGGCGGCCGTGCGGCCCGAACTGATGGTGCTGGCCATTGGCGCGGGTAGCCTCATGCTCTCGCACATCAACGACGCGGGTTTCTGGCTCTTCAAGCAATATTTTAACCTGAGCATCAAAGACACCCTCCGCACCTGGACCGTGATGGAAACCATCGTGGGCATCGTGGGCCTGCTGGGTGTACTGGTTTTGGATGCTATTTTGTGAAAAAACGGGCCGATTTCCATGAAGAAAGTAGTAGTCATTATCCTTGCCCTGCTTGCCGGAATTTACTTTACGTTGTATCGCAGTGATCTGACAGTCAGAGAATTAGTGGAGCGATACACCACGCCAAATTCGCGCCAAATTCTGGTCGACGGGATGCGGGTGAACTACCGGATGGAGGGCAACCCGTCGGATACGGTGCCGCTGGTGTTGCTCCACGGCACGGGGTCGATGCTGCAAACGTGGGATAATTGGGTGAAGATCATGCAGGGGCAACGCCGCATCATCCGCCTCGATTTGCCCGGCTACGGTATCACCGGACCACACCCAAAAAACGAGGCTTCGGGGACGTATTACGCCGATTTTATGGTTCGTTTTCTGGACCGAATTGGCGAAAAACGCTGCGATCTGGCGGGTAACTCACTAGGCGGAAACATTGCCTGGCATGTGGCGTTGCTGCACCCCGAATACGTTCGGAAACTGATCCTGATCGACGCGGCGGGGTATCCATTTACGTCTAAATCGGTGCCCATCGGTTTCAAATTGGCGCGGGTGCCGGGCATTGCCGGGCTGGTGGCCAAACTGACGCCCGATGCTTTGTTTAAGAGTAGCCTGGAGAATGTCTACTTCAACGACAGCCTCATCACCGACCAGCTTGTGCAGACCTACGCCGACCTGAACCGCCGCGAGGGCAACCGCGAAAACTTTGTGAAACGCAAACCCCAACTGGATTCACTTTACCACAAAATAGGCCAGATCAAGCAGCCAACGCTCGTTTTGTGGGGCCTGCACGACGAACTAATCCCTCCCGCCGTCGGCGAACGATTCCACGGCGACCTCCCCAACGATACGCTGATCGTGTATCCCAACGCGGGCCACGTGCCGATGGAGGAAATTCCTTCCCAAACCGCGAAGGATGCGCTGCTTTTTTTGAGTAAGAGCAAGTGAGTTTACCGTTTATTGTCAAACGGTAAACGCTTTTTATGAAACCTCTCTTCCTTCTGCTTCCCCTCCTGCTGGCGTTCACCGCCCCCACCAAACCCACCCGCATCATCTTCTTCGGCGACTCCATCACGCAGGCCGGGGTGCAGCCCAAAGGCTACATCACCGATTTGCAGGATATGCTGACCAAACAGGGTAAAGCCGCCGATTATGAACTGATTGGCAAAGGTATTGGTGGCAACAAAGTGTATGACCTCTACCTCCGCATGGACGACGACGTGCTGGCCTTAAAACCCGATGTAGTGGTGATCTACGTGGGGGTCAACGATGTCTGGCACAAGAGCAGCTTTGGCACCGGTACCGACCCCGATAAGTTTGTAAAGTTCTACGAGGCCATCATCCGCAAAATTCAGGCGGGGGGTAGCAAAGTGGTGCTCTGTACGCCCGCTGCCATTGGCGAAAAAACCGATTTCAGCAATGCCCAGGACGGCGACCTGAACGCCTACAGCCAACTCATCCGTGACCTGGCCGCCCGCCAAAACCTGCCCCTGGTCGATCTGCGGAAGGCTTTTCTGGACTATAACCTCAAAAACAACGCGGGTAACAAAGACCGGGGCGTGCTCACCAACGACCGTGTTCACCTCAACGACCTGGGTAACCAATTCGTAGCCGATCAGATGTGGGCGGCATTGAAATAGCAGTCAATAGCAGGTTATCTTTACATTGAGAACCACCGCTCAGGATAAAACCTATGTCTGTTATCAAACTGCCCCTTCAATTTGTTGGCTCACTGGGTGAGCAACACCTCTATACGCTTTTCGACAGCGGCGCGAATTTGTCGTGCATCAGTCCCGATTATGTTCGGGACATTGAGAAGCCCGTGAGTTTGGGCCGGGTGCGGCGCGTCGCTACGGCTGCGGAAGGGCATTATATCGAAATTCACGAGCGTGTTGTCCTTGATTTTTATATCGACGATATTCTCCTTTCCGACGAATTTCTGGTGGTGCCGGGCTTGAGTGAGGAAGCCATCATTGGGGCCGCGACGATGCAAAAATGGCGTATTAAGCTCAATTTCGAGCATGACACCGTTGAGGTAGACCCTAAAGTGGCGAAGATGCAGTTGATATAAAACAGCCCCTTGAATTTCCTCCGCGAGTACACCGCTGCCCGGATTGCGCAGGGACGCACGGGACATAGCCTCCCCACCCGCGCCCTGCTCGACTTTCAACTCGATCAGGCCCGTGCGCGTGATGCCGTGTATTCCACGCTGGACATTCCCCAACTGATGGCTGGGTTGGCTGAATTGCTGCCTGATGTTGCATCGTTACTGCTTCATAGTCAGGCCACTGATCGGGCTACCTATTTGAAACGGCCCGATCTGGGAAGGCGGTTGAACGAGGCTTCCCAAAACCAATTGGCAAGCCTAAACTCCGCGCCCACTGACCTCAGCCTAGTGCTGGCCGATGGGCTATCGGCGACGGCCATAAACAGCCACGCGGGGGCCATTCTGGCCATTTTATTGCCCGAAATTACCCGGATGGGCTGGTCGCTGGCCTCGGTTTGCGTGGTGCAACAGGCCCGCGTGGCCATCGGCGACGACGTGGCCCACGCCCTGAACGCCCGTATGACACTGGTGCTCATTGGCGAACGGCCCGGCCTGACCTCGCCCGATAGCCTGGGGGCTTACCTGACCTACAACCCCCGCCCCGGCCTCACCGACGAGTCGCGAAATTGCGTCTCAAATATTCGCCCCGAAGGCTTACCGTACGCGTTCGCTGCCCAGAAGTTGTTGTATTTATTGAGCGAAATGCACGTCCGCAAACTCTCTGGCGTGAACCTGAAAGACGAGCTACTTTTGGGTTAACTCGCCGAACGATACCCAAAAACCCGCCGTTGATTCAATATGCCCCTGTTCATTACGTCGTTGAATTCCGGTAGCAACGCCAACTGCTACTACGTGGGTAACGCCCAGGAAGCCGTCCTAATCGACGCCGGACTGTCGTGCCGCCAAACTGAGCAGCGCATGAAACGGCTGGGCCTATCGCTGCAAACGGTGAAGGGCGTATTCATTTCGCACGAACACAGCGACCACATCAACGGACTGGAACAACTGGCCTGGAAACACCAACTGCCCGTTTATATCACGCCTCACACACTGAAACAGTCGCGGTTGCCACAGGGAGCATTCACGGTTCATACCTTCCATGCCGACGAGCCCGTCACCATTGGTGCGTTGACCGTCACGGCTTTCCCAAAAGAACACGATGCTGCCGATCCGCACAGTTTCCTGGTTCGCAACGCCGACATCTGCGTGGGTATCTTCACCGATATTGGTGTGGTGTGTGAGCAGCTCATCCACCATTTTAGTCAGTGCCACGCCGCCTTTCTTGAGGCCAATTACGACGAAGATTTGCTCGAAAACGGGCGCTATCCGTACTTTCTGAAACAACGTATCCGGGGTGGCAAAGGGCACCTCTCCAACCAGCAGGCCCTAGCCCTATTTCGGACACACCGGCCCCCGTTCATGAGCCACGTCATCATGTCGCACCTGTCTCAATCGAACAATAGTCCGCAACTGGTAGCCGACCTGTTCAGGCCACATCTATCTGGTACACAATTGATTATCGCTCCCCGCTTCGCCGAAACGGCGGTGCATATGGTGGGTTAATTTACTTCGTTTTCCGGATCACAAACGGCGCACAAACATCCGATTTGCAGATGCAGGGGGCGGGTAATAGCATCAGCGTCAGGTCTTTGGTACAACCGTCCGGGTTGAAAATACGGATGGTGTAGGGCTGTCCGGCTGCATCGGTGGGGCTTGGTAAGGTATCGATTAACAAACCAGTTGACGGAACCAGGGGCAGCGCGTTCGGTTCAGCGACCACGGTGGTGAAACTGCTGCCTACCGAGATGGCAAAGCGCCAGGTGGGGTCGAAGGTGGTCAGTACGAGTTGCCCATCTTCGCGGGGTGTTGGTCCGGCGCAGTTGGGCGTGATGGCCACACCCGCTAGTGTCAGAGCTGCACTTTGGGTGAGGGTGAAACTGACTACTTCGCGGCACAAATTGGCGTCCGTCACGGTCAGTGAATAGATCCCTGCCGGTAGAGACGCAACATCTTGCGTCTGCGCGCCGGTGTTCCACAAATACGAATACGCACCTGCACCCGTGGCCGGGGTGCCGCCCGTGGCCGTAACGCTGATGGCACCGTCGGTGCCAGCGAAGCAGTTCACCGCCGAAACGGCACTTGCCAGGCTCAACGCCGTGGGCTGACTTACCGAATACGACCGCGTCAGCGAACACTTGTTGGCGTCGGTGAGCGTAACCGAATACGTACCCGACGTAAGGTCTGAAACGGCTGATGATGAGCTAATTAAGTCGCCATCGGTAGTCCGCCAGACGTAGCTGTACGGTTCGGTTCCGCCCAGTGCTGTCAGGCTAATTACCCCATCGGTCCCACTGAAACAGCGTACCGGCGTGATGCGCTCCACCAGACTCAACGCCTCGGGCTGGCCGACGTTGACGAGTAGCTCAATGTGGCAATTGTTGTTATCGCTGAGGTATAGCAGATAGCTACCTGCCGCCAGATTAGTCTGGTTGGCTCCTGGTGGCAGGCCGCTGTCCCAGTTGTAGGCATACGGTGGTGTACCGCCCGACAACGTAGCCGATATGGCCCCAGTGGCATTGCCGAAACAAGCAACGTGGGTCAGGCTGGTCTGCGCGGCTAGTCGGGCGGGGGCGGTGAGGGTAAATGACGTTACCTCGCGGCAGGTTTGGCTATCGGTGGTGATGAGCGAATAAACACCCGCCGAGGCGTTTTCGAGCGTATTTGTCGTGCTCAACACAGTGCCGCCCGCCGCTACCCAACTGTAATTATACGGCTCTGTTCCGCCCGAAACAATGGCCTCGGCGCGACCATATCGGTCGCCTTCGCACGCATTGTCTCGTTGTAAGATGCTCACCACCAATCGATTTGGTTCGGTCACTGTTACCGACGTGACTCGTGAACAGCCGTTGCCGTCGGTGCCCGTCACGGAATAAACCCCTGCTACCAGGCTGATTTGGTCGGCGGTGGTGATGCCCGGTCCGCCGTCGCGGTTACTCCAGATAAATCCATAAGCCGGGGTGCCGCCCGTGGCCGTTACGCTCACGGTGCCGTCTGCCGCACCGGCGCAGGTGGCCGCCGTGGCCAAGGCTGACAAGGTCAGTGCTGAGGGCTGCGTCACGGTCTCACTCCGCACTTCACTGCACCCTTGTGCGTCGGTCACGGTGACGGAATAAACGCCCGCCGACAAGCCATTAACGGCTGATGATGAGCCGGGTACGTTCCAGGCAAAAGTGTAGGGCAAGGTGCCGCCCGATACCGCTGCCGACAAGGCTCCGTCGTTTCCGCCAAAGCAACTGACCGCCGCCGGTTGCAGCGAAAGCCGTAGCAAATCGGGTTGGCTAATGGTGCGCGACAGGCCCGTCCGGCACCCGTTGGCATCGCTGATGCTGACGAGGTAACTGCCCGCTGTCAGGCTGGTTCGGTCAGAAACGGTTGGTCCGTCGGCCCAGGTATAGCTGTAGGGGCCTGTGCCGCCCGCCACGGTAAGGCTTATGGTACCGCTGGCGGTGGCGAAACAACTAGCGTTGATTGTACTGGCATCGGCGCCGAGGGCTGTGGGTTGGGTTAGTGTAAATGACTGATTGATAGTGCACTGGTTGCCATCGGTAGCGGTTACGGCATACGTTCCCGCGATCAATCCGGTGCGGTCGGGTGTTTGCGCACCGTCACCCATTGGGCCAGTCCAAACGTAGGCATAGGCAGGATTTATTGCCGGTGCGCCGCCCGTGGCCGATACGCTGATGAGACCGTCGGCCCCGCCAAAGCAGGCAATGTTCTGTGCTGAAGAAAGTAGGTTAAGCGCCGACGGTTGCGTGAGCGTAAACGGCTTGATCACCTGACAACCGTTGGCGTCGGTAACGGTGGTCGAATACACGCCCGCTGCCAACCCCGACTGCGTGGCCGACGTACTGGTCGAATGGCTCCAGGCGTAGCTGTAGGGCCGGAACGCCGGACCGGGCGACCCGCCGTTGGATTCGAGCGAAATTTTTCCGTTTACCCCGCTGAAACACAGGATATCGGTGGTTGAACCAACCACGCTCAGGCTGCTGGGCTGGCCCACTGTGGCCGTGGCCGAAGCGGTGCAGCCGTTGCCGTCGGTGGCGGTTACGGCGTATATGCCGGTGGCTACGGCAGACAGCGATTGCGTCTGTGCCCCCGTGTTCCACAGGTACGAATAAAGTGTCCCTGATGCGGGGATACCGCCCGTAGCCGTGGCCGAAACCTGCCCATCGGTGGCCCCGTTGCACTGCGTGGCGCGGGTGCTAAGCGAGAGCGCAACCGCCGTGGGCTGGGTCAGCGTTTGGGTCAGCGTAAACCGGCAACCCTGCGCGTCGGTGATGTTAACGGTGTAGGTACCGATGGCCAAACCGGCGCGGTTTGCCGTGTTGATGGCCGCGTCGCCTACTGGGACAGTCCAGGTGTAGGAGTAAGGAGATGTGCCGCCCGCGAGGGTTGTGCTGATGGTGCCGTTGGTTCCCCCGAAACAGCTAATGTCGGTGCCTACAATCAGGCCGGTCAGGGCCGTGGGTTGGGTGAGCGTCAGGCTGTTTTGTGCCGAACATCCATTGGCATCGGTAGCCGTTACGGAATAAAAACTGGCTGGTAACGTATTGATTGTCTGCGAAATATCGCCCGTATTCCAGCGGTATGTGTAGGAAGAAACCCCGCCCGATGCGGTCAGGCTAGCCGTGCCGTCGGTGATGCCGAAACAGCCAATATCGGTGCCAGAAACCGCAACGGAGACCGCCGTAGGTTGGGTCAGTGTGAACGAGTTGACCGAGAAACAATCGTTCGCATCGGTCACGGTGACGGAGTAAATACCCGCCGTAAGCCCCACAATGTCCTGCGAATTGGTCCCGGTTGACCAGCCATACGCATAGGGCGACGTACCCCCCGCAACGGTCAAATCAATGGCTCCGTTGGTGCCGCTAAAGCACAGGATATTGGTCGAAATGCCCGAAACGGTGAGGGCCGTAGGTTGCGAAACCGTAGCCTGCGCGGTGGTCGTACAGGCGTTGGTATCCGTGACTGTAACGGCGTAGGTGCCGGTTGGTACGGCATTGATAGTCTGTGAATTGGCTCCCGTATCCCACGCAAAACTATACGCTGGTGTGCCGCCCTGAATGCTCGCATCAACGCGGCCCGTGCTGCTGCCGAAACAAGCGGCGGGGGTGGGTGTTAGTGCCAGCACGAGGGCCGTGGGTTGGGTCAGGGTAGCTCCGGTGCTGGTCTGGCATCCGTTGCCGTCGGTAATGAGCACGAGGTAGTTGCCCGCCGCCAACCCGGTGCGGTTTTGGCCCGTAAATTCGTCGTTCCACAAGTACGAATACGGCAAAATACCGCCCGATGCCGTGAGCGAAATACTACCCGTGGTTCTTCCAAAACAGGCAATGCTCTGGCTCGCTACCGTCGAGGTTAACGCGGTGGGTTGCGTGATAGTAAACAACTGACTTTCAGTGCATTGATTGCCATCGGTCACCGTTACGATATATACGCCCGCCACTAGTCCGGTGCGATTTTGGCCCGTAAACCCGTCGTTCCAGCGGTAAGCCCGTGTGCCTGTTCCCCCCGAAATGGTCAAGCTGATTTGCCCCGTTGACCCTCCAAAACACGCCACTGGCACCGTCGTTCCTGCGATGGTCAGCGTGGCCGGTTCGGTGAGCGTCACCGACCGGACCAGGCTGCACTCGTTGGCATCGGTGATGGTGACGGAATAGGGCCCGGCAGCCAAACCTGACTGGTTCTGGGTACTCGAACCGTTGCTCCAGGCGTAAGTGTACGGAACCACCCCGCCCTTTACGATCAGGTCGATCAGTCCGGTAGCATTGCCCCGGCAGGTCAGGTTTTCGGGCAGCAGCGAGGCCGAGAGGGCCGTGGGCTGGCTGATAATCACCCTGATTTCGTCGGAACAATCGTGGCTATCTGTGACCGTGACGCTGTAGGTAGCGGCAATCAGCATCGAAACGGTTTGGCTCGTTGCGCCGGTGTTCCACGAATAACTGTAGGGAAGGGTGCCACCTGCGGGGAAAACGGTAATGCGTCCGTTGTTGCCGCCGAAGCACGAGACGTTCGTATAACTGCCCCCCAGGCTCAGCAGGGGCGGTTGGGTAAGGCTCACGGCCGTGGTGGCGGTACACGAATTGGCATCGGTCACGATAACCGAAAAGCTCCCCGCCGCCAGTCCGATGCGGTCTTCCACGGTGCCACCATCAGTCCAGGCATAGGCAAAAGGCTGTCGTCCGCCCGTAGCCGTCAGGCTAATGGTGCCGTCGAGGTTGCCGTAGCACGAGACGTTGGTCAGGGCCGTGAACAAGGCAATTACCGGCGATTCCTGCACCGTAATGCTCACCATCTGAATGCAGTTGTTGGTATCGACCACCGTGGCCGAATAGGTCCCCGCCGTGAGGCCCGATACCGTCGAGGTATTGCTCACAACGGTGTTGTCGGGGCTTTTAATCGTGAACGCATATGGCGGCGTGGCCCCTTCCACATTCAGCGTAATTTGGCCGTTACTCCCTGAATTACAGGCTACTGGTGTCACCACGGCGTTGATACCAAACGGCGGCGGTTGATTAATCGTGGCCGACGTGGTGGCCGTGCAACTGTTGGCATCCGTCACGGTGAGCGAGTAGCTACCGGCGGGCAAATTATAGACCGATGCCGTGACCGCGCCGTTGCTCCACGAATAGCTAAACGGCTGCGTACCACCCCGCACGTCGGTGACGATACTGGCGAACTGCCCGTTGCACAACACGTTCGACGGGTCAGGCTGCACCGTCAGTGGGCGGGGCTGAATGATGGCGACGGCGTAGTTGAACGAACAGCCGTTGGCATCGGTGATGGTGACGACGTAGGTGTTGGAACTCAGCCCCGAAATGTCTTGCGTCTGTGCGCCGGCTGACCACAAATAGGTGTACGGAGCCAGACCACCGTTGGGGGTCAAATCGATCCGGCCATTAGCGCCGCCGTTGCAGCTTACGTTGGTAAAACTGGCCGTGGCGCCAATACCTGTGGGCTGCGTCAATGACCGGCTTAGGGTGATGCTACAGGCGTTGGCATCGGTTACTGTCAATGAATAAATACCTGACGATAGGTCGTTTATGTCCTCAGTTGTGCTCCCGTCCGACCACCGGAAACTGTACGGACTGGTGCCGCCGGAAGGGGTTGTATTGACCGCGCCGGACTGTCCGTTGGCGCAATTGATGTTGGTCACCGAAGCGGCCGATAAGAGGGCTGTGGGCTGCGAAACCGTAGCCGATGCAACGCTGCGGCACCCGTTGCCATCGGTCACTGAAACTGAATATGTTCCGGCGATTAATCCCGAAACGGTGGATGTGCTGGTCGTGTTGCTCCATACATACGAATACGCGCTGGTCCCGCCCTGCACGGTGCTGGTTACCTGCCCGTTGCTGCCGCCGAAACAGGCTACGGGTTGTGGGGTCAGGGTGAGCGTCAGCGACGACGGTTCCTGAATAGTAGCCGTAGTCGTAGCCGTGCAGCCATTGGCATCCGTCACCGTCACGGCATACACGCCCGATACAATGCCGGTTAAATCCTGGGTTGTGGTTCCCGGTCCGCCGTTGCGGGTGTTCCACTTGTACGAAAACACGCCCGTTCCACCCATTGGGGTCAGGTCGATGCTGCCGGTGGCGGCTCCGTTACAGGCCGCGTTTTGGGTCTGAACGGCGAGGTCAATGGCGGTTGGATTGGTCAGCGTAGCGGTGGCGGTGCGGCTGCAACCCTGCGCGTCAGTCACGGTCACGATGTAAGTTCCGGCACCCACCTTGGCCAGATTTTGGGTTGTTGCCCCGGTGTTCCAGAGGTATGTATAAGGCCCCGTGCCACCCGATGGCAGGCTATTTACCGAACCCGAATTGGCCCCGAAACAGGTCGGATTTTGGGAGGTGGTGACCACGCTTAAGGCGGGCGGGTTGGTTAGCGTCACGCTCAGCACGAGCGAGCAACTTTGCGCGTCGGTGAGGGTAAGGGAATAGGATCCGGCCACTAAATTGGTGATGTTCTGCGTAACCGCGCCGGTATTCCATTTGTACGAAAATGGGTTGGTGCCGCCCGTGGCCGTGGTGCTGACGCTGCCCGTAGCGGTACCAAAACAAGCCGGGTTTTGCGCGGTGATAGCCAGGCCCAGGGCCGTGGGTTGCGTCAGGGCGTATGACCCCGTGGCCTTGCATCCGTTGGCATCCGTTACTGTGACCGCATAGACACCCGCCACGATGCCGCCTATATCCTGCGTGACCGCGCCGGTGCTCCAGATGTAGGTATACGTGCTTGGTCCAGAAGGTGTTCCACCCGATGTTGTAAGGTCGATACTGCCGTTGCTACCACCCAGACAACCGGGATTTGTGGTGCTGGCACTGAGCGAAATAGCCGTGGGTTGGGTCAACAAAACAGAGGCCGTGGCGGTGCAATTGTTGGCGTCGGTGAGGGTAACGAAGTAGGTTCCGGCTGTTAACCCGCTCAAATTTTGGGACGTTGCGCCCGGTCCGCCGTCGCCGGTAGTCCACCGATATGAAAACGTGCCTGTGCCGCCCGTCGGAGCCAGATTTACAGAACCCGTTGTTCCGCCAAAACAAGCCACGTTCTGGCTTGTCAGGTTGGGTAGAATCGGGGCAGGTTGGGTGACGGTAAATGATTGGCTAGCCACACAATTGTTCGCATCGGTCACGGTGACGGTGTAGGTTCCCGCCATCAAACTGGTCTGGTCTTCCACTGTTTGCCCGTTGCTCCACGCATACCGAAATGGGCCTGTACCACCCGAAACGGTCAGGTTGATACCGCCCGAATTGCCGCCGTTGCAGGCTACGTTTTGCACCGTACCGGTTAGGGTCAGGGCACTAGCCTGGGTAACGGTAAGCGACTGATTTTGAGCACAATTATTCGCATCGGACACCGTGACGGAATATACCCCGGCGGCCAAATTAGTCAGGTTACTGGCCGTACTCGCGTTGCTCCACAGATACCGGTATGGGCTGGTTCCGCCCGAAACCGCAAGGCTGATGCCGCCCGTGTTTCCGCCAAAACAGCCTATGTTTTGCTGCGTGGGGTTCAGGCTCAGAGCCGTGGGCTGGGTGAGCGTCACCGACGTGATGGCCGTGCAACTGTTAGCATCTGTCACCGTAACGGAGTATACGCCCGCCGTCCGGCTGATCAAATCTTCGGTGATTGCACCCGTGTTCCAGCGGAACGAGTATGGTGTGGCACCACCCGAAACGGTCAGGTCGACGGCTCCGTTGGTGCCGCCAAAACAGGTGGGATTAGTGCGGGTGGTGCTGAGTGCAAGGGCGGGTGGCTGTTGCAACGTGGCCGATGCCGTGGCGGTGCAACTGTTCGCATCGGTGGCCGTAACCGAATACGTTCCGCTGGGTAGAGACGCAATCCCTTGCGTCTGTGCACCGGTTGACCACCGGTACGAAAATACGCCGGTTCCACCCGTGGGGGTCAGATTTACCGCGCCGGTGGTGCCGCCAAAACAGGCTACGTTTTGCCCAGAAAGTGCCAATGCAATGGCTGGAGCCTGATTTACAGTCACAGACAAGCTACTTGTGCAGCCGTTTTTGTCCGTCACAATCACGGTATACGAACCCGCCGCTGCGCCCGAAATGTCTTCGCTGGAAGCAATGCCCACAGTGCTGCCTGAGTTCCAGACATACGAATACGGTGCGGTGCCACCCGTAGCGGTTAGGTCAACAGCCCCGGTGGTGCGGCCGTTGCAACCTATGTTTGTGACCGCGGCCGCAAGGGAAAGGGCCGTGGGCTGCCCCACTGTGGCGCTACCCGAGCTGGTACACCCGCCCCGGTCCGTGACGGTAACGGAATACACACCCGCTGCTACGTTGGTGAGGTCTTCGGTGGTGGCTCCCGTAGTCCATTTGTAGGTGTAGGGCGTGGTGCCGCTGCTGGGTGTGAGGTCTACCCGGCCCGTACTGCTCCCAAAGCAAGCTGCGTTTTGCACGGAAAGCGACAACACCGGCGCGGGCAAAATCGTGACCGTCTGCGTGATGGTAGCCGTGCAACCGTTGGCGCTCGTTACCGTGGCGCGTAGGATGCCGGTGCCCGCCGATGGCCCCCACCGCACGGTAGCCGTCTGGCTGCTGGGCGTACCACCTGTTACGATGGTGCCATTGGTAACCACCCACGCATATGTCCCCGCCGTGGCCGACAGAGTATAGGGCACTGTAGCCCCCGCGCAATAGGACAGACTACTCCCCGCCGACGTACCCGTGAGTTTAATCGTGGGTGTATCGGCCTGGACCACAATAGAGGCCGTGTCGATACAAACGTTACCATCCCGGACGCTGATTAAATAGCGCCCCGGCACGGCGGCCTGAATCACCTGCGTGGTCAGCACCTGCTTGTCGGGTGTAATCCATTCGTAGGTAAAATTCCCGCCCGAACTGGTTGGAATAATGGTTAACGACGTGGACCCCGTGGGCTGACACACCACCGGCGAATTTGGTATAACATTGACAATGAGGTCGTTATTTTTGTTGACATACTCCAGGCAGACCTGTCCTTCGCGGCCCAGCTCGTTCTGCACAATCACCCGGATCGTGTCGCGGGCGCAGATCGGGGCTGTCGTGCTCATGGTATACGTGACGCACTGCTGGTTATTGAACGTGGCCGACTGGGTGTATTTGCCCGGAATAATACTCTTGATGGTGTTGGTTGTGCCGCAACTTGTCAGCGTGAGGCAATAATTGACCGGGCTGCCGACAGTGACGGTGGCCACGGTGAAAAAATCGTCGGGTTGGCCGGTTTGGGCGTTGATCACGTCTACCCGCGCTTCGTAGTTGGAGTAGTAGCCGTAGTTGCCCGTGTTGCCGCCGCCCGTGTTCGAGACCACACCCACGTGGAAGCGTTCGGTGGAAATCAGTGTGTTGACGTTGCCTGCCGCCGCAATGGCCGTGTTCGGAAAACTGATGATGCTGTGGGGTACGCCGTTGATCGTAATCTGGTCGATGACAGTGCCATACGTTGAAAACGGTTGCCCGCGAAAGGTCAGGCTCGGCGTGCCCGACGTGGGGATGGTAACGATGGCCTGATCGTTGGAGGTGCCTGAGGTACGGAAAAAGTCGATGCGCTTGCTGCCATTGCACGGATTAATAGTCGGCAGCAGCCCCATTCCAAATTCGTTGGCCCCGTAGGACGAGACGTGGTAGGTGTACGCTTTTCGCGACGTCTTGATGTAAAAAGCCCGATTCTGCGCTCCGTTGGGTAAATTATAGGTGTACACCTGCCCCGCGTTGATCGTTGTGGTCGATAAAACCGAGCTAGTGCCGCCCGTGGTGGTTGGCCCCGAAATGGTGACGGTGGTGTTGTTTTCGGTGGCCACCACAACCACATAATCGGAGTTGGCGGTGGTGTTGCCACTGTGAACAGCCACGTAGTCGGTGCCGGTGGTGCGGGCCGGCACCAGTTGGTCAATACCCGCATCGCGGTTGCCGCTGTAGGGTTGTGCCGTATGTTGCGACCCCGAATTGACCACAATGGGGTGGTCAGGGTCGGAGGTGACGAGCACGCCCGACACGGATTTGTTTTCTGAATTGGCCCCGTTGTTAATCAGTTTCGACGCCACCAGGTAGGTTTGCCCGGCGTTGAGCGTGACCACTACGGGTACGTTGGCCGTCACGCCTTCGAGATCGATCGGGCTGCGGATGGTGACGGTGGTGCCGTCGAGGGTGGCCATGACCGAAACAAAATGGCGTTCGTTGGGTACGTTGTTGCCGCTCAACCGGGTTTGGCTACCGGCATAAAACGCGTAACCGAGCGCGGCACGGCACTTTAGGGGCACAATGTCCTGGTTGTAAAAGGCCGTTTGCCGGTAGGTGGCCTGAACTGGTTCGCCCGACGTAATAATCAGGCCCTTGTTGAGTTGTTTAGTATTGACCTGATTCGACATCACCACCGACAGCGGCAACGACACGATGGTTGGCCCCGACGAGGTAACGGCCACGGTTTTCGTGTAACTACCGTCGGCACTGCGGATGGTGACGGTGGTAAACGGCGCGTTGGTGGATAGCACCAGATCCTGCGAATCGAAGACCTGATCGCCCGCTACGGGCACCGCCCAGATTGGGGGCATATAGCAGGTGTTGGGCTGTACACAACTCTGAAACCGGACGCATTCGGGGCAGTCAGGGTCTTGACAGTCAATGAGTTTGTCGCCATCGTCGTCAATACCATTATTGCAGATTTCAACGGCCTGCGCCTGGGCTGGATGCGCCACCAGCAACCCGATAGCCGCGGTGGAAACACCTATACACAGGTACAGAAGCAGGTGTATAAATCGGAAACGGCGGTCATTGAGCAACATTGGCTAGCGAGAGGTACTACCCGAATTTGTCCAACATTCATGCCAAATGGTTATTAATTTAAGCAAACGAAAGGCTGGTAACTCTAGCTGGTTGTCGGAGCATTATTGGTTCGTTACCCGTGGTTATGGTTGTACGAACCGGTCTCCGCACGTACATGAGTAGAAAATCGGATAGTTTATAGGCTACTGCAAGCTGTTTTGCGTACTTTAGGGGAGTTTTACTTATAAAAATCACCTATGAACTACGTGTACAAGTTTGCCGAACGTCGTCCGCTGCGACGACTGCTGTGGCTTATGTGCCTGCTCACCGTCAGCCACTTAGCCCATGCGCAATCACCCATCCGCCACGTGCTGAAAGGCCGCGTGCTGGACGACAACAAACAGGGCCTGCCCGGCACCACGGTGGTGGTCGTTGGCACGTCGGTAGGTGCCACGTCCGATTCGGAGGGGAATTATACGCTACCCGTGACGCGAAAAGCCGGACCGGTCACGGTGGCTTTTACGGCCATTGGCTACGAAACCCTCCGGCAGGACATCACGCTTGGCACGGATGAAACCGTGACCGTAAACGCCAGCATGGTAGCCGCCACCACCAACCTCGACGAAGTAGTCGTGACGGGATCGACCCTTTCGGCCCCCAAGCGTGAACTGGGCAACGCCATCAGCACCGTGCGGGCGCAGGACATTGTGCAGTCGGGGTCGGGCAACCTCATCAACTCGTTGCAGGGCAAGGTGCCGGGGGCGCAGATCACCCAAAACTCCGGCGATCCGGCGGGGGGCATCACCATCCGGCTGCGGGGTGTCAAGTCGCTGACGGGCTCGTCTGATCCGCTCTATGTGGTTGACGGTGTGATTGTTAGCAACGCCAGTACCAACGTATCGCAACTGGCACTGGTTAATGACGTAGGCAATTCCAGCGTGGGGCAGAACCGCTTATCGGACATCAACCCCGACGATATTGCCACGCTCAACGTGATCAACGGCGCGGCGGCGGCGGCCCAATACGGCTCTCGTGCGGCCAATGGTGTGGTCATCATTACCACCAAACGCGGCCAAAGCGGCAAGCCTACGGTTACGTTTTCAACCTCGTTCAACAGTAACGAACTGCGGAAGGGTGTGCCCGTGAACACCTACGGCAAGCAGTTTGGCTTTGCGGCCCTGCGGCTCTACACCATCGGCGGCGTTTCGGCGGCGCAGATTGCGGCCAACCCTGGCACCACCACCACGAGCATTTTCCGCGATGGCACGAATACAAATTTGGCCAGTAACCTGGTGGACGTGACGCGCTACAACTACTTCGACCAGATTTTCCAGACGGGCACCGGTACCGACAATAACCTGAGTGTCAACGGCGGCAACGACAACACGCAGTATTACGTGTCGGGCGGGTATTTGCAGAATCAGGGTATCATCAAAGGCACCGCTTTCACGCGCTACAGCCTCCGCGCCCGCGTAGATCAGCGGCTGGCGAGCTGGGCTAAAGTGAGTGTGGGGCTGGGTTATTCAAACAGCTTTTCGGACGAAAAAGCAAACGGTAACGTCTTCTACAGCCCTATCAACGCGGTCAACATCACCAACAACATCTACGACATCACCAAGCGCGATGCCGCCGGGAATCTGCTGGCCGTGGAACCCACCCGCGTCAACCCCCTCTCGACAATTGAGGACATGAAGTTTTCGCAGAGCATCAGCCGTACCATTGGCAGCGTGCAACTGAACCTGACACCATTCAAGGGCTTGTCGGTCGATTACATTGCCGGGGTGGATACCTATTCGCAGTTCGGCAAAAACTACATCCGGCCTTATCCCTATCAGGCGGTGTCTGGTTTGCCCGCCGCCCGCTATCCGTTTGGTTTTGCCGCCAACGCCACCAACGTGGTCACGCAGTTCAACAACGATCTGAACCTGTCGTATTCAACACAACTGCTTCGTGATCTGAAGCTTAGCGCCATTGCGGGCTACAGCTACCAGTATTTCCAGTCAGACTATACCCAGCTCAACAGCCAGAACCTGGCTCCGTTTATCGAGACCGTCAACGGGGGCACAAGCACGACCTACGCCCTGGGCTACGGCCTGGATCGGTACAGCCTGAACGGCTTATTTGGGCAGGCCACGCTGGGTTTCAAGAACTTCGCGTTCCTGACCGGGGCCATCCGCCGCGACCAGTCGAGCAAGTTTTCGCCCACGCAGACCAGTCAGTATTACCCCAAAGTGAGCGGGTCGCTGATTGTGTCGGACATGGATTTCTGGAAGTCGCTAGCCGGGGGCAGCAACACGTTTAACAGCCTGAAACTGCGGGCCAGCTACGGCGAGGCGGGCAACCTGTCGGGCATTGGATCGTATGCCCGTTTCTACCAGTTCAACCCCGTGGCGTATCTGGGCCGAAACACCATTACGCCCGGCACCCAACTGGCCAACCCCGACGTGCAGCCCGAGCGTATGGCCGAACTGGAATTTGGCGCTGACCTGGGCTTCCTGAACGGAAAATTGAATCTGGGCATCACCGCCTACCAGCAGAAAATTAGCAACCTGGTGGTAAACCGCAGCCTGGCTCCGTCGGCGGGTGGCACCAGCATCGTGAACAACGTGGGGGCCATGCAGAACACCGGTTTTGAACTCGTGCTGGATGCCAACCCTGTGAAAACGGCCAACTTTAGCTGGGACTTCACCGCCATTTTCAACAGTAACCGCAACAAAGTGACCGACCTCGGTGGTCTCTCCGTTCTCGACGTGGGTGCCGAAGGTACGTCGGGTGCGCCGGTGCGGCTGTTGCTCAATCAGCCCGTGGGTGTGTTCTTCGGAACGGGTTTTGCCCGCAACGCCGACGGCTCATACTTGCTCTCGCCATCGGGCTTTCCAATGTCAGAAAGGGCCGTAACGGCCAACACGGGCACTATTGACTTCACCCCGGCACGTGCTGCCGACGGTAAAGTAGACGTGACCAAGCCGCTGGCAAACCTGATTCTTGGCAACCCAAACCCAAAATGGACGGGTTCGTTCAGTACCAACGTGACCTACAAAAAGCTGAACCTCCACGTGCTGCTCGACGCCGTTCAGGGCCTCGACGTGTTCAACGCCGACAAGCGCACCCGGCAGGGCGTGGGTCTGGGCGACTATGCCGAGCGCGAACTACGTGGCGAGCTGCCCCGTGGCTACATTTTCGGCATCTACAACACGCAGGAATTCCGTATCGACAACGGGTCATACACCAAACTGCGCGAGGTGTCGCTGAGCTATGCACTGCCCCAGATTACCCCCGCCATCAAACGGCTGAGCGTGGCCCTCATTGGCCGCAACCTCTACTCGTGGGATAACTACACCGGTTTCGACCCCGAAACCAACGCGGGCGGCAACAACGACCTCATCCGCGGCGTCGATTTCGGCAACGTACCCATTCCCCGCACGTATCAGGTTAAACTAACGGCCACATTTTAAACTCATCCCGTGAAAAAGATCCTCCTTTCCATCCTCACGCTGGGATTGCTGCTGTCGCAGACGGCCTGCCAGCAGCCGGAATACCTAAACCCCAGCACCATCAGCCAATCACAGGCCGTTAGTTCGCCCGACGGACTGATTACGCTCTGCAATGGCCTCCAGTACCGCTACAGTACTGGCGGGGCGTTGAGCGTGTTGTACAATGCCACGGCAGGTGCCGGGCTCACCACCCGCGAGCTAAACGTGCTCAACGTGGGTAACATCGAAGAGGCCAACCTGGCCACCGGCGGCGGTAACGTGAACGGTGGTAATGGCGTGGTGCGTAACCTCTGGACGCAAAGCCAATTGGTGCGGGCCAACGCCGAACTGATTCTGGCCAACACCGCCGTGACCGATAACGACCCCGGCACCAAGAGTGGTATTGTGGGCTACGCGGCCATTTTCAAGGCCCTGTCATTGGGTACGCTGGCGCAGTTTTTCGAGCAGGCACCCATCACCACGGCCACCAATGCCCCGTTTGTGCCCCGCGTGCAGGTGTTGCAGGAGGCTATCCGTACACTGGAAGCTGCCGCTACCACGGTAGCCGCCGCACCGGTGTCGGCCAACTTTACGGGCAAAATTGTGCCGGGTATCGACATTCCGAATACCATTCAGGCGCTCATTGCCCGGTATGCCCTGCTGGCCGGTGACAATGACAAAGCCCTGGCGGCAGCGGCCAAAGTGGTGCTCACCAGCAAGTCAGTCTTTAATTTCGACGACAATACGCGGAACCCCCTGTTTGAGGCCACGTTTGGCAACCTCAACAACTACCAGCCCGCCAACGCCAACCTCGGCCTGACGGGGGCGCTGGTCCCCGACCCTGCCGACAAGCGGCTGGCGTTTTTGACTAAGGTGAGCAGCAACACGGCCGTATCGCCGGTGGTGGCGTCGGCCTATTACACGGCCAACAATGCTGCCGTGCCGGTGTATCTGCCCGGCGAAATGGGCCTGATTCGGGCGGAGGCCTATGCCCGCAAGGGTGATCTGGCCAACGCCGTGATCGAGCTAAACAAGGTGCGGACCAAGACCGCCACGCAGGATACGTTTGGCCTCGGCGCGGCCCTGCCCGCCTACGCAGGCGACAATACCGCCGAGGCCATTTTGCTGGACATTTACAAAAACCGGCTTGTGGAACTGGCCTTCCAGGGGTTCCGGCTCGAAGACAGCCGCCGCTTTAACCGCCCCGGTCCGGGTGCTGCGGGCAGCGAACGGAACCGCAATTTCTTCCCCTACCCCCGCACCGAGCGCGACAATAACACCAGCACCCCCACTGACCCCGGCGTGTAGGGTTGATGGTTGTGAGATAACAAAAAACGCCCGCTACAATCTGTAGCGGGCGTTTTTTTGGTCCTCTGCTCAACGTTCATCAAACGGTCAGCACCAAATCTTTCTCATCGCGGGCAAACGAGCGAATACTCCCAGGCGGTGGTGCTGCCCGTGCAACCCGACACATAGACCTGAATGATTTTGTTGCTGCTTTTGACGGGAACGGTAAACGTACCGCTCTTGCCTACAAAGCCTGCCGCCGGGTTGATACACGTACTGAGTGGAGGCGGTGGCGCAATGGATGTGCCCGTGCCGGCTACCCAGGTGCCATCCACAAACACGTCGATCCGGTCGGGTAGCGAGTAGGTGTCATAGCCGATGGTGACGTTACCGCTTTTGCCGTTCAGGCTGTGTTCGGTGAGGGTGATGCCCGCTGCGCCGGTCACATCGCCATCACCACAGTCCAGCGGAACCGTTGTTTCTACGGGTACCGACACCGTCTTAGTCAGCACTACGTTGCCACTGGCACTCACCAGCGATAGTAGCAGGACAAAGTTGCCCTGCAAGGTGGCGGGCAGGGTCACGGGAATGGCAATCTGCCCATTAGGCGTAGTACCCGACACAGGAATGATAAAGTAGGTATCGGCTCCCTGTACCTGCACGTAGGCGTAGGCAATGGCCGTTTTGCCCGTGTAGGCCACGGGAATATAGACCGTGCCACCGCCCGTAGACACCTTCAGCGAGGGCAGGTTGGTGATCGTTGAGGTGGGCGAACCCGTGGTGGGAATGCTGCCCGAACCCGATTTGGTGCCGCTCGTGAACACCAGCACTTTCGAGAGGGCAATGGCGTTGTTCACGTCCACAGGCTGGGGCTTCACGGGGTCATTTCCCTTGCAGGCGGCCAGCAAACAGGCTACGAGCGTAAGTCGGCTGGCCGTTCGGCGCAGCATAGGTATTGCGTTGTTCATAATCAGTGCGTTACGTCGCCACGTTTGGTCTGGATATACTTAGGGAACTCAACAAAGATCACGACCAGATAACCCGCCGCGAATCCCATAAAAGGGGGATGTTGCCGCGTCAGTACGTTAGCCTGGTGATGGTCATGCTCATTTCTGGGTGGTAAAGGTGTATACGTCGCCATAGCCAGTGCCATATGAGTTGGTGGCGTAGCCGCGCATGTAGTAGGTGGTGTTGGGGGCCAGGTTAGTTAGGTCGCTGACGTATTTGCCAATGCCAAGAATCGCCTGGCTATTTGTAGGAATTAGCCCATTCTTACTGTCTGCCGTAGTGGGTAGTTTGTTGGTGGCACTCCAGCAGTGGCCGTATACGGAAATAAGCGTTGGCCCCCCCGATACAATCTTTCCCCCGATAGTGAAAACCGTTCTCCCACCAAGGACACCGTCGGAATTCGTCTGAACGACAGGTAGGCCCGATTGGGTCGTGAGCGTTTTCACCTCGCCATAGCTCGTGCCCACGCTGTTGGTGCCGTAGGCCCGGTAGTAATAGGTGGTACCCGGTTTAAGGTTAGGCATACTGGCAATAAAGTAGGTTGGGCTGGAGACTGGTCCGCGTTCGTCTTTGCTGTCGGCGGGTGTGGGGTTCTGGTTGGTACTACTCCAGCAAAGCCCAAACTTTGCCGTTAAGGTTGTGCCGAGGGTCAACAGCTTGACATTATCGATATAGGCATAAAGCAGGGAGACTGTAGAAGGCGTACCCGTTTCGACCGTTGGGACGGACCCGCTCAACGTTTTAAACGTTTTCACATCGCCATACCCCGTGCCGACCGGGCTGGTGGCATAAGCCCGCACATAATAGGTGGTGCCCGGCTGGAGGCTCTGGAGCGTATTGCTGAAAAACTGCGGCGAATTGGCACCAGCACTGGTCTTGGTGTCGGCCACGGTGGGTGTTTGGTTGCTGTTGCTCCAGCACATGCCAGCCGTGATGTTGGTGTTGGTGCCTACCGTTACCAGGTTCATGCCCACGGTGGCCCCCGTCAGCCCAACATTGCTGATATCGCCCGTGGTGGCGGTCGGTGCCACCTGGTTCAGCGTCTTCACCGTTTTCACCGCCGTATAGCCCGTGCCGTCGGCGCTGGTGGCGTAGGCCCGGTAGTAGTAGGTGGTATTAGGGCTGAGGCTAATGAGTGCGCTCTTAAACTCTTTGGGTACGCTGCTGGCCCCGCCCAGTTCGGTTTTGGGGTCGGTGGTGGTGGGGGTCTGGTTGGTGCTGCTCCAGACGTGGCCATGCTGCACTACGTTGCTCGTGCCCAGACCCGTGAGGTTGCCCACGATCAGGCAGGTGGTCGTACCAATGTCGATGGCATCGGCGGTGGTGAGTTCGGGTGCTTTCAGGCTGCCCGTTGTGAAGCTGGCCTGTTCGCCATAGGCCGTGCCACCCACATGGATAGCGTAGCCCCGCACGAAGTAGGCCGAACCCGCTTTGAGGCCCGTCAGGCTAGCCACAATATCGACGGGCTTGCTGGCGGTAGTACCTGCCTGCACCTTCGTATCGGCGGTGGTGGGGTTGGCGGTGAGGCCGTAGCACAGACCATATTCGCTGATCGTTGACGTGGTTGCCGTTCCCGACCCGACCGCCGAAATAGTACCCGACGCTTTGGCCGAAGTGGGCGTGATGTCAGCGAACGTGACGGCGCTCAGCACCGGGGCCACAATAGCCGGAATAACCGGGGTGGGGTCTTTTTTCGAGCAATTGGCCAGTACCCCCATGAGGGCGAGGGCGATGAGCAGGCCTTTGGGGGATGCGAAGGCAGGTTTCATAGTGTAAATAGAACTTTGGGTGGATGAAAGTAGAGTTAACGTAGTTTACCAGGCCAGCCCGATGCACAGGCCGAAGCGCACACCGAACCCGGCAAAAGCCGTCGGTGCGTCACTTTTGTAGCCGTCGCCAACTTTGGCAACGTTGTAGGACGGGCCGCCGAACAGATCAATCGCTACGTTGTCGGAGCGGCCCACCAGCCATTGTCGACCTACCAACAGCCCCCCACCAACTGTACTGAGGGTAAACTTCGAGCTTGCGTCGGTCACATCGCTGAAGGTCAGGTTTTGGTAGCGCACAAACGGAGCCAGATAAGCCCCATCTGGTGCGTCACTCCGTTTGGTGAGGTAAAACCGATATTCGGGCGTGATGCCGAAACCCCGATACGCCAAATCACCGAGGGAAATGCCGGTATAGTAAACGCCCAGTTGCATAGACGACGTTGGCCCGGTGGCGTGTTCATAAAACGCCGAAATCGTGCGAACTATAGGGCTAAACACGTTGACTTTAAACACGTTACTTCTACCCGCTGGGCTAACCGAGTTTTGCATTGGCGTGGTGGCACGGTACGAAGCCGCCTGTACCGGTGCTGTTTGCTGCTGCACAGGAGCTGCCGAAGCAGGAGCTGCCGAAACTGGTGCGGGCGGGGTAGGTTGCCGCACGGGGGCTACCGAGGGTTTTGCGGGAGCTACAAACCGGGTAGCGGGAGGTGTTTTGGTGGTGGTTGCCCGGCGCGTCTGGGCAAGCAATGGGCTGGCCACCAGCAAACTGGTAGCAAGGAGGAGGAGCGAACGCATGATGGATGTGGATGGTTTGAAAAAAGGGTAAAAATAGAGATCGTTCAGGGTGTCACTTCACTGTCAACTTCAAAATTCGGTTGGTTCCTGCACCCCACTCGCCGACGTAGAGCGCACCGGCATTGTCGATGCTGAGGCCGTAAGGCGCGTTTAGTCCAGAAATGAGCGTTTGGGAGGTCTGGCTGCGGGGGTCTAGCATCACGATGCGGCCATTGCCCCGGTCGGTCACATAAATCAGCCCACTATTATCGACCACCACGTTGGAGGGTAGGTTAAGCCGGGTAGCACCGAACGCACCGGTGGCATTGCTTGCCGAACCATTGCCAACGAGGGTATTGACCGTACCAGCGTTGTAGTCGATCACCCGGATAGCGTGATTGCCTTCGTCGGCCACGTAGAGCAAGTTGTTTTTCAACGTAACACCCACTACCCCATTAAACTTAGCGTTAATGCTTGGCACCGAACCCGGGTTGAAACCACTACTACCCGGCGACCCGACAATGACCGGGCTTTGCGTTACGCCGTTCAGCCGGACACTCCTCACGATGGCCGAACTGCCAAAACAGGCCATATAATAAGTGCCATTGAGTGTGTAGGTAGTAGACGGACTCTGCGACACGCCCACGATAGACGTAGGCGAGTTGTAGATAGCGTCATTGGCTTGCATTAAGGTTCCTGATGGCGAAGCACCTACAGTAATGGCAGACAGCAGGTAGGCAAAAACGCCCTTTGCTTCGTTGGTAACAATCAGTAGTTTATCGCTAGTACCACCCAGGCCGGTTTTCACAATCGTAATGCCTGTCAGTGATACGTGATTGGCTCCTGCATTATCCCTTATGTTAACAGCCTGCGCAGAACCAGTGGTCGGGGCTACGATAATTGAACTGTTGTTACGGTCGGAGGCATAGACGGTGCCATTGTCAGGGTCAACGGCGGTACTTTGGAAGACGCGAATCGACGAACTGAACAGCGTAGTGTTAGTGCCGATCTGGTATTTGTAGGTAAACACCGAGGGGCTGGTGGCTACTTTGCCTTTTACCGCAACCGTGACCGTGCCCGTTCCGGCCCGGTTGGGCATCTCAAACGTGATCTGCTGCGGGCTGGCTGCTGTCACTTTGGCCGTAATGCCGTTGATGCCCACGTTGATGTCGCCAATGGTGCTGCTAAAGCCTTCGCCGTTGATCACCACCGACGTACCGGCTCCACCTTCGGCAGGTGCCAGCGAGTTGACCTTCGGCACGATCACCGTGAAGTTGCTGCTACTGTTGCCCGTTTGTCCGTTGGCTCCCACTGAGATGGCTCCGGTGGTGGCAGCGTCGGGGACTATGGCCACGATCTGCGTGGCATTAGCGCTTTTGATGGTAGCCTGCGTACCGTTGAACTTCACTGTGTTGCTACCCAGATCGTTGCCGAAATTCTGGCCCGTCACGGTTACTTCGGTGCCTGGCGTGCCCTGTGTTGGGCTAAACGAGCTGACCACGGGCGTTTTGGGTGGTACGGCAATCACCTTAAACGTGTCGAAGGTGACGGTGCCACCGGTGGCTTTGAGCGTGATTTTCTGCACACCCAGCGCCACATTGGGCACCGTAAACTGCACCGACGTGGGGGTAGCGTTGCTGGTGGCGGCGGCTTCGGCACCCACCGTAATGGCAGCGCCGTCGAGGGCGGTACCCGTTATGGTGATGGCCTGCCCGGCGTAGCCTTCGGCGGGGCTAACGCTGCTAATGGTGGGCAAGGGCAACGCGACATCGGGCGTTTTCTTGCAGGATAGAACGAGCAAGAAGATCAGGGAGATGAAAATCCGAAACGTGTAAACTGACTGATTCATGGTGTAGTTATCTTATTCGTTAATTAATTAATTATCGTCGAACAAAGGTGATCACTGAATTGGCCGCCATCAATCCCATAAAAGGGTGATGGGCTGCTGGCGGGCTTCAGGCGGGGGCAGAATGAAACGGTGTGGATAATTGGTGCTGAGTAGTTTTTGGTGTGGTATGACGGGGCGAAATTCTTATGTATACCCCGTCCGTTGCAACTCTACATGGGCGAACGACCGGCTTTGCTGGGTGAGTGACCGTTAGGAGTGGGTGACTGATTAAACGGTAGCTATAGCCTTATAAATCAGTAGGGTAGTCGCATTTGGGGGTTGTTTTCAACACTAGCCTGACGTTCACCCACTGTTTGCCGCCGTTGGCGGTAGTTGATTTGGACGGATTAACCCGTCTGCCTACTTTCACCCGTTGCGCCCTGCTCGGTTGGTAGGGTCGTTTCAGACCATCCACACACCTAACGTATATGGTTGCCCGTCTCTTCATCTGGCTGTGCCTGCTTGCCCCCGTTGCGCTGGCGCAACGGGTAGAGACGGTGCGCGTGAAAGATGCCCGACCCGGCCCATACCTGCGCTTCGACCAGTTTACGGTTGATAACGAGTCGTTTAAGCAGGCATCCAGCAAGGGCGTACAACTCCACGACAGCCAGGGGTATCTGTGGCTCCTGAGCGACCCCAACCCCCAAGCACCACTAATTCGCTACGACGGTACGTACGGCAAAGCCTTTGTGGCTGCCGCCTGGATGTATCATGATGGGGACGAGCGGAGTGTGGTGCGCGAGAACGAATACCACCAAATATGGGCTGCCAACGAACACGGACTGAACCTGTTCGACCCCAGGACCGAAACGTTTCGGGCGTTTCGCAACCCCTTCGTTGCCGACCAGGCGCTTCGTTTCTGGGTGATGGGCAAAGGAGGTAAACACTGGTTTTCAGGACCGCAACCGATCCAACTCTATGAATTTGACAGTCCTACGCGCCGGGTGCGGCAGATCCTGCCCACCCGGCTAATCAACGGCTATACCCACCAGACTGGTCAAACCGAAATGCCGAAGCCTTACACGTTAGCTCCCAAGTCGGTCGATGATCAGGGGCGGGTGTGGGGCATTGTGAATGCGGGCAGGATCGCCGCACCAGGCTATTACGATCCCACCACCAACGCGCTGGTGTGGTATCCGGTGCGGGGATTTCTGGCCCCTAAATTCGACAAAGAAGGTGCCGCCGGCGAAAAGCTCGATGCGATCAACGAGGTGTTGCCCCTGGGCAAGTTTGTCTGGCTCACCAGTTGGAATCGCATGGGGTTGTTACGGCTAAACCCCGAAACGGGCGTGTGGAAGCAGTTTTATATGCCCAAAAGCGAGCTTAATCGCGTGTTCCGGATCATTCCCCGCAACAACCATCAGCTCTGGCTCCTGACCGATACCTACCTCACGCTCTTCGACACGGCCACCGAAACGCTCTACGAATACCCCCATCTGCCCGACAATCCGCTGACGCCCGCCCTCAACTCGCGGCCTTACCAGATCGGTAGCGGGGGTACGTTCTGGATGGGCACAGACCGGGGCAACAACGCTACGCTGATGGTCTTGCACGAGACCAAACAGCCCTTCCGCCTCAACGACAGCACCAACTACGTCGGGCCATCGTCAATGCGGACGCTGTATAAAAAGAACGGCGGGCGGCTTTGTACCTACCAGACCAGTACGCATCTGGTAGTGGCCGAAGAGTCCAACCAGCGCCGGACCAGGAAAACGCTTTATCAACTGCCGCTGAACGGGTTTTTGGAGCAATACATTGGCGGTCCCCTCATCGACACCATCAACAGAACTGTTTGGCTGACGGGCTGTACCACGGCGGGGAGCGTGTTTCAGTATGACCCGAAACGACACCGGTTTGCGCCTGTCCGGGCCACGATTCCGGGCCTGCCACCCGGCGAAAACGACCTAGCCAATTACGACGAAATCCGCCTTGCCGTGCAGGATAAGGCCGGTAACGTTTGGTTTCCGTCGTTTGGGCGGGCGGGAAAGTATGCTGGCAACCTCCTTAAATTCGACCACCAGACGGGGCAGTTTGTGGGCTTCCGGGCGGGTACGCACGGCCTGCCTGTAAACCAAATCCGCACGGCCCTCGTCGATGACCGGGGGCAGCTTTGGCTGGGCTACCGGGGCAGTGGTCAACTCGTCCGGTTCGACCCCGCCACCAATCAGGCCACCACCATACTGCCCGTCGGCTCCGACATCATGCGCCTGACCAACGACCCGGCCCGGCAACTGATCTGGATTGCCCGCTACGAAGACGGGCTGTGGGCCTATGATCAGCGCAAACGTACCGCCCGGCGCATCCTGAACGAACCCGTCCTGAACGTACATGTGCTGAAAAACGGCCTCCTGTGGCTCAAAACGGCCACGGCCCTCGTGCGCTACAACCCCGAAACGGGGGGGGCAAACCCGCTTTGGGGCGGACTATGGCCTGCAAAATTTCGCGTACTCGACATTCATCAAAGACCCCGACGAGGAGGCGTTTCAATTCGAGCGGTTCCAGTTCCGGGCCGCCGACATACGGGTCGATACCACGCCGCCCCGGCTGGTGATCAGTTTCCTGAACGTGTTCGACAAACCGCTGCCCCTGCCGCAGGCCATCGACCAGATCCCGGCGGTGACGTTGGCCTACGACCAGAATTTCTTCACCGTCGGTTTTTCGCTCCTCAGCTTCCTGCACCCCACCCTGAACCAGTACGACTACCGGCTGGTCGGCTTCAACCCCAAGTGGGTGTCGGTGGGCAACAAACCGCTGGCCACCTTCACCAACGTGCCCCCCGGCACCTACGCCCTGCACCTTCGGGGCCGCAACAGCGAGGGCATTCAAAGCCAGGTTCGGACCCTGACCATTACCATTACGCCGCCGTTCTGGCAAACTACCTGGTGCCGCCTGCTCATGCTGACGGGGCTTGGGCTAGTGGGTTGGGTAGTGTACCGGGCGCAACTGGAACGACAGCTGCTTAAATCCCGGCTGGAAGCCGAAGCCGCCAAACGAAAGCAGAAAGAGGCCGAACTAAACGAAAAAGAAGCTGCCTTCAACCTGAAACTGAGCGAGACCGAAATGCTGGCGCTGCGCTCCCAGATGAACCCACACTTTATTTTCAACTGCCTCAATTCGATTCAGTATTTCACGGCCCAAAACGATGCCGATACCGCCTCGAATTACCTCACCAAGTTCTCGCGCCTGATTCGGCTGGTGCTGGAAAACTCCCGTTCTGAGCGCGTTACGCTGGCCAATGAGCTGGAAACGTTGCGGCTCTACATCGACATGGAAGTCATGCGGTTCCAGCACAAGGTACGTTACAGCATCATCGTGGAGCCAACCGTAGAGGTGGAGAGTATCCAGATTCCGCCGCTGCTGATTCAGCCGTTTGTGGAAAACGCGATCTGGCACGGGCTGATGCACAAGCCAGAGGGCGGCAGCGTAACCGTGCAGGTGCAACAGCCCCAGGACCATTTGCTGGAGGTGAGCATCACCGACGACGGCGTGGGGCGCACCAAAGCCGCCGAGTACAAAAGCAAGTCGGCCACCAGCCACAAATCGTTCGGTATGAAAATGACCGCCGAACGCATCGACCTCATCAACCAGATGTATCACACGGATACACAGGTACATATCAATGACTTAACGGATGCGGCGGGGCAATCCATCGGCACCAGGGTACTGGTGACCATCCCGATTTAAGACTGGCCCCGTGCGGGATTGTTACCCTTTACTACCCACTCCTGACGTTCACCCACTGTTTCCTGCCGTTGGCGGTAGTTGATTTGACCGAATTAACCCGCCTGCCTACTTTCACATAGGGCACCTTGCAACTGTTTCCACCTTTAACCACCACGACCATGCCCGTTCGCTTCTGTTTCAATCTACTCCGTTTTAGGTTGTCAGCCACCCCGCCGTGAGTATATACCGTTGGTTGTTAGGGCTGAGTATCTGCTTGTCGGGTCCGTTTAGGGCCATGGCCCAGATCCCCGTGCCCTGCCAATACTGGGTCGATTCATCGTCGGTAATGCCGGCGGCAGTGGTGGTGGCAACGGCTCGTTTTGGGCCGTTGCCGGCGGGGCCGCTCAAGGCGCGGGGTAGTCGCCCCACCATCTGGCTGCGGTTTCAGCTTCACAACACCCACCCCACAGATACCCTGCGGCGGCTCTTTTTTGGCGGCTACCATGCGGCCTGGTCCCTCACCGAGCAGACCGCACCGGGTGCCGCCCTGCACACCCGGCGCAGTGGCTGGCTGGTGCGCCCCGGTCCCCACCCCGGCCCCGATGCATTCACGCTGCCGGTGGTGGTGTTGCCGGGTCAAACCCTCACGGGCTGGTTCCAGACCACAGGCTGCCTTACCTATAGCAGCATTACGCCCCGGCTGTTTACCCCCACAGGCTACACCCTTTTTGGGCAGGAACGGGCCTGGCGGCTGCGCGAACATTTCGCTTTTTACTGCCTGATGGTAGGTATCTGCCTGTTTCTGAGTTTGTTCTCGCTGGTGCAGTGGCTCTACGCCCACGATGCCACGTATGGGTTTTGGTCGCTTTATCTGGCGGCTACCGGTCTGTTTATTTTTCTTCTGACCGATCTGGCCTTTAACCTCCAGTGGGTAGGGCCAACCCTGGCCGCGCTCACGCTGCCCTCTCAATATATTATTGGCATTGGGTACTTGCTGTTCCTGCGTTCGTTTTTGCAACTAGCCCCCTACATGCCCCGCCTCAACCGGGCTATTTCGTGGCTGGTGGGGGTATTGTTAGTTATTTCTGGCATCAGTTTCTGGAGCGGTCTGAACCTGGTGGTGCCGGTTCTCAGGTTCACCGACCAGGCCGTACTGTACACCGAGTTAACCCTGCTGGCCATTATGGTGGGGGTGAGCTGGGCGCGGGTACCCAACCGAACGTTGTTCATCATCGGCTCGCTGGGCCTTATTGCGCTGGCGGGTTTGGGCACGGTCATTAACGAATTTGGCCCGGCCGACGGCGAACTTTTCTGGACCGACCCCGTCGCCTGGTTTGGGGTGGGGGTGGGGTTCGAACTGCTCTTCTTCAACCTGGCCCTGAGCCAGCGGGCCCAACGCACCATACGCCAAAAACAACAACTCGAATACAACAAACAGCTTGACGATCAGCGGATTGAGCGCATCACCGAGCAGTTCCGACAGCGCACTGCCCAGATCGAGATGTCGGCACTCAGGGCGCAGATGAACCCGCACTTTATCTTTAATTGCCTCAATTCGATTCAGTTCTACACCGCCCAGAATGATGCCGCCCGTGCCTCAGATTACCTCACCAAGTTCTCCCGCCTGATTCGGCTGGTGCTGGAAAACTCCCAGTCCGAGAGCGTAACGCTGGCTAACGAACTGGAAACGTTGCGGCTCTACATCGACATGGAGGCCATGCGGTTTCTCGACAAAGTCAGCTATACTATCATTGTCGAGCCGGGCATCGACACCGACCTGATTCAGATTCCGCCCCTGTTGCTCCAACCGTTTGTGGAAAACGCGATCTGGCACGGGTTGATGCACAAGCCCGAAGGCGGGGCCGTGATGGTGACGGTGCAACAACCGCAGGACCACCTGCTCCACGTCGAAATTACCGACAACGGCATTGGCCGGGCCAAAGCTGCCGAATACAAAAGCAAGTCGGCCACGAGCAACAAGTCCTTCGGCATGAAAGTGACCGCCGAACGGATCGAGATGATTAACCAGCTTTATAAAACCGCCACGAGCATGACCATCGTTGACCTGAGCGATACCAACGGCGCGGCGGCGGGGACTACCGTGATTGTCGAGATTCCGATTTAGACTACCCAGCAAATCCCATGACCACTGCCCGTATCTGTTTTCTTTGGCTGTGCCTGTGCCGAACCCTGACAGGGCTGGGGCAGGCGGGTGTGGGGGCGCAGGACTACCTATTCGAGCATTTACCGCCGCAGAAAGGGCCGTCGCAGGGGAGTGGGTACGCCATTGCCAGCTATGATAACTTCATGTGGTTTGGTACGCAGGATGGCCTCAACCGGTACGACGGTTACACGTTCACGGTATTCAAGGCGGGTAAACCCCACGCCATCCGCGACAATTTTGTGCAGAGTGTGCTCGCCGACAGCAAGGGGCGGCTATGGGTAGGCACCGTGCGGGGAATCGATCTGTATGACAAGCAGCGCGAGCAGTTTGCCGACTTCAACACCACCTTCCGAACCCGCCACCTGGTGAACGACATAGCTATACGGCGGTTGCTGGAAGACCGGCAGGGCGGTATCTGGATCATGACCGACGAGCGGGGCATCTACCGGTTCGACCCCGCAAGTGGCCAAATCAGGGGTTTTCTGGAAAAGAGCAATAACCTCGCCGACATCACCATGACTCCCGACGGCACCGTGTGGGTCATTGCCGACGACGAGCTGTACTGCTACGATACCAGACAGCCCATGTTGCGGGCGGTTCACCTCAAAAAAACGCTGGGCTTATCATCCGAAATGATCTTCCGGGCGGTGGTGGGCGACGGAGCGGACGGGGTGTGGGTAGGAACCTATGAAAACGGTATCTATGCGGTGCAACCCACTGGTAATCAGCACCTGATTCGTGCCGCCGACGTAGTACATTACGCGAAAGGGTCGTCGGACCGGCAGTTGAGTGGTAACCAGATTGCTAGTTTGTTTCGCGACAGATCGGGGCAGATTTGGGTGGGTACGCGCACCGACGGCATCTCGCTCTACAACCCCCGGCTGGGTACGTTCACCCACCTGCGCAGTCAGGAAAACAGGCCCCGCAGCCTGGCCACGAACTACGTACTCAGCTTTTTTGAAGACGAACAGGCCATTATCTGGGTAGGCCTGAGCGGCGAAGGCATCGACAAGTTTGACCCCCGAAAAGCCGCTTTCCACCTTATCCAGCGCGATTCGAACAAACCACCCGCCGCCACCCTGGCCGACAACATGGTGTTTAAGGTGCTGGAGGTCGAAGATCGGCTCTACATCGGTACGCAGTCGGGCGGTATGTCGGTCTACTCGCGGCAGAGCGGCACCACCAAAACCTACCTGCCCGAAGCGGGGAATCCAGCCAGTATTCTGCACAATCAGGTCCACGATATTGCCGCCGACTCGGCCCGGAATCTGTGGCTGGCAACAGGACGCGGACTGTGCAGGTACGTACCTGACAAGCAGACGTTTACTTCATATTTGCAGGCCGGTCAGGCTACGCTGCTGTACCTCTACACGCTGGCCGTGATGCACAATCAGCGCGAGATCTGGACGGGTGGGCAGCGGGGGTTGTATCGGTTCGATTTGGCCCACCAACGCTGGACCACCTGGGATGATTTGCCCGCCGTGAAGGCAATTGCCAACTACGTGATCCGGCTGATTTACGAAGATTCGGACCACAACGTCTGGCTGGGTACGCTTGGTCATGGCCTGATCCGATACTGCCCGCAAACCGGGAAAGTGACGGTTTTCGACCAGAAAAATGGGCTGACCTCCGCCAATATCCGCAGCCTGAATGAAGACGGGAACACCTTGTGGGTGGGCACCGACGGCGGACTTTTCGCGCTTAACAGGCAGCAGCAAACTATTACCGCCCACTACACCGAACGCGATGGACTGCCTAACGACGTGATCTACGGTATCCTGACCGATGCTGACCATGACCTCTGGCTAAGCAGTAATAAGGGGATTACGCGGTTTATGCCCGCCAGCAAAACCGTGAAAAACTACAGCGTAAACGATGGGTTGCAGAGCGATGAATTCAACACAAATGCCGCTTTTCAGGATGCAGAAGGCACTTTCTTCTTTGGCGGTGTAAAAGGTATTACCTACTTCAAACCCGCCGAACTGACGCCCAACCGCTTTGTGCCGCCCGTGCGCCTCACCAGCCTCAAGGTGGTCGACAGCCTGTATTCGCCCAACTTACCCGCCATCACGTTGACGTACAAGCAGAATTTTATCGACTTCGCCTTCGTGGCGTTTAACTTTTCCAACGCCGAAAAAAATACCTACCGCTACCGCCTCGACGGCATCAATACGGACTGGGTACGGGCGGGCACCCGAAATTTTGCCACCTACACCAACCTACCCGCGGGCGATTACGTGTTTCGGGTGAGAGGCAGCAACGACGATGGCCTCGAAAACCCGCAGGAGGCGTCGGTTCGGGTGGTGATTGTGCCGGCTTTTTACCAGACAATCTGGTTCGGGGTACTGTTGGCACTGGTGGGCGCTGGTCTGTTACTGCTGGGTTATCGCAACTACCTATCGTTTCAAACGGTCAGGGCAAAACTGGAAACGGAAGAGGCCCGCCGCCACCAGAAAGAGGCCGAACTAACCACCCAACAGGCTGTTTTTCAGGAGCGCATCAGCCAGTTGGAAGTGTCAGCGTTGCGGGCGCAGATGAACCCACACTTCATTTTCAACTGCCTGAATTCGATCCAGTATTTCACCGCCCAGAACGACGCCGAAACCGCCTCGGATTACCTCACCAAGTTCTCGCGCCTCATCCGGCTGGTGCTGGAAAACTCTCGTTCGGAGCGCGTGACGCTGGCCAATGAGCTGGAAACGTTGCGGCTCTACATCGAGATGGAGGCCATGAGGTTTGGGCACAAAGTGCGCTACAGCATCATCGTTGAGCCAACCGTAGAGGTGGAGAGCATCCAGATTCCGCCGCTGTTATTGCAACCGTTTGTGGAAAACGCGATCTGGCACGGGCTGATGCACAAGCCCGACGGTGGTGCCGTGATGGTGACGGTGCAACAACCACAGGATCACCTGCTCCACGTCGAAATCACCGACAACGGCATTGGCCGGGCCAAAGCGGCGGAGTACAAAAGCAAGTCGGCTACGAGCAACAAGTCCTTCGGCATGAAAGTGACCGCCGAACGGATCGAGATGATTAACCAGCTTTACAAAACCGCCACCAGCATGACCATCGTTGACCTGACCAATGCCAACGGGGAGGCAGCGGGTACGAAGGTGATTGTTGAGATTCTTATTTAAACCACACCACTCCTATGCTCCGCGCCATAATAATCGATGATGAACCCAACGCCGTGGGATTGCTGTCCCTGCGGTTGGGTCAATGCTGCCCCCAAATTGAGGTGGTGGCCGCCTGCACCAGCAGCCTGGATGGGCTACAGGCCATTTTCAACCACCAGCCCGACGTGGTTTTTCTCGACATCGAGATGCCGCAGATGAACGGGTTTCAACTACTCGAAGCCGTGGCCAACCTGACGTTCTCGCTCATCTTCGTCACCGCCTACGACAAGTTTGCCCTGAAAGCATTCCGTTACAGCGCTGTCGACTATTTGCTGAAACCCGTTGACACACAGGAACTTATTCAGGCGGTGGCCCGGGTTGAAAAACAACGGGCCACCACACCTGAACAGATCGACCACCTCAAAAGCCAACTCGTTACGCCCGGTCGTGCTTTGCCCGATACGATTGCGCTGCCCTACCAAAATGGCGTGGCGTTTGTGGCGCTGAAAGACGTTATCTACTGCGAAGCCGACGATAATTACACTAAGTTCTTCGCCGCCGACGGGCAGCATTACCTGGTCACGAAATCGCTGAAAGAGATTCAGGAACTGCTGGAAGAGCGCGACTTTCTGCGCATCCACCGGCAGTATATCGTGAACCTGAACCAGATCAAGAAATTCGTGCGCGGCGAAGGTAACTACCTCATTATGAACACCGGTCAAAGCGTTCCCGTCTCGCGCACCCACAAAGACCGCCTCACCGAACGGTTTGGGTGGCTTTGAAAAGGTAGTCGCCGTACCTTGCAACTTCTACCAAACGCCTTTACTCATGACCATTGCCCTCGGCTCAGACCACGCTGGTTTTCCCTATAAAGAACTCGTCAAAGCCCACCTCACCGAAGGGGGCCATACCGTTATCGACAAGGGTACGTTCTCTACTGACCCCGTCGATTACCCCGATTTCATCCGCCCCGCCGCCCAGGCTGTGCTGGATGGTGAAGCTGAACGGGCCATCGTCTTCGGTGGTTCGGGCAACGGCGAGGCCATGACGGCCAACCGCCTGAAGGGCATCCGGTGCGGCCTGTGCTGGAGCGAAGAAACCGCCCGCCTCACCCGCCAGCACAACGACGCCAACGTGCTCTCGATGGGTGCCCGCATGATCCCCGAGGCCCTCGCCCTCCGCATCGTCGATATCTTCCTGACCACTCCCTTTGAAGGCGGCCGCCACATCGCGCGGATTGAGAAACTAGACCTTTAAATGAATTAAGAATGCAGAATTAAGAATTAAGAATGGCTTCGCCCTTTGCCAATCTAAGGGCGAAGCCATTCTTAATTCTTAATTCTGCATTCTTAATTCACTACGCCAATGACAACAACTTTCTACTCCCCCCGCGATCTGCGCTTTCACCTGTACGAAGTTATCAACGCGCAGAACCTGAGTCAGTTGCCCCATTTCGCCGACCATGATCGCGAATCGTTCGATATGGTGCTGGAGGCGGCGGGCCAGATTGGCGAAACCTTGCTGCGGCCTTTGCTGACGGTGATGGACCGCGACGAACCGCAGCTTGTGGACGGCAAGATTCGGGTGCATCCGCAGATGGCGTCCATCATCAAACGCTTCGGCGACGATGGCTGGATCAACGCGCCGTTTTCGTATGACGAAGGCGGGCAGCAACTCCCGGCCACGATCATGAACGCGGCCACGTTCATCTTCGGCGCGGCCAATTATTCATCGAGCGTGTTCCCGTTTCTGACGTCGGGCGCGGCCAATCTGTTGCGGTCGTTTGGGTCGAAGGAACTCGTTGACCGGTTCACGCCCATGATGTATGCCGGGCGGTGGCAGGGCACCATGGCCCT
>JBBRMP010000025.1:0-40048 GCA_038230755.1 Cytophagales bacterium | reverse complement strand
TTATTGTATTTAGACTACACCGTTTGCGAATGAGTCGAAATACGCTACCTCAAGGCCTTCAAATTAATACATCGTCATTTGTTAAAAGCTTGTAAACTACTTATAATCAGACTGTTATTCCATAGTGGGAATTGCTGGTGTTATCCCGAATATCCAGGAGTGAAACGGGGTTGCCCGTCAGCCCAAAAATCGAGTACTTACCCTGCGCGTCATAAATAGGCGTGGAGGCCGGGTAAGCCAGTGCCGCCTGGAGCGCGTTGAACCCCTGCGAACCAGAGCCGCCCGTTTGCCCGCCCGCCTGCGGATTCGTATAGTCGTTGAAGTTGGCGTTGATCCCGGTGCTGATACGGAACTGTTTGCTGAGGGTAAAGGTGAGGTTCATCCGGCCCGTGTAGCGGGTCAGGTCAGAGCCTTTGGTGGTGCCAATCTGATTGAAATAACCCCCCGAAAAGTAATACTGTACCTTGTCAGACGCCCCGCTGATGCTCAGGTTATGATTGTCGATGGAGCCGTTGCGGAGAATCTGACCCAGCCAGTCCGTGCCTTCCCCCGCCGACTGAATCTGCGTGTCGGTAAACTGAGGTTTGTAGGTAGTCAGGTTTTGGGTCACCGCCCCAAACGGAGCCATGTTCTTGTCAGACAGGAACTTATCAACCTGCAACTGGTTGAAATACGTCATGTAATCCCGCGCGTTGAGCGGTTTGATGTAGGCCATGTTGCTCACGAACGAACGGCCAGCATCATAACTCACACTCATCCGGCCCCCTTTGCCTTTCTTGGTGGTCACCAGCATCACCCCGTTGGCCGCCGCCACGCCGTAGATTGACGCACCGGTATCTTTCAGAAACTCGATGGACTCGATGTCGTTGGGGTTCAGGCCCGCCAGAATACCCCGGTTTACGCCCTGAATTTCGACGGTGCCGTTGCGCGGTTCCAACCCACTGCCGGGCATAATCACCCCATCGACCACAATCAGGGGCGTACCTTTTCCCCGAATAGAGATGTTAATGTTGCCACCGGGCTGTGAACTCTGCTGCGTGATATTGACGCCCGCCGCCCGCCCAAACAGCAGGTCAGGAATGCCCAGATTGGCCGAGTTTGGAATGGTGTGCGGCTCCACTTTTGCCACCGCCGTCGTCAGGTTCCGGCGCGAGGTGGTGCCGTGCCAATCACGACCACCTCGTCAAGCCCTTTCAGGTCGGGCACCAAACGAACATCCAGCGTTGACTGGTTACCCACCACCAGTTCCTGCGTAGCGTAGCCAATATAAGAGACCACCAGCGTAGCCGCGTCGTTGGCTACCGTGAGCATGTAGGTGCCGTCTGTGTTGGTCGACGTGCCGGTTGTTGTTCCCTTCAGGGTGACGTTGACGCCGGGGACACCCGTGCCATCTTCGCCGGTGATTTTACCCTTTACCACCCGCGACTGGGCCATTACCTGCGCGGAAACGAACCAGCAAAGCACATAGATTAACGTAAAGCAGAGATTCTTCATCGACGAGCCGGGTTAAATGGTACATTCCATTGATCTTGTTTATTACTAACAAAAACTTAGATATATACAAAAATAGTAGCACCCTAATGCCGATAAAATGGCTGAAAATGTTTAAAAGATGGATAGTCTTATGATTTCTTCTGACGAAACCCGGTGATTCGGCTGGTCAACCCGCCACTTCCTGCGTGAGCAGAAAATCGACCATGTTTCGGTGGATGATGGCTCCCTGGTGGTTGATGTCCGCCTCCAACACGATGTCGAACAGGGCAATGGCGGGGAACGTATGGCCGTTGCCCAGACCCAGGTTGCCGAGGGCCATCAGGTAGTAGTAATGGAGGCGGTTGCGTTCGTTGAGGTCGGCGTCGAACACCAGCATGTCGGGGAGGGAGACGGCAAAATAATCGAGTTTGATGTCGTCATTCAGGTGTGCTTCGCCATACTGGATGAGCCGGAAAAATAGCGTTTCGGCCCGTTTTGGCTGGTGCAGTTTTTTCCACGCCAGCCCCTGATAAAACAGCTTGTCGGGTTGCTGGTCGTTGTCGAAAACGGCCTGTGCGGGGGCATCAAGGCCGATTGTCGCCCGTTTGTAGGCTGATTCTGCCGTGACCATGTCGCCCAGCGCTTCGTGGGCCAGCCCTTTCAGGTAGAAAATATCGTTCTCCTGCACACCGTATAATTTACCCTCGCCGAGGTTAACGGGGTACGTTTCGGCGGCGGTCAACAGGGACAGGGCCTCGGTCGGGTTATCGGCCATAAGGGCCTGTTTCGCCAGTTCTATGTAGGCAATCAGGTACTGCCCAACCACCCTGCCCTCGCCGCCTTCCCACGGGTGAAACTGCCGCGCCGCCAGCAACTCCCGCGCCGTTTGGTAGTGGCCCAACTGGTTGTGCAGGGTTATCCGCTCCAGATACAGGTCGTCGCGGCGGTTGGTGGCGGTCAAGTATTTTTCCAGCCGGGTCAGCCGTTCGGTGGGATTATGGTTGAGCTTTTTGTATAACCGATCCAGTTCCATCAGCACCCGCGCGTCGGACGTATCGAGCGCGAAGGCCTTTTCCATCGCCGGAAGGGCCTTATCTGGCCGGCCCAACTTGTTCTGGTAGGCTAGGGACAGGTTGCGGAGTACGGTTGGGAACGTATCGTCCAGTGCCGCCGACTGCTCCCAGGCGGCAATGGCGTCGTCATATTGCCGGTTGCTGTACCAGAAATTGCCCAGGTAATACCAGGTATGGGCGTGGGCCAGTGGCTGATCTTCGATGGCTTGCGTAACGGCCCATTGCAACACGATCAGTTCGTCGAGGCGGTTGGGAAATACAAAGTCCGGGCTGGCTTCGGTGGCCATTTTCAGGTACGTCGCGCTCTCGGAAGTCTGCCCTAACTGGTCGTAGAAGTAGGCCAGAAAATAATAGACGATGGGGTAAACGGTCGCTGATGAATCCACCAGTTCCAGCAGCAACCGCGTGGCTTCGCTATAGAGTCCGGCCCGGCTGTAGTCGAGGGCATATTCGAGGTAATTATGCACGTACTGCCGCATCAGGTGGGCCATCGCCTCCCGCGATTGCGTGGCTTCCGCCCCCGCAGCTTGGTCAATGAGTACCCGTTCAAACAGGCAGCCGAAATGGAATGGATCAATCGCCAGCGTATCGTCGATGAGCCGCCGCGCTGCGTCGATTTGGCCCGTTCTGCGCAGCAGGGCCACGTTCAGGTGCCGCGCCGAGTGCCCATGCCAGTTTCGCACTAACGACCGCCCGACCAGTTCGAGGGCCTGCCGATAGTCCTTTTTTCGGGTAGCAATCCGGGCGAGTTCCAGAAAGCTCGTGTCCTGCCAAGCGGCATTCCAGGTTGCTTTGAAAAATGCATCGAACGCCTCGTCAAACCGCCCCAATTTGGTCAGGCACAGGCCCAGGTTGTAGTACGCCTCGCCATCGTAGGGGTTCGGGTTACGGGCTATCAACGTTTGGATAGCCGCCCGGAAATACGGTTCGGACTGAGCAAATTGGCCGTGTTTCAGGTGCCAGAGGCCCATGGCGTTGTTGCAGCGGCTGTCGTTGGGGTCGCGGCGCAGAGCCTCCCGGTAATAATCCAGTGCCGAATACGTGGCATGGCGATACTGCTCGATGTGCAGGCCCGTCAGGTACAGTTGCTCGTTATTTTCCACCTCGGCAGGGTGTTTGGCGGCAACGGCGGGTTCGGGAATGGGCAGGTCAGCGGTGGTGTCGTCGGGTTGATAAGCCACCAATTCCACGCCCTCGGCAGTGGCTACGCTCACGCGGAGGGCCTTGGGCTGAGCCACGCGGAGGGCAACGCTGTGCAGAAATGGCTGACCGGGCGAGAGGTCAACGCGCTGCTCGAAAACGACTTGACCAGCGTTCGTTAATTGGACAATAGCCTGCTCATAAATGGCTGTGGCATAAGCGCTTATCTGAATATCATTCGCTGTAACGTCCAGATTGACAGCGGCATCTTTCGTGGCATTTTTCACCAGACCGATCTCGCTGTAGGGCATAAAATACTGCGTGAAGGTGCGTTCTTCGTTGGGCATAATCCACGAAAAATCGGGCTGATTATCCGTGAATACGCCGGTCATCAATTCCACGTAAGGGCCGTCGTCGTCGGTCAGGTTGCGGTCCCAGGCGTAGCCAAATTCGCCGTTGCCCCAGGTCCACTGCTTCTTCCCCGGCGACAGGTGATGGCTGGCTACGTGCAGCAACCCACCCTTGGTGTCGTGTTCGTACCCGCCCACAAAATCGTACTTCGACGCGCCCGCCATGTAGGACGTTGGCACGGGAATGTTCTTGTAGCGCGAAATATCGGTCCCCGGCGAATAATCGACTTTATAGTACGTCCCTTTGGCAATTGGAAACGCCGACACGTCGCGCCGACCATGATCGAACACGGCGTGCACGTCGGGTGGAAACACCGACTGGTAATGGTCGTTGACTTTCAGGGCCGGATTGCTCCACCACAAAAAGGTCTGCGGCACCTCGGTCCGATTATACAGCACCCCCCGCACTTCCAGATACGCCTTGTCGGGATACAGCCGGAACCCGGCCATGCCTTTTGTGCCACACATCCGCTCGACCTCGCTTACCCAGATCGTTTTCGACCCGTCGGCGTGGGCTTCGGTGGTAAAGTCGATGGGTTCAAACGTGCTGGGGCGGTGGTGTTGGGGCCAGTTGAACTCGATACCGCCCGAAATCCAGGGGCCGGTTAGTCCCACGAGCGCGGGCTTTATCACCTGATTATAATAGATGAAATGACGATTTTTTACCTTGTCGAACGCCATCTGCACCCGCCCGCCCAACTGCGGCAGCACCATGATTTTGAGGTACTGATTTTCCAGAAAAACCGCCTGATACGCCTGGTCTTCCTTGTGGTCGCTGATGGTTTCGACCACGACGTTGGGATACACCACGCCACTGCTGCCCTGATAGACTCGTTTCTCCAGGAACATCGGATTTTTTTCGGGCATGCCAATGCCGTAGGTGGGTATGGTTACTGCTTCTTCCCAAACACGTACTTCCTGCAAATCCATAGCCAATGCGTTTATTGTTTTGTGGTCAATCCCAGGGTGGTTTCCGGCTGAAAAAGCTGCTCAATTTTGTCGATGCCTACGGCCTCCACTGGGTTGAATTGAGTACTATTCATGTAAGTTAACAGGCTGTTTTTCAATTGCCTGGCCACTGGCCGTTTAGCCATATCGGTGTCCAGATCGACGCTGCACACCATCAGTTTTCCCTTGCCCACCCGCGCTTCAAACGCCAGTGATAACCGGCGGTTCTCGAACCAGTCGTCGATGGGTTGAATCAATGGGCGCAGGGGCTTCTGGAAGTCGTTCAGGATGATGGTTTGCGCGTGACTGACAATGTCGTGCCACTGATAATTGCTGCTGCCTTCGGTGGGGAACGCCGCAAAGAGCGGATGCTTCGGGTTGCAGACCAGACCCAGGGTGTGGGGTGGCTGGTTTTTGGTATACGACGTGTTTCAGAAGATGGACGAAAACCCGATGGCCACTTCGGCACCTTTGCCCTGCTTCACGTGTCCGTAGGGCAACAGCAGCACGTTGGCGCCATTTTGTAGCTGCTGCTCTACGTCCGGCGTCAGTTTGTTGACCACCACGACCTTGCCTACGGCAGCATCGGGATTTACGCCCGCCGGATACACCCAGATGTTCCAGGAATTAGTAACGGGGCCACCGGGATGCCGGTCCGCCGGTCGGTGCCTTTGAGCGCGACGGTCAGCGTCAGCATTTGCGGTTTTTTGAACGCGGTAAGGGGTAGCTGCATCGTGCCAACGGCCCGACAATTGTCAATGGTAACGGTGGCTTTCGTGAACGTACCCTGCTGTACCGGCTTGCCCTTCGCGTTTAGTAATTGCCAGCTAATGATCTGATTTATAAGCCCATTGGCCCCAAAATGGGCCATCTCCAGCGCGACTTGCACCGTTTCGTTGTTCTCGTAGATGAGTTTGCTCATCCGCGCCAGTAGCACCGTCGGGTTGCTGAACGTGCGGTATTCCTGGGGCGTGGTATACCCTTTCGATTCCCAGAAAACGTCCAGCGCCCCCACCAGGGCCGATCCCTGCCCCGGAAAATCGTGCAGGCCCAGCAACTGGAATCCGGCAAAACTGGGGGTGCGGAGGGCCGCTTCGATGCCGGCTTTGTAGCAGAGCGTTTGCAGCCGACCCGATGCATACAGGAACTCGGCGGCCTGATCACCCATCCCGGCTTCGGTCAGCGTTTCCCTGAAAATCTCGAAATTCGTTGGTTTCAGGACGCCCGTATACTTCGGCATTTCGGCGAAATTTGGGTAGGCGCACCACTGCCCAATCTCGTGGCTGACGTAGGGCGCCGTGGCGTTTTTGGTCGTCTCACGCCAGTCGTAATCGGTGCGGGGAATGCCTTTGTTGATGATACTTTTCAGCCCCTCGCCCCACCGCTGAATGCGGGCATTGGCGCTCACGTGGTACTGGCTTTCGGGAATCATGGGCCAGCCCGCGCCGCTGGTAAACAGGCGACGGTCGTCTTTTTGCTTGAAATGGTCCACCCAGCGACCCAGAAAATCGTTCTGGTTGGCCCCGCCCGGCTCGTTGCCGTAGGCCATCAGGCAAAACGACGGGTGGTTGCCGTACTGGCTGACGATGCGCTCCGACTCGTCATAAATAAACGCATCGACCACCCCGCCCGTACCCACCGCACTAACCTGATTGGCCCAAAGTGGACTCTCGATGTGCAGGTACATACCCAGCCGGTCGGCCACGGCGAAGGCGGCTTCGGGCGGGCACCACGAGTGGAAACGCAGGTGATTCAGGCCATAGTCTTTGGCCGTTTTCATAATTTTTTCCCAGGGAGCCTCCGTCGTGGGTGGGTAGCCAGTCAGCGGAAAGGCCGCACAATCGACGTCGCCGCGCAGAAAAATGGGCCGCCCGTTGATGGCCAGCCGACTACCGATGGCCCGTATCTCGCGCATCCCGAATGCCACTTCTTTTTCCGACACCGCCTGCCCCTGCTCGTCCACCAAACGTACCGTCAGCTTGTACAGATTGGGCGAAAATTCGTCCCAGAGTTGGGGGTTGGGTATGGCGTAGGTGGCCGTCTGTTCGCTGGTTTCAGCCGAAAAACTGACCGGAATTTTTAGCTCCGGTAACGTCGCCTTAGTGCCTGTTGCGCTGCGGACCTGCAACACCAGCATACCCCGAAACGCCTGCCGCCGGGGCTGATGTAGTGCTAGGGCAACGCGGATGGAGGCCGTACTCAGCTTGGGGTACACCTGCACATCACCAACGTACACCGGCGCACCGGCGGTCAGCGACAAATCGCCAATCAGGCCATTCCAGTTCGTTTGGGTATGGTCGGCAATGCTATGTGAGTTTACGCCTACATTCACTTTATACCGGTTGTCGACCCGGATAACGAGGGTGTTTTTGCCGGGTTTAAGTTGTCTGGACAACTCAAATTGATGGGGTACGACGAGGCTGTTGCGGGTGCCGCAAAACTGCCCGTTCACGTAGACCATTGTTTCCCAGTGGCACCGTTCCAGGTTCAGGACAATCCGTTTTTTGGCCCAGTCGGCGGGCAGGTCGATCTCCCGTTTGTACCAGGCTGGTCCCGCGTAGTAGTAGTTGGGTTTGAGCCAGAACGGGATTTTGATGGTGCCTTCGCGGTATTTCTTATAGCGGTCAGCCACGAAATAACTGCTGTCGATGATCTCTCCGAACCAGGGGGTGTTCAGCGTTACCTCGTCGCCTTTGCCGTTTTCGGTCAGGGAACCGGGCAGTTTCACCTTGTCGGTGTAGGTGTCCCGCCACCAGTGCCCCCGCAGTCCCGCATCATCGGGGTCCAGTCGGCACTGCCAGTCGCCCGCCAGCGAAAGCCTGTCCTGACTTCTCGACACAGACGGGTTGAGCAGCCACAGGCCAACGGCCAGCAACAGCACAGACAATCCCTTTTTGTGTAGCTCGTTTGTCATGGAACAGGTATGTTATCACCACGTACTATACATGCAAAAAACACGACAGCGTCTACGTAAAACCATAGCGTTTATGCGGGAAAAGATGGACTATTCTATGGTGACTAAAACCATTTCACCAGTTCATCGGCAATGAGCGTGTGCCCGGCTTCATTGGGGTGGTTCCCCTGCGACATATACCGGCTCAACGTGTCGCCCTGAATGCGTCTGGCGTCGAATAACTGGTAGCTGTCCACTAGCCCCGTCTGATACCGGTCGGCCAGTTGCCGAATCTGGTTGGCGTGCTGATTCAGTTCGTTGTCCGGGTTGCTCATATCTACTTTCAGGTCGGGCGAGGGGGTCAACAAAATTACTTTGGCTCCCGCCTGCTGCGCCTGCTCGATCATAGTTTGCCAGGCTTTTTTGGCCCGTTCCAGGCCCAGCCGCCGATCATTCAGCGCGTAGTCGATCAGCAGCACGTCGGGTTTGTGGATCAGCACCTCCGTCAGAAACCGGGCGGCTCCCTGCTCGGATTGCTCCCCGCCAATGGCCGTCACGATCACGTTAACCACCGCGTTGGGGTACTTGTCTTTGATCCGTTTCAGCAGCAGGTGCGGATAGGCGCCCAACGTGTTGACGACGGGCGTTTTAAAATACCCCGACGGCACACTGTGCCCGTGGAATACCAGGGTGATCGACCGGTTTTTGGGCCACTGTTTTGTCAGCTCGGTTTTGATGTCGGTCAGGTAGGTAGTTGGGTTGGCGGGGGCAAATCGGCTGGCGGTCAACAGCGCGATGAGGGCCGCAACAAGGATAAGTCCGGGTAGGTGTTTCATTGGCTAATCAATTAATTACCTTTTTTGGTAGAAGTAGACGCAGGCCGCGAAGCCGTTAGCGACTGGAGCGCATCGGGTGATAAAGCAACCGACGGCTTGAAGGCGTTCGTGTTCATGTAGGTCAGTAGACGATAACGCAGTTGTCGAGCTACGGGCCTGTTTGTCAGGTTATTGCTGATGTCGAAACTGCACAGCATCAGCCGACCTTCGCCCACCCGCGCCTCCACCAGACTGGCCAGTTGGCGGTTGTTGGCGAAGTTGTCGATCTGACGCACAATGGGCGACAGGCTGTTGTCGGGCAGAATCATCGTGGTCGATTTCGTGCATAGATCCCACCACTGCCAGTTGGTGTGAAAATCGGTTGGGAACGCCTGTAGGGCCGGGTGTTTGGGGTCGCACAAGAGGCCCATCGTGGTGGCCTGCGCGGGGAAGTGAACCGGACTCCAGAACACGGGGACGAACTTACCGGCCACGCCCACTAACTGCTGATAGTCGGGGTTTAGCAGGACTTTTTTGCCTTGCGCCAAGGCCCGCACGGCTTCGTCGGTCGATTGGGTGATAAGCACGTCTGCCGGGGCGTCGGGCACGGTGGCCGGATACACCCAGATAGACCAGGTGTTGCGGTAGGGCGTACCCCTAAGCGACACCGTCAGCGTAAGTTGCTTCGCGGTTTTGATGGTAGTTAGTTTCGCGGTAATCGTGCCGAGCGCAAAGCCGTTACCCACCGGCACCGTTGTGGTGGCGAGTTGCCCCCCGGCCAGTTGCTTACCGGTGTCATCGCGCAGGGTCCATTCGGGTTTGACGGCGGTGAGTGGACCCGCCCCGAAGTTGGCCAGTTCAGCCGTGGCCGTGAACGTTTCGGCGTTGGTGTAGGTGGCCTTGGGGAAGCGCAGCAGCGGCACCACTGGCGCACAAAACTGCCGAAATTCGTCGGGGGTTAGGATGCCTTTGCTGTCCCAAAACGCGTCGAGCAGGCCAATATCGGCGGTGCCCTGTCCCGGAAAATCGTGCAGATTGAGCAACTGAATGCCACTCGCACCTTTGGTCCGCAGAATCCGTTCCAGTTCCTCTTTATACAGAATAGCGGCCAGTTTTCCGCTGGCTTTCAGGTAGGTATCGGCCAGTGGCAGCAGTCCCTTCTTGTCGAGGTCGTTGCGAATGGCGATCAGGTTGACGGGTTCCAGCACGCCCGTGTACTTCCCGATTCCGGCCATATTCGGAAACACGGCGTATTGCCCCACCTCGTGCGTCACCAGCGGCACGGGCAGGCCCACGAGCGAGGCCGAGTAATCGTCGGTGAAGGCGGGGGCCTGGGCGTTGAAAATGCCCTGCCCACGTACCCAGCCCAGCCTGGTTTGCTGCGTCACGAAATAGTCATCGGGGGCTTCGGGCCAACTGCCATGCGGGGGCTGAAACGAGTAGGTCGTGGTGGTGTAGAGGTGGCGTTTGTCGGTCTGTTTGAGGCGCGTAACCAGGCCGGTCAGGTACGGAAAACGGCCCTCCAGTTCGTTACCCATCGACCAGAAACAGAACGACGGGTGGTTGCCATATTCCCGGCTGATGCGGTCGGCTTCGTCGCTGATAAACCCGTCGGCTTTGGGGTCTTCGCCCACCTGCAAACTCCAGATGGGCAGTTCAATTTGCAGGTAAAACCCCAGCGAATCGGCCACGGCGAAGGCGGCTTCGGGCGGGCACCACGAATGAAACCGCAGGTGGTTGAGGCCATACTGCCTGGCCGTCTGGAACACCTTTTACCAGCCCGCATGATCCGTCGGCGGGTGGCCCGTCAGGGGAAAAATGGCGCATTCCAGCGTACCGCGCAGGAATAACCGGCGACCGTTGATGTGCAGTAAACTATTCTCGTTGGTGAGCTGACGTACCCCAAACGTGGTCTGGTAGTGGCTCTTGCTGCTGGCATCATTGGCCACAAACTCGGCGGTCAACTGATACACATTGGGCGAAAATTCGTCCCAAAGCTGCACGTTCGGCTTCAGGTCATAGGTCGTTTTTGCCTGCTGTTTCCCCGTATCGAGTTGCACGCTTTGCCGGGCAACGGGCAGGTCTTTTCCGCCAATGCGGGCCACGAGTTGCAGTGTCCCGGCCACCGCCCGCCCGGTTTTGTTCTGCATTTCCACCTGCACGTGTACGGCGTTGGTGGTCCGGTCCGGTTCCGTGCGAACGTGGCTGATGCGCACCGGGTCGTGGGCGGTCAGGGTCAGTTGGCCAATGGCCCCGTTCCAGATCGTTTGGGTGCCGTCGGTGTAGGCGTGAGCCAGATTGGCGTGGCTGATGTCGTACTGCCGGGTGTTGTTGATGCGGAGCAGAATCGTGTGCGGCCCCGGCGTGAGCAGGCCGGTCAGGTCATAGCGGTGGGGCGTGGTCAGGCTTTCCTGCTGTTGGGGCGTGGCCTCGTTGGCATCCACAAACACCCGACTTTGCCAGAGCACCCGTTCCAGCATCAGCTCGATCTGCTTGCCCTGCCAGTTGGCCGGAATGGTGACGGTGCGCCGGTAAACAGCCGTACCAACAAACCGGTGCCGCCGGGCCAGTTGATACAGCGACTCGCGGGTGAGCGATGGTTTCAGGGTAAGCGAATCGCCCAGACCGGCTTCGTCGGTGGTGCCGGGAAGCTGCATTTTGTAGGGGAATGGCCGTTTCAGCAACCGGTTGACCCCCGGATCAAGCCCTGTATCGAGCATAACGTCCCACTGCCCGGCCAGCGACAGTTCGTTTTGGGCGAATGCGGGGAGGACCGATACCGTGAAGCAGAACAAGAAAAGTGAAATCGAACGCATTAGTTGATCAAATAGTAAACTCAGTGAGGCATAAAGACGGACTCCATTTCTTTGAGCGTCTTGCCCTTCGTTTCGCGCACGTTGCGGTACACAAACACAAAGCCGATCAGGCAAAAGCCAGCGTAGAGCCAGAACGGGCCATACGTACCCAACGTCTGAGCCAAAATCGGGAACGTAAACACCAGCACGAAGTAGGCACCCCACAGGGCCAGAATCGCCATCGACGAGGCCAGTCCACGCACGCGATTCGGGAAGATTTCGGAAATCAGCACCCACGTAACGGGAGCCAGTGAGGTGGCGTAGGTGGCAATGGCCAGCAGCACAAAGATGGACAAAACACTGGCCGGTGCGCCGTTTTGCAATAGCAGGGCAATGATGACGTAGAGGACGGTGAGGCCCGACGCTCCGTAGAGCATCAGGGGTTTACGACCCAGCTTATCGACCTGCCACATGGCCACGACCGTGAAAATCAGGTTGACCAGCCCAATAGCCACCGTCTCGAACAACTGCCGGTCGAGGTTGGCCCCCACGGTCTCGAAAATGGTTGACGTGTAGTTGAACACCACGTTGATACCGCACAACTGCTGGAAAACGGCCAGTCCGATGCCCACAAAAACGGCGGCCCGGATGCCCGGCTGAAACAGTTCGGAAAAGGCAACTTTGGTTTTATTGGCGGAGGCGATATGCACGTCGGCCACCGTTTTTTCGGCAAACTGACTGCCACCGATGCGGGCCAAAATGGCGGTTCCCCGATCAACTTGTCCCCGCTGAATAAGCCAGCGTGGGCTTTCGGGTAGCCAGATTACCCCCACCAGAAACGCTAGTGATGGTACTGCCCCCAGCCCGAACATCAACCGCCAGGCATCGGGACCATTGTCAGACAGGCCGTAGTTGACGAGGTTGGTGATCAGGATGCCGATCACGATAGTAAGCTGATTGATGGCCACGTTGCGCCCCCGAACCTCGGCGGGCGACACCTCGGCGATGTACATCGGACTGAGCATCGAGGCCATGCCCACGCCAATGCCCGCCACAAAGCGGGTGAGCATGAAAACGGCCAGTGAACCCGACAGGGCCATCCCAATGGACGACACCGCAAATATGCCCGCCGCCACCATCAGGGCCGGTCGGCGGCCATACTGATCGGCGAGTTTACCGGCCACCACGCAGCCCACCATGCACCCCAACGCCAGCGACCCCGTCATGAAACCTTCCCACCACGCGTTCAGACCAAATACGTCGCGCAGCAGGGGCAGGGCACCGGAGATCACGGCAAAGTCGAACCCAAAGAGGTAGCCGCCCAGGGCCGAGATGAAGGATATGCCAATGATGTAGTTCGATTTGATGGGAGGACTGCTCATGCCGGTTCTTTAACTATTCAAGTATAGAGTAGCAAAAATGCCAGCCAGCAATGGCTTAGTACCATAGTCATTCTTACGGAATACATGGATGAAATGACGAAGGGGAGTCACACTTCAGTACTCCGTCAGATTATCCATCTTTTTCGACATTATCTCTATTGATTTTATATACCATGCCCCTAAACTTTGCGAGAAGTTGACTTTATGTTATAAAGTTTTGAACTTTCTTCGCAACGTCATAGTGGAGAAGTCGCCTGTAGTGTCGCGTTACCCCTAAACAACCCTCTCTTCGTATGAACTACTATGTACACTGCCTGCAAACGGTCTGTTTGTGGGTTTTCCTCGCCCTCACTGCGCTGGCCCAAACCCCCGTTTCGGGCAAAGTCATTGGCGAACAGAACGAAGGTATTCCCGGTGTGACCGTTTCGGTCAGGGGCACCACGCGGGGTACCACCACCGACGCAACGGGCAACTTCCGGCTTAGCGCATCGGGCACCGAAACGCTGGTTTTCAGCTACGTGGGCTACACCAGCCAGGAAGTGCCGGTGGGTAGCCAAACCGACTTCAGCATCAGGTTAGCACCCGACACCCGCAGCCTCGACGAGGTGGTGGGTGTCGGCACCGTTAAAAAAAGCGACCTCACGGGGTCGGTCTCGACCATCAAAGCCGAGGCGATCAAGGAAATGCCCGTGATATCGGTCGATCAGGCCATTCAGGCGCGGGCGGCGGGTGTGCAGGTAACGCAGAGTTCGGCGGCACTGGGCGGCGGCATCTCCATCCGGGTGCGGGGCGCCAACTCCATCAATAGCGGTAGCGAGCCACTCTACGTGATCGATGGGTTTCCGGTGTATCCCGACAACGGGGCCATTGGCACGGGTGGCAACCGGCAGTCGACCAACGCGATGGCCACCATCAACCCCAACGAAATCGAGTCGATTGAGATTTTGAAAGATGCCTCCGCCACCTCTATATACGGGTCGCGGGGGGCCAACGGCGTGGTGCTGATTACAACCCGGCGGGGCAAAGAAGGCCAAAGCCGGGTCGATTATGAAGGGTCGTATTCGGTGCAGACCATTGCCCGCAACATCGACGTGCTGAACGGGGCCGACTACGCTCGGTATCTGAATCTGCTGGAGAAAAGCTAGGGTGGTAACCCCCGGTTTACCGATGCCCAGATCAGCCAGATTGGCCAGGGCACCAACTGGATGGACGTTATTTCGCGGCAGGGTGCGCTCTCCAACCATCAGCTTTCGTTTACGGGCGGCAACAAAACCACGCGCTATGCCGTGGTGAGTAACTACCTGGACAACAAGGGGGGTTATCACCAATACGTCGTTCAAACGCTACGGTTTCCGGCTTAACCTCGATAATGATTTTCTGAACGGGCGGGCCACGTTGAGCAATAGCTGGTCGTATAACCGCACGGGCAGCAGCAGCGTACCCACCGACCGGGGTGGTCCCGGCGGCATCATCATCACGGCCCTGGGCCTCGACCCCACCGGCCCGGTCTATGACCAGAGCGGCAGCTATACCTACCCCAGCTATGACCAGCGGTTTACCATAAACCCCTTGGCCGAAGCCCAGCAGGGCTACGACCGCGACATACTGAACCGGCTGTTTGGTACTACCGCTTTGACGGTCAAGGTGTTGGACGGGCTTAAATTCCGTACCAGCATCGGGGCCGACGTGGTGAACGCCGAGCGGACCACGTTCTACAACAGCTATACGTACCTGGGGCGGCAATATGGTCGGCAGTTGGAAAAAGCGGACCGGAACGTCAGCAGTGTGCTAAACGAAAACATCCTGAGCCACAACAAACAGGTGATGCCGGGCCATAATCTCGACGTGACCGCGGGCTACACCTACCAGCAGGAGAGCAACCTGTTTAACGCCGTGGCCACGCGCGGGCTACCGTCCGACGATCCGCAGTCGGTGAACCTGCAAAATGGCAGCAAGCCACAGATCCCGTTTTTGGGTCGGCAGGACTGGTCATTGCAATCGTTGCTGGGCCGGGTCAACTACAACATCAAGGACCGGTACCTGCTCACGGTCACGTTCCGGCGCGATGGATCATCCAAATTTGGGCCGAACAACAAATGGGCAACGTTTCCGTCGGGGGCCATTGGCTGGCGGGTGGTGAACGAGAATTTCTTCCAGAATTCGGCGCTGGGTAAGGTCTTCAACGATTTCAAATTCCGCGCCAGCTACGACCTCACCGGCAACTCACAGATTCCGGTTTACCGATCGGTGGGTGGTCTGGTGCCCTATAACTACGTGTTTGGGGGTGGTCTGGTGGCTGGCTACGGCCCCGACCGCATTGCCAACCCTGACCTGAAATGGGAAAGCACCGCCATGCTGAACCTGGGCCTTGATTTGGCCTTGCTCAACAACCGACTCTCGATGACCTTCGACGTGTTCAGCAACAAAACCACCGATCTGCTGCTCGACGTGTCGATTCCGCAAAGCACCGGTTTCAGCACGATTTTGCTCAACTCTGGCTCGCTCACCAATAAAGGCATCGAGTTTACGACCAACTACAAGGTCATCAATACCAGAGCGTTACAGTGGGACGTGAGCGGCAACATTTCGTTTTTGCGCAACCAGATCATCGATCTGGGTAAGAGCACGCCCTTTTTTGCCAATAGTACCAGTGGGCATCTGGGCGTTTTCGGTAGCTGGGTGGAGGCGGGCAACCCCATCGGGGTCTGGAAAGGCTACAAGTACGTGGGTCAGTTCCAGACCGACGATGAGGCCAAAAGCTTCGCCGCCCGCGCCGGTTATCCGAAATACGAGGACGTGAATGGCGATGGTAAATACACCTCTGACGATTACCAGATCATTGGCAACCCTAACCCCAAGTTCACCTGGGGGTTCAATACCAGCCTGAAAGTCAGCCACTTCGATTTCTCCATCTTCGTGCGCGGTGTGCAGGGCAATCAGGTTCGCAACCTGCAACAGTCGGAAATGGGCGATGGGGTGCAGAAAATCAATCAGGTAGCCAACATCCTGACCGACTCCTGGACGCCGACCAACACCGGTGCCCCCCGCCCTATCATCGACGGTCGCCGTGACTTTATTTCCTTCCGCCGGTCGTTGTTTTTCATCCAGGACGGCTCGTTTATCAGGCTCCAAAATGTGGTGCTGGGCTACACGCTGCCCCTCCAGACCAAGTTCATCCGCACGGCCCGCGCCTACGTGAGTGGCCAGAACATGTTTCTGATCACGAAGTACAAAGGCTTTGATCCTGAGGTGAATAACCAGGGCCAGAATAACCTGAACCGGGGCGATGACTACGACGCCTACCCCCGCGCCCGGATGTTCACGTTCGGCGTAAACCTCGGCCTGTAAATTCCTAAAACTCATGAACACAACACACGATATGAAACGCAGCATAACTTCCCGAATCACGTTTCCCCTGCTGGTTGCCGCCATGGCGGTGGGCGTCGGCTGCTCGGATTTGAAAGAGACCCCGGACTTTATCAACCCGGATACATTCTACAAGTCTGCCACAGAACTGCAACTGGGTGTCAACGGCGTCTACGACGACCTGAACTCCGGCTTTTCGGGCTATTTCTACGACCGCTACGTATTTGAATGCCTCACCGGCGATCAGATCGGCTGGGAGAAAGGACCGCTGCAATACAACCTCGGCAACGTTAGCTCTGCCGACGAGTACATCGAAGCCTACTGGCAAATCAGCTACCGGTCGATCAACCGCGCCAACGCCATTATCGAAACAGCCGATGCCCTGAAAGACCCCACCAACGACGTGCTGATCAAGCGGCTGAAAGCCGAATCCCAGTTTCTGCGGGCGTTCTATTACTACGGCCTGCTGAGCTATTTCGACAACCCGCCGCTGACCATCAAATCGACGAAAGGCATCAGCGAACTGCCCACCAACACGGGGGGCAAGCGGGCCGTGATCGACCAGATTTATGCCGACGCCAAAGCCGCCGCCGACGTGTTACCCGCGTCCTACACGGGTGCCGACGCGGGTCGGGCCACGAAATGGGCCGCCAAAACGATTCTGATGAAAGCGCAGCTTTGGGACGAAAAATGGGCGGAAGCCAAAACCACGGCGGAAGACATTATCAATAACAGCGGGATTCAGTTGTTTACTGACTTCGGTAATAACTTCGATGTGACCCACGGAAATCAGGGCGAACGACTCTTCGAAGCACAGGTGTCTGCTGCCGCCAACGCCAACGAATACAGCGTTCATTCGGCCCACTTCAATCCCGAAGATTACCCCAGCGATCTGGGTGGGGCGGGCTGGAGCTGGCTGAGTGCCACCCAGGAGTTCCGGGGTAGTTACGACACCAAGGATAAACGCATCGACGCCACCTTTATTGAGACCTACCCAACGGGCCGTTTCGGGAAAGTAGATGGTCAATATCCGATGGTTAAATGGAGTCCCAAAGCCGACTTCAATCTCTCGCGGTTTGGGGGTATCGTTAAATCGGATGCCAACCCCCGCGACCCGACGCAACTGATCTTCGGCAAGGCCTGGTCGGCTAAACTGGTTGAACTGGGCACCAACTGGACCAACACCGAAAAGAACACGATTTACCTGCGCCTGGCGGATGTACTGCTGGGCTATTCGGAAGCCTGCAACGAAAGCGGCCAGGGCGACAAGCTTCTGGGAATCAACAAGGTAAGGGCCAGAGCGGGTTTGACTGCGCTAAGTGGCCTGACCCAATCGGCCCTGCGCGATGCCATCATTCAGGAGCGGGAGCAGGAGTTTGTTTTCGAGCAGGTGATGTACCCGGAGTTACGCCGGAAAAGTAAGTTCGGGGGCAAACCCGACTACCTCGGCGACCGGATTACCAACTACATCACCAAATACAAAGCGGGCCGAACCCTCAAAGCACGGGACTACGTGCTGCCGCTACCGCTGAAAGAATTTCAGGGTAACACAAGCGTTACCCAAAATGACGCCTGGAAATAGTGAGTGCATCAAAAAAGGGCCAGATCTGGCCCTTTTTTGATGCACTCACTATTTCACCACCTGCACATCGATGGACGAATTGTCGTAAACCCGGTGCGTGGCTTTCTGGAAATCGGTCGGTTTGGCCTCGAAAATGTTGGGCACGAAGGTCTGCGGGTTGCGGTCGATGAGGGGGAACCAAGTGCTTTGGACCTGAATCATGAGCCGGTGGCCTTTCTTAAGCGTGTGCAGCACGTCCTGCAAGCGGAACGTCACGGGCGTGGCCTCGCCGGGTTTGAACGGCTCCGGCTTTTCAAATGAGTTACGGAACCGCCCGCGCATCACCTCCGACCGGACCATTTGCTGGTAGCCGCCCAGTTCCACGTTTTTGTTGGGCATGTAGGCGTGGTTCGGTTCGTTGGGCGGGTACACGTCGATGAGCTTCACCACCCAGTCGGCGTCGGTGCCGGTGGTGCTCACGGTGAGTTTGGCCGTGATCTCGCCACCCAGGGTCAGGTCTTCCGTCAGCGGCTCGGTCTGGAACACGAGCACGTCGGGGCGGCGACCGGCAAACCGCTGATCTTCAGACATATAGTTAAACGGTGTGAACCCCGTAGTGGTCGTGTTGTCTTCGGTATAGGGCACGGGCTTGGCGGGGTCGCTGACAAATTCCGAGAACGCCGTTTTGCCCGGTTCGGGCATCACCATAATCCGGTTGGTGGCCAGGCTGCCGTCGGCACCCAGGAAAAACTGCTTCACGGCCACGTCGGCGGCGGGCCATTTAGCAAATTCGCGCCACGCTTTTTTGCCCGTATCAAACAGATACGCTTCGGGAAGGCCTGATTTGCCGTCGCCTTTGAGGTGGGCGCTGAAAAATTTCGCCTCGATATTCCGCTGGTAGAACGTGGCGATACTGTCGCCGAAATAGATGTTGCTGTGCAGCGCATGACCCGTTTCGCGCGACCAGCGACCGTGCCCAAACGGCCCCATCACCAGCGTGTTGGCAACCATGTCGGGGTTATTTCTTTCCAGCGTTTTGTAAATGTTGAGCGGGCCGTAGAGGTCTTCGGCGTCGAACCAGCCGCCCACGGTCATCACCGCGTGTTTCACGTTTTTGAGGTGCGGCAGGATGCTCCGTTGCTGCCAGAACGCGTCGTAGTTGGGGTGGGCTATGGTCTCCTGCCAGTAGAAATTGTCTTTGTAGTAGTTAGTCGCATTTTTCAGCGGACCAAGGTCTAGTTGCCACTGAAACCCGTCCTGCGTGCCGGTCTGGATGAGTTTGTCTTCGTACCAAGGCTTGGTCGTGGGAGCGGGGTGTTGAACACCGAAGACCGGAAACGTGAAAATGTACGCCTGAATAAAGGCGCCGTTATGGTGAAAATCGTCAAAGAAAAAATCGCTCACGGGTGCCTGCGGCGACGACGCTTTCAGGGCCGGATGCGCGTTGGGCAGGGCGGCGGCGGCGTAAAAACCGGGGTAGCTGATGCCCCACATGCCCACGCGCCCATTGTGGTTCGGCACGTTTTTCAACAACCACTCAATGGTATCGTGGGTATCCGAACTCTCATCAACGAGGGTGGTATTTGCCGGGGCCGTTGCCGCGCCGCGCTTGCCTTTTTTGATCGAAACCACTGGCGATGAATCGGTTACGGCAGGGGTCATGTTGGTCCAGGTGCCTTCGCTCATCCACCGACCCCGAACGTCCTGGTACACCATAATGTATTTCTCGCGCATGGCCGTAGCCGATGGACCTACCAGATTGGCGTAGGCGTCGGGGCCATACGGGGCCACGCTGTAGCAGGTGCGCTGCATCAGAAACGGATACTTTGGTCCGTCGTTACGGTTTGCCGCCAACGCATCGCGGGGCACATAGACGGTGGTGTGCAGCTTAGTCCCGTCGCGCATCGGGACTTTGTACTCATATTTCTGGTAGAGTTCTTTCACCAATGCTGACTGGCCGAAGGTGGTGGTGACGATGAGGAGCAGGAGGGAGGTAAGGAGGTGTTTCATTCAGTTTGTAGTTTTCAGCGGTCCGCTACTGAAAACTACAAACTGAAAACTACAAACCTCCCTCTTCCACCAGTAATTTCGCTTCACCACCGAACTCGATCTGGTCGCCGGGGGTGAGGGCGTACCCCATGCCGGGCATGTCGGCGCGTTCGATGGTGTCGTCGGGGTGGAGGATTTTGGTTTTGTTACCGCTGGCAGGTAAGCCGCCGGGGTCAGCGTAAAGACGGAAGCGGCGGTTGACGGCATCGTATTTTATGGTGGCGTGTTGGCGACTGACCACCAAATTCGCTTCGCCTTTGGCCGAATCAAATTGTAGATCATCCCCGTCGATAAAGACAATATCATTGGTACGAATCCGGCCCGATGCGGTCTCCACGGTTTGGCCACGGCCAATGGTAAACTCCGTTTTCTGGGTCGAGTCGAGGAAATACAGGTCAGAAACAGTTTGTCCCACTAACACTCGAAGCTGAATCTGGGCGGGGTTGATAGTAGCCGCAACGGGTTTGAAAATCAGGCTCAGGCCATAATTACCCTGGTGATAGGTGCATTCCACGGGTAGCGCGTCGTGTACTAGCTGCCATTCCAGCGGCCAGTTGGGGGGCAGGGCAATGTAGTGATTAGCCAGGTGCCGGTTCAGTTCGGCCTGAAACTGACCGGGCTGATGGGCATATAATACCACGCTCATCAGTTGCTCGTCTTCGGGGGTGGAGCACAATACCCAAAGACGCAGACCGAGCGGGGCGTTATCTTTTTCGTTGGCGAAGGGCGTGAGCTTTTCCACCAAAAACCGGAATAGTTCATCGCGTTTTTTGGGTGCTGGCGGCGGCTTGGGCGTACTGCTTTGGGCTGAAACTGGTACAGACTGGGCTGGTTCTGGTACCGCCGATTTTGGTGTTTCGGCGGGTGGCGCACCCATGCCAAAAAAGCGTTTCAGGTTGTCGGAGAAGGGCATAAAACAACGGTTGACGTTTTTAAAAACTCCCCAAATATCCCCTTGCGGTCAAAATTGGGGCGATGACGGTGTTGGCAAGCTCGACGGCATTGGCCGATGATTTGGTGATTTCAATCCGTACACAAGTTACGGTATGCGAACGTCCGTCGGGGGTGGGGGCGAAGAAAACGTACCAGCCGTCGTTGATTTTCTCGCCCAGCAGCATCCGTTCCGGCGTACCGGTTTTACCCGCCACCTTGCTGATGCTGATCTTCGAGCGGCCATTGGCGTTGGACTGTTCGATCATGAAATCACGCAGTTTGTTGGCATAGGCCGAATCGTTCGCCACGGCAATTTCCTTCTCTACCGGCACGGGTTTGCCCGCCCTCCGCACCACGTAGCGCGAGGGTTGCATCAGCCCAGCGTTGGCCACCGAACCCGCCATCCGGGCCATCGACATGGGTGTGGCCGTGAGTTGCCCCTGCCCCCAGGCCAGCCCCGAAAACTCGCTCCGATAGCGGCGTGGGTAGCGGATATCCTTGTACAACTTCCGCCGCACCACAAACGACGAGTCGCGCCAGTGCTGCATAATTCCCTTGCGGTCGGCGGGAGTGTGTGGGTCGGTGAACGAGTAGCCGCCCACGTAGTCGACGTTCATGCCGGTGGCTAAGTACAAGGCAGCCAGTTCGTTATCCAGCCCAAGCTCGTTGGCAAGGCGAATAAAATAGACGTTGCTGGACCGCACGATGGCCGTGCGCATATCGACGTAGCCGCCGCAGGGTTCGCTCTCGGCCACACCCCGCCGGATGATTTCGCCGCAACTGATATTGTATTTCGTCTTGATGCCCTCGATGCCCAGCCGGTTCATACCCGCCGTGGCCGTAATGATTTTAGCGGTCGAACCGGGGGCCGTGGGATACGTCATGGCCAGGTCGCGCTCGGTGACGAGGTAGGGCAGTTGCAGCCGTTCGCGGTCGCCGAGTTGCATCTCTTCGGGGCGGGCCAGATTGGGCAGCGGGTGCGTGGCCGAGGTCAGCACCTCGCCCGATTTGGCGTCCATAACGACCACTGATATGCGGTGTCCGTTGTACTTCGATTCGGCCAGTGCCTTTTGCAATTCTACCTGCAAACCCGCGTCCACGCTCAGCCGAATGTCGCGGTTGCGTTTCTGGCGTTGAGCCACGGCGGCACTTTCCAGACCCCCGCGCAGGGCTGGGGCCAGTTCCGAATAATCGTAGACCGGCAGGGTGATTTGGCGTTGCACCGGGGCGGTGAACCGGTCGGCGCGGTACTCAGTAGTCAGCAGCGGCATTTTGCGGGGTTTATTGTCGAAACCGCGCAGGTCGCTGAGGTGGCTGGCTTCGGCAAAATAGCCGTTCTGCTGCCCCCAGAATAGTTTGGTGTTGGCGTCTCCCACCCAAAAGAAGAGTTGATTACCAAACGGGTAGTATCGCTCCGCCCGTCGGCTCGATTGGGTCAGGATCGTCTTTGGGTCCAGCCCCACCTGTCTCAACTGGGCCAAATTGCGCCGCACTGTATCGGCTGAACTCGTAGCCAGCACCCGCCCGGCGCGGTCGAAAATCGTACCCGCCGCCAGGGCATCCGTAATGCGGCCAATGCGGGGGTTATAGCTGTAGACGGGCAGACCGTTGCGCCCCACCACCCGCGCCGGACGCACGATAAACTGGTCCCACCGAAGCAGTGCCACGTCCGCCGATTTCCCCGCCAAAACGAGCGTTCCCACCAGAAAGCCGATGATGCCCGTGGCCAGAACGGGGTCGTAATGTTGCTCGATATAGGCGTGTTGCAGGGCCAGACCGGGGCGGCTGGCAATGGCAAACACCACCCCCATTGCGGCCAGGTTGATAATCATCGACACTTTGCCGTAGCTTAGAAACGGCACCGAAATACCCGTCAGCGGCAACAAACCCAGCGACCCGCCCGCGATGAGCAGGAACTGCACCCCCGTGGCCAGCGCAATGCCCGCGCCGAGGTAAAAGCTGAACGGTTGCCCCGCCCGCCGTGCGTGAAGCAACGTCCGGTGAAGCAGCACGAACAGGAGCAGAAACACCGAAATCAGCCCCGCCCAACCCAGTTCTTCGGCCAGACTCGGCAAAATCATGTCGGTGTGGGCGGCGGGCATGGCATTGGCGAAGCCTTTGCCCAGACCCTGCCCCGTCCAGCCGCCAGAGGCCATTGTCCAGAAACTGTGGGCGAGGTGATCGCCGCCGTAAACGTCGTTGTTCCAGGGACTTAACCACATGGCCTTGCGGTCGGCGAGGCGGTCGCCCACCAGCGGAATCTGATCGCCGAAGGCAAAGGCGGCAATCACCAGCAAGAGTAGCATTGGGCCTTCGACCAGCAGGGCCAGCCAGCCCAGCGTGGTGGTGGACTTAGCCCGACCCGTTCCCAGCAGCAGGGCCACGGCCACCAGCAGGCCCACCACCGTAGCCAGCAGGCCGGGTAAAAATGCCAGCGCAATGCCATAGGCCAGCCCGGTCAATAGCGTAATACCCAGCGTGTTGCGGGCAATGGTATAGAACAACAGAAAGGTGAAGCCTACCACCATGGCTGGACCCATGTCGCCGAGTAACAGGTACAACCCCATCAAAACGCCCGTGGCCAAAAAGGCCCCTACACTCACGCGCCACCGCCAGCGTAGGTCGGGCAGGTTGCGGAGTTGCTCTTCGTGGGCTGCGAAAAACCCCGCCAGAAACAGGATAATGAGGTACTTGATCAGTTCCGACGGTTGAAACAGCAGCCCGCCGATGCGTAAATTCACCCGTACACCGCTGCCTTCCGGCCCCGTTCCGATAAACAACATGACCATTGCAAGGCCTACCGCCAGCAACAACCATGTCCAGCCCGTGAGCCTGAATGTATTGCGACTGGCCATGTTGGCAATGGGATCGAACCACCATTTGGTGTACCAGCGGCCAATATTGATCTGCGAAATCAGGGCCATGCCTGCCAGGCCAATGGCCACGCCCTGCACGGCTTCGGCCCCGTAGAAGGTGTCCTGCAACGGATCCTGAATAGCCAATAGGGTCAGTACCGAGATGCCCGTGAGTAACATCAACACGGGCAGCAACAGCGCGTCGGGGTGGAAACGGCGGAGGCTCCAGACGATATGGACGAGCCAAAATGCCAGTAGAAAGCCCCCTGCCACGCCCCAAAACGCCAGCCGAAACTCGCCGGGGGTACGCACCGTAAACGCGTGGTCCTGCTTCAACTGCCCATACACCACCGACCCAATGGGCCGCAGCGTGTGGGGTCGTCCCGTAAACGTGTACTCCGCCGCCCGGCTCAGGCTGGAGGTACCACGCCGGGTGCCAAACTCGAAACCGGGCCGCAGCGGAATGACGCTGTAACCCGCGCCGGGCGTCAGACCTGCAAACGAAAAGTGGCCGGTGGCATCGGTCCGGGCGTAGGTGAGTCGGTCACGGTCAGGGGCTGCCACGGACGGGTCAGTGTCGGGTGGAACGGGTTTGTGTTGCCGGAGTTGCACCAGCACGTCGGGCAGCGGGTGTGGGGTGTCGGCAGCATCCTGCACCGTGCCCGAAATGGTCAGCCCACCCGCGCCAACCGTGGCCGGATAGGGTTTTGGTCGGCGTAACTCGCTGATATACAGCAATGAATCGAAGCCCATCTGGAAACGGGACAGCCGTAGCCGACTGCTGAAATCGGTACCGCCAATGCCGGGTTGCCAGTTGGTGGGGACGGTAATGCCCAGACCGCGTTTGTTGATAGCTCCCACATTGTCGAGGGTAGCGGTGCCCTCTTTTTGGGCCCGGTTGAGCCGCGCGGGCAACGAATCGACGACCAGATCAATGTCGCGGGGGTCGGTGTAGTAGGTGCCTTTGGCCAGCAGATTCCGCAGCGTGGCCGCCTTCATGCCCGCCCGTAGATTGATAACCGAGCCGTTGGCATACCCTTCATCGGCCCGGTCGAGGACGGGTTCGAGGTTGAGAAATAACTGCACGAAGAACACTAACAGCAGGGCTGTAGCTCCCAATAAATAAACGCGTTCGTGGTGGAAAAGGGTGTTTTTCATGCGGGCTTTTTAGGTCAAAAAGAGTATCTTGTCTGTCTCAAATCGATAGAAGTCATACACAATGGAAGCCGTCATAGTGAAGTTGCCCCATTTGCTGGAGGAGGACCAACTGCTGCGTTTACCCGCCACGTGGGAGGAGTATGGCGATCTGGCCGACGACACTCAGTACACTATTCAATACTTAAACGGCGAAATTATTGTGAGTCAGGCCACCGATAGCCATGAAACCCTTGTAGCGACCATAATCTGGCTGTTCAATAATTTATATATGGACCAGGCCGACTACCGGGTCATGGGCAGCAACGTCAAAATAGCTATTGATGGCGTGGATAGTGATTTGAATGCCGACGTGATGGTTATTCGCGGGCCATCTGAATATGGCACAACGCCAAAGGGCAATCCATCGGCGCAGGTAAAAAACCCGTTGATTATTGTGGAGGTCTTGTCGAAAAGTACCCGAAAATTTGATCAGGGTGAAAAGATGAACTACTACAAACTCATTCCCTCGCTGCAACATATCTTGTTTGTTGATCAGGTTCAGCCTTTCGCGTCGGTCTATTCCCGCACCGATGTTGCTGATGAGTGGCTTAATCACGACTACCGCACCCTCGACACTACCGTTCAGTTGGGCATGTTGGCAATGCCCATGTCGGCCATATACCAAAAGACGGCGTTCAGGCCAACCGTTTAAAACGTCGTATCGCGTGGCATGGTCTGGGCCGTATCCGGTTCGGGGGCGGGAACAGGTTCAGGCTGTTTTTGGACCGGCTCGTCTGTCGTGGTTTCGGTGGTGGACGATGCGGTTTCCGGTTCAGAAATAACTGATTCAGCCTGCGTTGGCGACGGTTTGTATAAGCCACCTGAATCAATGGGTGTGACAATGGCGGTTGAATCTACGGGGGGATATATGCGCTCAGCCGGGCGTTTTTGATTCATCAGCACGAACAGCAAAACGAGCGCTGCTACTACACTCACACCCCCAAAAAACCACCACATGCTCCGGTCCGGGGCTGGCTGGTCATCATAAGGAGTCGCCTCAGCAACCGGCCTGGCAAACACGGGATTGGGCGGCGTAACCGCTGGTGCCACCGACCAGTTATCTGATGTTGGCATCATGACGGTCCTGATGAAAGGGGGTGTTCTTTTGCCCGACATAGCCTTGAGCAACTCCACTTTAGCCTGTTCGAGCAGCAGTTCCAGGACGTGAGGACTTTGCAGCCGCTGCCCCGGATCTTTCAACAACATCTGCCGAATTACTTCCGAAAAGCTGGGCGGTAAAAACTGATTATCAGCCAATTGTAGTTGACTCGGCTGGGCTGTCAGCACCTGATTCATGAACGTGGCCAGCCCGGCGTCGTGCAGCACAAACGGCACCTGCCCCGTCAGGCTCTCATACAGCACCACGCCCAGGGCGTAGAAATCCGAGGCCACGTTCACCTGTCGCGGGTCGTCGAACTGCTCCGGGGCGGCATATTCGTAGGTCATCAGCGACTGCCCGGTGCGGGTTCGGGTGCTGTCGTTGGCGGTTAGTTTGGCAATGCCGAAATCAGTGAGCAGAAAGTGCAGCTCGCCGCTGATGAGCCGCCGATACAGAATATTTTCGGGCTTGATGTCGCGGTGAACAATCCTCTTTTCGTGAATAGCTTTAAACGCTTCGGCCATCTGTAATCCCAGCCGAATAACCATCGACATGGGCAGGTGCCCGTCGGTTTTCAGCAACGACCGCACATCGCCGCCCTCCACAAAATCCATGACCATATACGGCATGGCAGCATCGAGTTGCATCTCGCGCACCTTCACCACGTTGGGGTGTTCGATGCCCGTCATAATCTCCGATTCACGGGTAAACCGGCGGAGCGTATCGGGGTCGGTATTGCCGGCAAACTGTTTGATGGCCACGAGGTCGCCGGTGGGCCGATGGCGGGCTTTCAGCACCCGCGCATTACCGCGCCCAAGCTCGCTAATGATCTCATAATCAGGAAAGTTAACGTTAAAACTGACGGTTGGCATCGGTTGTTGATGAAGGTGGATGTAGGTCAGGAATATCGGGCGAATCGTAGGCGACAATCTTCGCCCTTACGCTGGTTCCCCGACGGCTTTCGGGTGCTTTTTTGATACGGTTATCGTTGGGACCGACATCGCTGAAAAATACTTTCTCTGTGGCAAAAACTTCGCCGCTTTCTTTGATGTATGATACTCGCACCTGTATTGACGTAAACGTGAGCCGGGTTGGGTTATCAATCTGTACGCGCAGGTTGCTGATGCCCCCCAGGAAGCCCTTTTTGTAGTCGACAATCTGCACCGACAGCAACTTGGCCAGCCGCACGTTTTCCTGTCGCCGTGCCGTAGCCAGTATCTCCGCTGCTGCCCGTTTTTCGGCGGCGGTCGAATCGTGCCGGACGGACTTCTTCACCGCAACAGAATCAACGGCGGTGGTGTCTTCTACAGCATCGTCGTCCGAAAAAATACTGGCTATTCCGCCTCCGGTGCTGTTGGCCGTGGGCGTGGCTACGCGCTTGCCGGGAGTAGGCTTTTTCAGTTGGTCATACGTAATATAACCGCCCACCAGCCCTACCATCACCAATGTCATGATCAGAATTAACCACCGGTTTATACCGCCGTTTTCCTGGTCAACTGTCTGTAAATCATCTGTTTCTTTTCTGGTATTCAGCAATGGTGCTGGGTTTGTCTGGCGGCGTTGTAGGCTGGCAGGCTGGCTCGGCGCGGGCACAACAACCAACGATTTAGGGCGCGGTTCGGCTGTGATGTCCGCCGCCGATTCGGCATGATCCAGGTGGTTTTGTTCGGCCAGAAGCTGCTCGACCTCGGCCTGTTTCAGGGCCACCTTCACGGCGTCGGGCTGGTGAATCCGTTCGGCAGCCCGCTTTTTCAGCAAACCCTGAAGCAACGCGGCCAGGCTGTTGGGTATAGGCCGTTCGAGGGTGGTGTTCAGCACCGGGGCCTGGGTCAGCACCATGTTCATGAACGTAACGATGCCCACCCCCTCGGTCATGGCAAAGGGAACGTGGCCATTGAGGCATTCAAACAGCACCACGCCGAGTGAATAATAATCGGTGGCAGCACTCACGTTTTTAGGGTCTTCGAACTGCTCCGGCGACGCGTATTCGTAGGTCATCAACGACTGCCCCGTCACGGTGGCGGGCTGTTCGCGGAGGCGGGCAATGCCGAAATCGGTCAACAGAAAATGCAGTTCACCGCTGGGTAACTGCCGATAAAGAATGTTCTCCGGTTTAATGTCCCGATGCACAACCCCCTGATTATGAATGACTTTGAATGCCTCGATCACTTGTAACCCCAGCCGGACGGCGGTGGCCACGGGCAGCGTTTTGTTTTCGTCTAACAGTTGCCGCACGCTGCCACCTTCCACCAGTTCCATTACGATGTAGGGCAGGGCGGCGTCGAGCCGTACCTCGCGTACCCGCACAATGTTGGGGTGAATGAGGCGCGTCATGATCTCCGATTCCTGCTGGAACCGTTGCAGCGTACCCTCGTCGGTGTTGAGCGCGAAGTGTTTGATGGCCACCAGTTCACCGCTGACATCGTGCCGGGCTTTCAGCACCCGCGCGTTGCCCCGACCAAGCTCACCCAGTACGGTATAGCCCGGAAAATGCGTGTTGAAACTAACGGTAGCCATCGGAATAGATTGACGTTGAGTAGGGGTGGATCATCGAATGAGAAAAAAGTAAGTAACCAGTGCCATTACGACCAGCAACGTGCCAATCAGCCACCAATTGCCCGAACGCGTCGGTTCAGGTTTGGTTGTCGATGCACGGGTGGCCGACGAAGGTGCCGGGGTTGACTGTCCGTTCGTTGGCGCTACCTTCGGACTAGCCGTAATTGGGTTAGGCACGTTCCTACTAGCTGGTGCAATTTCGTTGGGCTGTAGCGGATTCAACGCCAGCACCACCGTAATGTTATCCTGACCGCCTGCTTCATTGGCCAGCCGGATCAATTCAGCCACGGGCTTGTCCAGGTTTTCGTGATCAGTCATCGCGCTGTTCAGCACCGTTTCAATAGTGGCGCGGGGAATCATGTCGGTGAGGCCATCGCTGCACAGCAATAGTCCGTCGCCCACCCTGAAATCGGCTTCGCCCGACTCCAGAAAATCCACATCGTCGATCCGGTGCGGGGCCGAACCTACCGTACGAAGCACCTCGTTGCGGCGAGGGTGGTGCATGGCTTCGGCTTCGGTCAGTTGGTTGGCGTCTTCCCGAACCCCCACCACTGAATGGTCGCTGGTGAGCTTTTCGAGCACCACGTTTTGCCCTTCCAACTCCACTTGCTCCTGGGTTGATTGCGCCCGGAAGCGGTATAGCCGGGTATCGCCGACGTGCACAAAATAAACCTTATTGGCCTGATTATCAGTCACGGCGGCGGTCAATACGCAACACATCATCGACAGGCGCGGCTCCTGCCGACGTTCCTGGTCGATCTGGTTGTTGGCATAAATCACGGCCTCGCGGAGCATGGTCAGCGTGTCGCCGGTGGGGGTTTCCATGTAGCGCAAAATGGCCTCGCGGGCGATGGTCGCCGCCCGTTCACCACCGGCATAACCGCCCACGCCGTCGATCACCACAAGCAGTGCCGAAGGGTTGCCCGTGAGGGCATCGGATTGATGTGCTGGTGGGGTGCCATCTGGTGTTGACCAGATAGTTTGGCAGATAAATGCATCCTGATTATCGCGCCGTTGCCGCCCTACGTCGGTGCGCCCGGCCAATTGTACTTGCGTCATAATGTACTGTTATAGCTTACTGAGGCAGGTTCCGAAAATGCTGGATTACCACGAAGCCAACGAAAAGTAGTAGTATGATAGATAGCATAAGGGCGGGAAGGTTTAACGTGGAGGGCTGTTTGTAGAGCCTTAAATAGTGCCTTCAAACGTCAACGTCACCACCCCGTTCAGCAGTATCTGGGCTTTGCGGGGCAGGGGCGACCAAAGCGGGCTGGCGGGGTCGCTACGGCCCACGATTTGTTCGTTGATGCGCGTTTCGTTGCGGCTGAACGAGGCCAGTTCAAACGCCTGCGTGGTGTCGTTATACCGAATCCGGGCGTGGGGGTTCGAGACGTAGGGCGAATCGAGCCGGATATAATTCGGAAATGCTTCGTTGTCGGGTTCGCGGCGGGCCAATACCACTTCGCGGTCCTGCATCCAGTACGTTTCTTCCACGTTTGTATCGGCCATGTAGCAGTCAATTTTGGCCAGTGCCAGCGGGGCAGCCAGATTTGCCGGAACGGCTTTAACCACGGGTAGAACGGGGACCGTCGACGGCTGCGGGGCTGCTGGAACGGGCTGAGCAGCCGTTACTGAAGCCGTTTCGGCGGGGGCAGGCGTGGATGGCGCAACGGGTTCGACAAACTGATCGAAATCGATTTTTACCGAAAACGCCCCTGACTCGCGGAAATCGATGTGGCTGAAAGCCAGCATGTTGGTGTCGAGGGTGTCATACACGTTGGTGTTTTTCACCTTGCGCGTCGTCTTCACGTTCATGGGCCGAGTGGGGGCCGACTTAACCCGATCACCACCCACGGCGTTCCCGGACAGTGAGCCGATAACCTCCATATCGCCGGGGCCAATTACCTTACCATTATACTCTTTGCCCGGCCCGAATTTAAAGTACCAATGCGACGCCACAGGCACGATGGTATCCTGCGGACGTTTACGCTGTTTCAGGTGGGTATAAAACGTCCGCACGGCCTCATCCACGATCACGGGCAGAGCTGCCAGCCGTTCGTTGTAGGCGGTAGGGTGGAGGATAACCAGAAAATGCGAATCGAATAAAAGACGGGTACCCACGCTCTCGCGGGCCAGCGATTTATCGAAGCAGGCGACGACGTCTTGCAATATCCGCTCGTTAGAAATGATCGTCGGCGCGGCGGCCTCGCCCTTCGGAACGATCAGGTTACCAAGCTGTTGCAGGAAACGGTTGGGTGTTTTTCCCATTAAAACAAGAAAGAGTTGAGGTTGTGTGTGTCTGCGTTACTCTAAGTAACGTTAGCAGCGGCCAGATGTTGAGTAAAATCGCGTTAAATGGGGCCGGGAACACGGATCGCCTCCCGGTCAAACCTCCACAAAATCAAGCTCTTTGGCGAAGGTCTCTTCCATCTTGGAAAGGCTCCAGAAGGCGAGGGTGAAGACGACGATGCCGATGACGGCGGCGGCGCTTAACGTACCCAACGACGGTTTGAGGGCTTGAAAACAGAGCGTCATCGGGATGAGCATACCGCGCACGATACTGGGTACGGACGTGGTGGCCGTGGCGCGGAGGTTGGTACCGTATTGTTCGGCCACCATGGTCAAATACATGGCAATGTAGCCCGTGCAGAACCCCAACAGCAAGCAGATGATGTAGAGCATCTCGGCGGTTTTGATACCGCCAAATAGATACATCATGCAGAGTAACGCGCTGGACATGAGCAGGTAAGCTACAGCTCTCTTTCGCGAATGGAGCCATTGGCTCAATGGTCCCGACAGCATATCGCCGCCCGCCAGACCAATGTAGAGCATCATCACGCAGCGGCCCGGTTCAACGGATTTGGTAAAATGCATAGCCTCGCCAAACTCATTGGCGAACGTGGCCAGGATACCCACCACAAACCAGGTCGGCAAGCCCAACGCCACGCAGCGCAGGTATTTGCGGGTGCCCGGCCAGTCGCGGAAAAACTGCGTGAAGTTGCCGCGCTGAACGCCCGTGTGTTCGGCTTTCATGGCCGTAAATAGACCCGATTCAAACATACTGACGCGGAGCAGGAGCAGGGCTAACCCCATGCCACCACCCACGAAAAAGGCCGTTTGCCAGTCGAAGAGGGAGTTTGTGGCGTAAGCGACGCCCGCGCCGAGGTAGCCCACGCCCGCCACCAGCGAGGTGCCATAGCCGCGAGTGGCTTTGGGCAGAATCTCGGAAACCAGCACCATCGCCGCGCCAATCTCGCCCGAAAGGCCCACGCCCGCCACGAAGCGCATGGCGGCGTAATAGTCGGTGGGGCGCATGAACGTGACGTAGGGAACCAGCCCGCATGCGAGGTTGGCCAAGGAGTACATGACGATACTGCCAAACAGCACCGACATCCGCCCGCGCCGGTCACCGATGACACCCCAAAGGATGCCGCCGATGAGCAAACCGGCCTGTTGACAGTACAAAATAAAGGCCCCAATACTCGACACTTCCGCTTTCGTCAACCCCATCGACTGCAAACTCGGCACTCGTACAATGCTGAAGATGAGCATGTCATACACATCGACGAAAAAGCCGAGTGCGGAGACAATGACGGGCAGGGAAAAGAGGGGGTTTGGGCGGTGGGGCATTGACTTACGAATTACGATTTTGGCTAGCAGGCGAGGGAGCAGCTTCGCGCTATGCCCCCTTCGACTCCGCTCAGGGTGACAGGCTAATAAGATGGTTTCACTGAATTGACTCAACGTCGTTGTCACCCTGAGCGGAGTCGAAGGGGGCATAGCGCGAAGCTGTTCCCTTGCCCGCTAGCCAAAACTGTAACTCACTCTTCCACGTAATCCAACTCCTTCCCGTGGGTTTCGGGGATGGTGAGGATGCTGTAGAAGCCGAGGACAAAGGCGATTAGGCCCACAATGGCCCCCGCACCAATGACCGAGGCGCCGGGCTTCAAATACTGATACAGTAATGTCATCGGAATGGTGAGTCCACGGACCATGTTGGGCACGGTGGTGGCGGCGGTGGCGCGGAGGTTGGTGCCAAACTGCTCGGCCCCGATGGTGACGAACATGGCCCAGTAGCCAATGCCGAAACCAAGGGCTAAACACGTAATGTAGAGCGAGAGGGCTGTTTTCAAGCCGAAAAAGAGGTAGACGACGGTGGCGAGCAGGGTGAAAACCAGAAGTCCTGTCACGGCTTTTTTGCGCGAAGCGAGGGCCTGACTGATAAAGCCACTGGCCAGATCGCCGGTGGAGAGGCCGATGTAGCACCACATAATGGCGAGGCCCGGTTTTACTTCTTCGGTGATGCCCAGCGCCGCGCCAAATTCGTTGGAAAACGTGGCGAGGATACCGATCACAAACCAGGTTGGAATGCCGATACCGATGCATTTCATGTAGCGGCTAAAGCGGTTTTTGTTGGTGAAAAAGGCCATGAAATTGCCCTTCCGCACACTGTCATTCGCCGACACCTGCGCAAACATTCCCGATTCGACCACGCCGACGCGGAGCAGCAGCAGGCCGAAACCCAGGCTACCCCCAATGAAATAAGCCGACGACCAGTCGAAGAGTTTGACGGTGAAATAGGCCACCACGGCCCCAGAAAGGCCAACGCCCGCCACCAGCGACGTGCCGATGGCCCGCAACCGGGTAGGCAACACCTCACTCACGAGGGTAATGCCCGCACCGAGTTCACCGGCCAGCCCCACGCCCGCCACAAACCGCATGAGGGCGTAGTAGGTGAGGGGGTCCATGAAGGTCACTTTCGGAATAAATCCGCAGGCGGTGTTGGCCAGCGAATAGGTGATGATGGAGCCGAACAGCACCGAGAGTCGACCGCGTTTATCGCCCAGGACGCCCCACAGGATGCCGCCGAGGAGCAGCCCGCCCATTTGCCAGTTGAAAATATGTGTGCCTTCCGTCGAAATCTGTTCGGGCGTGAGGCCGAGCGATTGGAGGCTGGGTACGCGCACGATGCCGAAGAGCAGCAGGTCGTAGATATCGACGAAGTAGCCGAGGGCCGCCACAATAACGGGTAAACTGAACAGGCCGACGGTGGCGGCAGAAGGTTTAGAGGAGGTACTGGCTTGCATGGTACAAGTTTAGGCGATTCCGGGTCAAATTCAGCGTTTTACCTGCTCAAATGCCACGCGCAACGCCCATACTTTCAGGGCTATTCGACAAAAAATGAATGCCTGTTGTACCATCGTCAGCAGCAAAATCAGCAACCAGTTGCGGGTGGGCAGGGCTGCTTCGAGCAAAAAATACAGCCCAAACAACGCACCGCCGATGGCCATGATGAGCAGATAGGGTCCAAACGTAGCCCGCAAATTGGCCCGCACGAACCGGCTCGCTGCGCCAAATGCCCGAAATGCCACGGCATCATCAGTGCGGAAGAGCATGACGCGGGCGTAGTTGGCCACGCAGAACAGCAGGGCCAGCAGCAGCCCGAAAACGGCCAGTACGGCAAAACAAATCAGCGCGATGCCCCGCTCGGTGAGGGTGTCTTCGACCGCGATCACCAGCAGCGAACCCACCAAAATAGCCACCACCAATAAGGGAATGGCAAACAGCAGCGTGACGCCGAACAGCCGCACATTTCGCCCGAAATAGTACGCCCCCGCCTGCCAGAACGACCCCGCCCTGAAACCCGTTGCGAAGCTGTTCAGCACTCCGCCTGTGGTCCAGACCGACACCAGCAGGTAGGTCAGGGCAGCGTACCAGCCCGTGTGTACCAACGGCCAGATGGCCCCGCTGTGTTGGTTCATGAAATCGGTGAAAACGGTGTAATCAAAGCCGCTAAGCAGGTTCAGTGGTGCCAGCGACCGGTCTGATTCGCTGTTGATGGCCCCGAAAAGGCCCAGCGCAACAGGCAGTGCTAACAATAAGGTGATGCCGTGTAGCAACAGCAGCATTCGGTATTGACGGAGGGTAAGCAGGATGGTGGTGAGCATAGGGGGAGTTTAGCGGAGTGGTGCCGGGCGGCGTTCCGTTCCGCTGTCGAATAAAGTAGTTGCCTGTTATTTCAAAGCGGAGTGCCACCGCACGGGCGGCCCCGTCCGCTAAACCAGCCACACCAGCCACTGCATGGTGTTTTGAAGCCAGAACAGAAATTTGCCCGCATACTTGCCCGCCGGGGCCGATGAGGGGCTAACGGCGCGGCTGTTGTTGTTCAAATCGACGTCCATATACAGTTTCTGTTTCGGGTCGGCTTTAGCCCAGACGATGCAACTTCTGCCCGAAATTGTGAACGTGTGCGTCTTGCTTTTTCCGTCCCAGAGCAGGGTTTGTTCGCGGCCATTTTCGGTGCGGACCAGTAGCTCGATGGGCAACTGCATGTCGCCGAGGCGGTCGACGCGCACGGTGGCGGTGCCGTCGGCGTAGTTCGAGAGGCGGGCCAGCTTGTAATCACAGACGCGGTCGCCGAAAAGGACCTGATCGAAAAACCAGTTCAGGTTGGGGCCATAGGCGGCCCCGGCCCAGTTTGGACCCAGCCGTTGGGGTACAATTTCGTTGACGACGTCGATGAAACTCTGCGCGTTGGGGTGCCGAAACCGCCAGCGGAGGAAGTACGTCTGAATCACGTCGTCCATCACCGTGCGCCCAATCAGGCCCTCCAGGGTGCGGAGCCAGGTGGCGGTTTTCGAGTAGGTCAGTTCACCATAATAGCCGTTGGGCAGTTGCCATACATTGCCATACGACGGCCCGATACCTGGGTTGTCCAGGTGCGTATATCCGTCGCGTGATGCCTCCAGATCGCCCATTTTAAACCCCCACAGGTCTATTTGGCTGTTTCGGGCTCCGTACCAATGGTCCATAATCCGGCCTTCGTAATATTGGTTAAACCCTTCGTCGAGCCACGCTTCTTCAAACTCATTGCTGGCCAGCATACCCATGAAGTACTGATGGCCAAACTCATGCACCGTTACAAGTTCGGGGAAACGTGTCCCGTTAGGCAATCCCCAACTCGTGCCCGCCGTGATGAACGTGGGGTATTCCATACCTGCCGCCCCCGACGCGTGCAACGGCGGATCGACCACCGTGATGACGGGATAAGGGTAAGTGCCCACGTTTTTATCGAAATAGGTCAGGGCGGCTTTTACGGCATTGGCGTGGCGGGTGGCCTGATCGGCGTGTTCGGGTTGCATGAGCAGGTGGATGGCTACTTTTGCCCCGGTTTTACCCTGCCAGAAATCGTTGATCACCTGCGTGTTGGGTGCGGCGGTCCAGGCAAAATCAATGACGTCGTTGGCCTGGTAACGCAGGATTTTGGTGCCGTTTGAGCTAGCGGTTTCGACAACCAGTTGGCCCGTGGCACCTACCACAAACCGCTTCGGCAGCGTCATCGACACGTCGTAGGTACCATAGTCGGCGTAGAATTCGGAATGGGCGTGGAATTGGTGGCAGTTCCAGCCGCCCGTTGCCCTTCCGCGCATCCCGGCGGGTTCATAGACCGCGATTTTCGGAAACCACTGCCCCACCAGAAAGAAGTCGCGGCTGAAGCCCGTGCGGGCAAATATTTTGGGCAGCTTGGCCTGAAACACCATATCGAGTACAATGGTCTCGCCCGGTTTTAGTGGGCGTTTCAGCGGCACCCGCAGCACCGTCCGGTCGTCCGTGTTGCCGTCGTCGGGGTGAATAAATTGACTGAACGCCAAGAGATTATCGCCCGTTCTTTGGTCTTTCAATGTAGTTAATTTGGTCCACCCGAAGTTGTCGGACTTGGCATCATCCATTTCCACGCCCCGCAACTGCCCCCCGGATTCGCGCATGAACGTCGATTTTTTGTCCCGAAACGCATTGAGGTACAGATGGAATTGCAGTTCGGAAAGGACATCCGTCGAGGTATTGCGCCACGTCAGCGTCTGCCGCCCATCGAGGCGTTTGGTGTCGGTATTCAGCCGCACGTCGATCACGTAATTGGCAATGCGCGGCGACAGTGGCGGGGCAAATGCGGCGGCAATCTGGGCGGTCAGGAGGAGGAAGAGTAGAAGGAAAGGGCGCATGGGCTAGGGGTGGGGTAAAACCTCCGCCAGCACATACGCTTTCAGCGTTTGCGGGCGGGTGGCGGGGTTAAGAAACTGGGCCGATAACTGGCTGACGCGGTAGTAGGGGAATGAGGCAATTCGTTTCACCGAAAACCCCCGCTGCGCCAGCGAATCGGCATAAATGGCGGTCGTAAATACCTTTACCGGTGCGGTTTGGGTCAGTCGGTGGAGGGTGGAATCCTGGTATACGTACTGCACCGGATGTTGGGTATAATATTCGTAGGTCCACGAGCTTTCGCCGAAGGTCTGGAAGCCGTAGAGGTAGGTTGTGCCCCGCCAGTCAGGGCGGGCGTTGGTGTATTCGGCGGCGACCATCCCGGCCTGATACCGCATCACCGACGGGTAGAAAAACAGGTTGATCAGTCCGCCAATGAGCACCATCAGCCCCACCATCCGACCCATTAGTACAGTCAGTGACGCGCTAATTTTATCCGCGTTATCGCTGCGCCAAAAGAACACAACCGTGCCCAGCGTCAGGGCTAAAATCCAAATGATGCCCGCCGTGAGCCGTTCGGGTTGGTAGAGCAGGAAGATGCCCGTGACAAACGCCAAAATCAGCCCCGCCATAATCGTTTGGGCAATAGTCCATCTATATAAACTCTTCTCTGTCAATGTGCTAAGGTAATACGCGGCTAGTACAGCATAGAAAGGGAAGACGATGTTGAGGTAGTGCGGCAACTGAAATCCCGATGCCGAAAACAGGACAAATAAGGTCAATCCCGCCCCCAAAGAGACATATTCGGGCAACGGCCTTTGCCGCCGAACCAGCCCCATAATGGCCCTCCCCACGGCGGCATACGTCAGAAACGCCCACGGCAACAAGGCCCACAGCAGTGTGTGCGTGAAAAAAAACGGATCACCACTGCCGCGCAGAGGGCCGTTGTTCAGAAACCGCCCCACCTGACTGTCCCAGAAGAAAAACCGCACCCCCGACGTACCCGTTTTGCCATAAACAACCTTCTCCGGGTGCAGGTCGAATTGGTGGTAGAGGGCGTACAATTCGGGGGTGATAAACAGCAGTGTGAGGGCAATGGCCAGCAACCAGCGGATGTGAAAAAGGCCGCGCCAATGGCCTGTCAGTAAGGCGTTTATGACTAGTCCGGCCCCGACCGTGGCGACGGGTACCACCGGCCCTTTGGTCATCATGGCGCAGGCCGTGAGCGCTGAACCCGCCACCAGATGCAACCAATGCGTAAGCGGAATCATCTTTAGGGATGCATGCTCATTCCGTTCCCCCTGTTGCCACACCTTCGTGAAATGAAACGCCGGTCCGATGATGAACAGCGTCAGAAACGGCTCGGCCCGGACGTCGGTGTTGGAGAGGATGACGTGGTAGGCCGTCCCGAAGATCAGCGTGGCCAGTTGCGCTACCGTCCGGCTGTAATTGAGCCGGGCAAAGTGGTAGGTATACCAGAGGCTTCTGCTGAAACACAGCAGCGCGGGCAGCTTATAGGCCGCCGTTGCCGCAGCGGGTGAGCCAAAACCGAACAGCCTCATGAACAGCACGTTGAGCAGGAACGGCAGCCGTGGTTTATCCAGAAAATCAAGCCCGCACGAGTACAGATTCAGGTAATCGCCAGTGAGGTACATGCGCTTGGCCACGGTGGCGTACAGCCCATTGTCGGGCTCCATGATGGGTAAACACAGGGCCGTGAAATTGATGGCGACGACCAGAAACAGCAGCGAATAAAACAGGCGATTGGAAAGCATGGGGGCGAAATTAGGGGAAGAAGTCGTAAGTCTTGAAGTCGTAAGTGGCTTCGCGCTAGTTGGCTTCGCGCATCGGGCCCTTCGACTCCGCTCAGGGTGACACCGGGCTGGCGTACCAGGCCACTAAATCAGACTCTTGAGTTGATTCAAGGTTGTTGTCACCCTGAGCGCAGTCGAAGGGCCCGATGCGCGAAGCCAACTAGCGCGAAGCCACTTTCCAGACTCACCGTACACCTCTCTACGACTTTCCAGCCTATTTTTACCCCATGCAGACTGCCAAGCTTCTTATTGTAGACGATGACGCCGACGTGTTGCTGGCGGCCAAGTTGCTGCTGAAACGCCATATCAGTCAGGTCGATATTGAAAAGAATCCCGACAAACTCCCGTTTTTGCTCGGAAACACCCGCTACGATGCCGTGCTGCTCGACATGAATTTCACGCGCGACGTGAGTTCGGGCAAGGAAGGCTTCGACTGGCTCGACCGGATTCTGGATGCCGATCCCACCACCCGCGTCGTGCTCTTCACGGCCTATGGCGACGTGGAAATGGCGGTGCGGGCCATCAAAGCCGGAGCCAGTGATTTTGTGCTCAAACCCTGGGAAAATGACAAGCTCGTGGAGGTAATTAAAACCGCTATCGAGGCGAAACAGGCGGGATCAGAAACGGCTTCTACGGGCCACAGAAGCCCATCTGCTCCCACGGTGATTGCCCAAAGCGCGGCCATGCGGCAGATTCTCGACACCATCGAACGCGTAGCCCCGACGGGTGCGAACATCCTGTTGCTGGGCGAAAACGGCACGGGCAAAGACGTACTGGCCCGCGAAATTCACCGCCTCTCCAACCGCCGCGACAGGCCGTTTGTGGCCGCCGACCTGGGTGCGTTGCCCGACAGCCTGTTTGAGAGCGAACTCTTTGGCCACGTCAAAGGCGCGTTTACCGATGCCCGCGACGACCGCGCCGGGCGGTTTGAAGAAGCCAACGGCGGCACCATTTTTCTGGACGAAATCGGTAACGTGGGCCTGGCTCAACAGGCGCGGCTGCTGACGGTGCTGCAACAGCGGCAGGTGACGAGGGTGGGCAGCAACAAACCCCGGAACGTCGACGTGCGGCTGGTCTGCGCCACCAACGCCGACCTCAACGTCCGCGTGGCCGACCGGTCGTTCCGGCAGGATTTGCTTTATCGCGTCAACACCATCGAGCTTCAGATTCCGCCCCTGCGCCAACGCCCTGACGATATTGGTCCGCTGGCCGAGCATTTTTTGCGCATCTACCGCAAGCAGTACAACCGCGCCGTGGGCCAGATCAGCCCCGAACTGGTGAAGCACCTGAAACAATACCACTGGCCGGGCAACATCCGCGAACTGCAACACGCCATCGAACGCGCCGTGATTCTGGCTCGTGGCTCTGTACTCACACCCGACGATTTTTTCTTCGGCTCCTCACCCGCGTCCATGCAGGGCAGCGGTGGTCTGCCGGGTGGCGACACCATGCAACTCGAAGACGTAGAACGCCGCCTGATTCAGCAAGCCATGCAAAAACACGGTGGCAACATCACCGACGTGGCTCGCCAACTCGGCCTTTCCCGGCAGGCATTGTATAGACGAATGGAGAAATATGGGATGTGAAGTCGATAGTGGCTTCGCGGTGTAGCTTCGCCCTCGGCCTGGGCGGCCCCACCCCTTCGACTCCGCTCAGGGTGACAACGACATTGAGTCAACTCTATTAATCTGAACCAACTGGCCTGTCACCCT
>JBBRMP010000024.1:0-40114 GCA_038230755.1 Cytophagales bacterium | reverse complement strand
ATTCGCAAACGGTGTAGTCTAAATACAATAAAAATTAGATACTAAACGTATGTTTTTGTGCAATTAAAAGTATGCCATCGTCAAGAAGAAAACTAGTATTTTCCTAATAGTCAGAGAGTTACGCTATAGTGGGAATTGCTGCAGTACGACTCAATTTGGGGGTGTATGAAAAAGCAGTCAAAGTTGATAAAGCCATTTCCCAACATGAGCGTATCTGCTATCATCCAACCTTACCTGCTCTAAACTACCGAATTAGTCCCGGCTAAAAGTGATACTTATTTCAAACTCGTTCCTTAGCTCTTCTGGCTCGCCCGGAACAGCTTTTGTTTCTCTTCGCGGGTGAGGCTTTCGTAGCCTGAACGGCCAATTTTATCAAGAATAGCGTCGATCTCGTCCTGGTCAGGAATGGATACGGCAGGACTGGGGTTACCAGCGGTAGCGTAGGCGCTCGCGGTTGTTTGGGCGCTACGTTGCCTTTGCGACACTTTCACGGGAGGCTTGGGCCGAAGCATGTTGCTCCAAACGTCCATCACCCAATAGATGGGCCGACCAATGTCGCTGCCGTTTTGGAGAAGTTTGATGTAGCAAAAGCCCACCAACGCCCCGCCCAAATGGGCAATGTTACCGCCCGCGTTGTCACCTACACTGTTGAAAAATGACAACACCACAAAAAACAGCACGATGTATTTGATCCTCACCGGCCCGATAAATAGCATGTGGAAGGTGTAGTTGGGCAATAACGTAGCGGCACCCACGGCCACCGCCAGGGCCGCGCCCGATGCACCCAGCAGCGGTTGAGTACCCACCGGAACCGAGAAATAAGGAATCAGATTATAGCAAATGGCATAGCACAGACCACCACCTATGGCCCCCAACAAATACAGCCCAACCAACCGACGGCTTCCCAGATACTCTTCAATAAGCCGCCCGAAATAGTACAGGAACAGCATATTGAACAGAATATGGAACGGGTCTATGTGCGTGAAGGCATAGGAAATAATGGTCCACGGCTTTCGAGCCAGCGCTCCTGGCGACCAAGGCATCCGCAACTGGTCCATAACCCATTGCGAAACATACATATGGTTCGATACCTGGGCAATGACCTTAATCAGTACTACGGTCAGAAACACCACTGTGTTCACTAAAATCAACTGCACCAACGTGTTGTTGGGCTTTTTGAATTCAGACCGGAAATCGTCTAATAACCCGCTCATACATTTAATAAAATGTTTTTCGTTGAGACCCCCAAAGTTTTACCAATATGTACGCAAATAACATTCCGCCGATGTGGGCAAAGTGAGCGACGTTGTCAGACTGCGCCTGATAGATGCCCGAATACACTTCGTAGGCACCATAAAATAGCACTAAATACTTCGCCTTGATCGGAATCGGCGGAAAAAGCAGAACCAGTTCAGTATTGGGGAACAATAAGCCAAACGCCATAATTACCCCAAAAATTGCCCCTGAAGCCCCTACCATGGGTGTATCGACCTGCACAGAGACAACCTTGTTGACCAAAGCCTGCGCGTTATTAATATACGCAGGATTGGTTGGGTCAGCATCAAATTTCTGGATAAACGGCTCAATACTATCCAGATAAGAGTTGGCGTACTGCGTCACAAACCCCACAAACTCACCATTGGTTGGGTTAGCCTGATACAAATGGTAGCTGTCGACAAGCGCGGCCGTTTCGTAATAATTGACACCCAGGTACAAAGCGGCCGCGCCAAGGCCCGTCAGCATGTAAAACAGAAAAAAGCGCGGTCCACCCCAGACTCGTTCCAACATAGGCCCGAACACGATCAGGCCGATCATATTACTGAAAATGTGGCCCCAGCCGCCGTGCATAAACATATGCGTTACTAACTGAATGGGTTTAAACTTGGCAGACAGTACCGAATGCAACCCAAACCGGTCAACCACCCCTTCGCCCGCCGACGAGGTGACGAGAAAAACGAGGACGTTGGCAAACAACAACAGGCGGACAACAGGCGAGAGGTTGAACATGAGTGAGAAAGACCAGGCGCAAAAAATGAATTGAAAGAAAGCCGAATTGGATAAACTCGCCTGTCCTGACGAGGTGCTGTAATAAGGGTAACAACTCAGGCTTTAAATAGTCCCGACAGTTTATCAAGCGATACCACCGACGTGATGGATTCGCCCCCCGGCGTGTAGCTCGGATTAGCCGATGCAAACAACTGATCGACCAGCGCACGCCGCTCAGACTGGCTCAATAATTTAACGTAACGGCTCGCTGAGCGCCGCGCCAACGACCGCGCCAGAGCCTCTGTGCGGTCTAGCTTCAGCTTGCCGGTGTCTTCGCGCAGTTGCGCCAGCAGGTTGGCAAACAACTCTTCCTCGCCCGTCCGTTGCCCCGATTCGGCAGCAATTTGCGCGGGTATGCCCCGGATCACAAACGTATTGGCACCAAGTTCGTCGAACTGAAACCCAACACTCTCCAGTTCTGTGCGCAAATCAAGGGCCAACTGATAATCGACCGCCGACACCGTGACTGTTTTCGGGAAAAGTACCTGTTGTGACGAGCCATTATGTTTGGTGAGGGCCGTATGAAACTGGTCGTAAAGGATGCGTTCATAAGCACCCCGCTGGTCGATGAGCAACAGACCCGATTTCACAGTGGTGACCAAAAAGCGGTTCTGCACCTGAATAACGGCCGTTTCGGTCTCGCCCGGCATAGATTGACCCGGCTCGGAATGGGCCATTTTATTCGCCCGGCTACCCATTGTCAAGGGTTGCTCGGTAGACGTATCCGGCGCTTTATTTAGTGAAACATCTGCTGAAAGAACTGGCGGAGCCGTTTGTTCAGCCTGTGTTTCTGAGACGGGTACGGGGCGGTCGTCGAGCCAATTTACCTCGTCGCCAACGGGCTTTTCGGGGCGCGATTTAGCCGTTGCGGGGCGGGTGGCACCGTCGAACATGGCCTGCCAATTTTGAGGAGCCGGTTGTTGAGTACGGGTAGAAGCGGGGCTTTCGGCGGGTACGCGGTTTACCTGCGCTGGTTGCGCCCACGAAGGCGTAATGGGCCGGGGAGCTGACGGACTACTGCCATTTTTACCAGTAGCCGAATGCCGCCCGCCGGGTTCAACCTGTTTGAGGGCCGCCCCCCTGCCGCCATCCAGAAAATTCACATCCGACTCAAAATCGAGCGAAGGGGATAAATTATAGATTCCCATGGCCTTCCGCACCGCCGCCATCACAATGGCATACACCGACCGTTCATCGTCGAATTTGATCTCGGTTTTGGTCGGGTGAATATTGATGTCGATGTGCGACGGGTCAATGTCGATGAAGAGGACGTAGAACGGGTGGTGGCTGTCGGGAATGGTGCCCTCATAGGCCCCCACCACGGCATGGTGCAGGTAATTGTGTTTGATAAACCGGTTGTTAACGAAGAAAAACTGCTCGTTTCGTGTTTTCCGGGCCGATTCTGGCTTGCCAATAAACCCATGCACCGATACGTAGGGCGTTTCTTCGTCGCAGGCGGCCAATTGTTCACGGTACGTTTTGCCAAACATGTCTACAATGCGACGGCTGAGCTTGCCCCCCGGCAGGTTGAACACCTCCTGATCATTATGAAACAACGAAAATGCTACCTCCGGGTTAGCCAGTGCCACCCGCTGAAACTCGTCGATGATGTGGCGCATCTCGACTGAATTTGACTTCAGGAAATTGCGCCGGGCGGGCACGTTGAAAAACAGATTTTTGACCAGAATATTGGTTCCCGGCAAACACGACACCGATTCCTGCGCCTTAATGTCTGACCCTTCAATCCGAATGAGTGTACCTACTTCGTCGTCGGCTTTGCGCGTGCGCATCTCCACCTGCGCCACCGCCGCGATAGAGGCCAGCGCCTCGCCCCGGAAACCCATGGTGCGAATTTTGAACAGGTCGTCCGACGTGCGGATTTTGGATGTGGCGTGGCGTTCAAAGCTCATCCGGGCGTCGGTTTCGGTCATGCCCTTGCCATCGTCGATGACTTGGATCAGGGTCCGGCCTGCATCCCGCGTCACCAGTTGCACCGACGTCGCCCCCGCATCGACCGCGTTCTCCAGCAGTTCCTTCACCACCGACGCAGGCCGTTGTACCACCTCGCCGGCGGCAATCTGGTTGGCAATCGAGTCAGGAAGAAGGTGAATGATATTTTGCATGGAAGAAAGCACGTAGCACGCAGCTAAACGCCACTAGTGTGCTTTCCAAGAACAGCAAAACGGCCAAAATAGTGGCCTTGCCCCTACCGATTTTGCCAGGTTGGTGAACGTTTTTCCAGAAACGCCGCCATGCCTTCGCGGGCATCATCCGTTTGCTGAATTTGCCCAAACTGATCGTGCAAAAAAGCCTGCTGCTGATCACTGGGCAGGGTTTTCATGGTTTGGAAGGCCCGTAACCCAAACCGCAATGCCGTGGGCGAAACAGCGGTTAAATCGGCCAATAGGGCGGCTACCGTTTGGTCAATTTCGGCGGCAGGCACCACCTGCGTAGCTAGTCCCACGGCCAACGCCTCAGTAGCCGAGAGGGTGCGCCCCCGCAGGCAAAGGTCAAGGGCTTGTCGAGCAGGCATCAGGTCGAGCAGTACGGCCAGCACCTGAAACGGAAACAGACCGCGTTTCACTTCGGGCAGGGCAAACGTAGCCCCCTCGGCCACCACGGCGTAGGTAGCCCCACCCACCAGCAAAAATCCGCCCGCATAGACCGGCCCCTGCACCCGCGCGACACATGGTTTGTGCAACCCGGCCATTAGCTCGCCCAGCCGCACGGGGCCACTGGGCGGGGGTACTGTTTCGGCTTCGGCATCGCCGCTTGTCAACGCTTTCAAATCCATGCCCGCGCAAAACGTATCGCCCGCAGCGGCCAGTACAACGACCCATACATCAGTCGAGAAATGGGCGTAGGTCAACGCAAAGGCCAATTCGTTGAGCGATGTGGGATTCAGCGCGTTCTTTTTTTCGGGCCGGTTCAGCGTCAGCGTCAGCACATGACCGACCTGTTCCACCAGCAGATACCGCAGCGCACGGGTGAGTAAATCGGTAGTTTGTTGAGCGGTATAGAGCATGGCGAATTAATGTATAACTAATTGATGAATAGCATTTTACGGAAACAAACACTTTCTGATACGCCACTATACTGGCCGTAATTAGGTGTACGTTCGTAGCCACTTTTGGCGTAAAGGTGGTTGGCGGCGGGCAGTTTAACACTCGTCTCAAGCACACAGGCCCTATAACCAAGCTCATGGCTCCACACTTCCAACTCTGCCAAAACGCCGCCACCAATACCCTTGCCGCGCTGTGCCGGATCGACATACATCCGTTTGATTTCCACGCTTTCGCTATCAAATGGTTTGAACGCGCCGCAACCCGCAGGCACACCTCCCACATAAGCCACCACCACGTGTTGCAAGGCGGCAATGCCGTTGAACTGATTGTAGAATGCGTGGTCGGCCCCATTCAGTTCAGCCAGAAACGTGTCGAGTTGATCGACAAGCTGTTGAAAATCAGGGTTTTCGGACGTAGCGCGCGTGAGGGTCATGGTGTATTAAATAGTTATTCCTTCGGCAGTAGCAGCGGGTGAAAACGCAGGCCATTGACCTTATTATATTCCAGGGAAGGGGCGGCGATTTTAAAGAATTGAACCGTACCCACAAACCGCTGCCACGGCAACGGATGCAGCGGATCGGGCTGGTTTATCCGCGACAGATCAACATCTGGCGAAAGAAAAAACTGACGAAACCGCTTAAAAACCAATGGTTTACCGTCATCATCGACCATCGGCGGGTTTTCATGTCCACCCGTCATGCCGCTGCCGCTGTAGCCAATATCCAGGTTGAGCCAACGCGGAAAATCGGGACCAACGGGCAGTGCCGAGGCTATGTTGACCGATAGCCAGTATTGCTGCCCGTTGTAGTCTTTGAGCATCTGTTGACCGGTAGTTTTGCCCAGTAAATTGGGCCGGTAAGGCGGAAAAATCGTTTTTCGAAAACCGTATTTCAGGCTTACCACCTGCTGCCCTGTGCCAAACTGCTGCCCCATAAACAGGGCCGTTCCCGCCACGTTGGCTACCATGTCGCCTTTAGAAAACCCCCATCCCTCAGCGTGGCCGTCGTAGACTTCCAGCGTGGTCTGAAACAGCAACGCCAGCAGCCCCCCGGTCAGGATACTCGCCCGCTCATCGACACCGCTCCAGCGCATCAGCTCATACCCCCCGCGACTCATGCAGTAAGCGGTGGCCACGTGGCCTACCTTGTCCATTTGCAGCCATTCGCGGTTATCGTTGAAGGTGTGAAACGGCATCTTTTTCTTGTACCACTGCTTCCTGAGCAAGAGCAGCGTAACGGTATAAAACGCCGCCGTACCCACCACTACGCCAATAAATCGCCCCTGATTGATGCCCGGCTCGGCAGGCGAAACCACTGGCATAGGCTGGGCCTGGGCAAGGCCTGTGAGACTTAAAAGCAATTCGAGAAAGAGGACAATCCGAAGCCAATCAATCATAGACCAAACCTACTGCGAAATTCACGAAGCAACAGACCGCGTGGATAATATCCACGCTTTTTGTATACGCAAACTGAAGGTCAATGAGTTATAGAGGTACAAAAAATTCAGCGTCTATTCCCAAACTCTCCATGCGTTCTCTATACTGCTTCCTGCTAGGGTTGGTGTGTTCGCCAGCGGCTTTTGCCACCCATATTCTCGGTGGCTACATTAGGGCTGTACCCGTTACTGGTCAGGCTTATACATACCAGATAACCGTGACAATGTATTTCGACATTGTTTATGGCCGGGACGCAGCAAGTGATGCCAATGCATTGAATCTATGCTTTGGCGACGGACCAGTACAGGCTGTTAACCGCACACGCCAGTTAACCTTACCGGTAGATCCTGGGGTGGGCGTTCATGAATACGTTGCGATCCATACTTACAACGGGCCGGGCGTTTATCAGCTACAGGCTACAATGGTCAACCGAAGTACGGGTCTCCGTAATATAGGTGTTGGCGGAGAGGGCACACCTTTTTCTACCAAAACCTCCCTCCTGCTCTCGTCGAGCCTACCCAATGCCACGCCGAGTTTAGTATTGCCTTCGACAGGTATACAAATAGCCGTTAATCAGCGGTTTGCTGCTTCCATGGCAGCAACTGACCCAGAGGGTGACAGCCTTTCTTATGCCATCGCCTACCCGCTCACCAGCGTTAACACAGAGTTAGCCAGTCAATGCAACAACCTGGTTTCGGTTACAGGCTACCAATTCCCCAACGATGTTCGGCAGGTTGGTACCTATAGAATTAACGCTAAAACAGGTCTGCTTACTTGGGATATACCAACCGAACAAAGCAGGTACACGGTAGATCTGACCGTTTTTGAGTGGAGAAATGGGTTGTTGTTAAGCCAATCACAGCAAGAAATAACCCTTTGGGTCGTTGACAAAGGCGACACGCCCGTTACCCCGCCGCCCTATGAACCGGCCTACGTTGGCGTACTCACCGCTGTCGATGACAGTGCGCCAGATGATCTTCAGCTAACCGTCTCGCCAAACCCCAGCAGCAGCGGTTTGGTACAGGTATCGTTGCAAAACCGGCTCGGCGCACCGGCTGTTTTCAGCGTACTCGACACGCAGGGACGCATTCATCAGCGCATCGACAAGAGCCAACCGATTGACCAACAGCATTTTCAGCTTGACATAAGCAATCAACCAGCCGGTCTCTATTTTATCCGCGCCGAGAGCGGCGGGCGGCAGGTGACGCGGAAGGTGGTGCGGGAGTGACTAAAAAAGCTGTTTCCACGTACCCTTCATGTAGTTATATTTCAGAGTACTGGGCAACGCTTTCCACCAATATTTCGATACTTCTACGGCGAAGGATGGCTGCATGTAGCAGTTGATCACACACCCCTCGCAGGCGGGCAGGCGACCTTCCAGGGCCACTAGTTTTTGTACCTCATCGCTTTGGTAGAGGTCATGAAGTTGGCCGTTGATGGGGAAGTTTTTCAGGCCCAAATGGTAGCAAGGCAGCACCAGCTCATTTTGTGGCGAAATGACCACCGTGGTACTTCCCGCCCGGCAAACGGGCTTGTTGATATGGTTACCCCCGTCGCGGCGGAGTTGCACAAAGCCATCGTTGAGGTATACGCCCGGCTGTTTGCCCCAGTGCGTCAATGTTTGCAGTGCGCCTTCCGACAGCGGGTTTTCGGGCGAAGCACCATCGGTCGAAGCCCCGCCTGTATCAACGCCATTGTACCCAAAAACAGGGTTCAGAATCAACACGAGGCCATTCGGGCGGCAAATCTGCTCATACATCACCTCGATTTGCCCGATGTTGTGCTCAAAAACGGTGAACAGAATATCGGGCCGTTCGCCCAGATTTTTTGCCACCGAAATAGATTCCATCACCTTGTCAAAACAGCGCACACCTCGCTCCCGGTCATGTTCAGCAGCATCAGGTGAGTCGAGTGAGAAGTGGAGCATATCCACCAGACCGCGCAGGTTATTGGCCTGTTTGGGGTAAAGCAAGCCGTTGGTGGTGAGGGTAGTAATGAATTTCTGGCGTTTGGCTTCGGCTAGCAGTTCGGGCAGTTGGCGGTGCAATAGCGGTTCGCCACCCGTGAAATCGATCACCCGTACACCCAACCGTTTCAGGTCGCGCAGGTTTTCGCGCACGTTCTCCAGCGTCACATACGGCGAGGGCCGCTCCCAGATATCGCAAAACCCGCACGACGCATTGCAGCGATACGTGACGTAGTAATTGCACAAGACCGGGTGGCGAATAAGACGCATCCTATCTGATCATTTTAAGCAAACACGTCACTTTGTCTTTCAAATCTTTTCGGTCAACGATAAAATCGAGGAAACCGTGTTCCAGCACAAATTCGGCACTCTGGAAGCCCTTGGGCAGATCTTTGCCAATTGTTTCGCGGATTACACGCGGCCCAGCAAAGCCGATTAAGGCACCTGGTTCGGCAATGTTAAAATCGCCCAGCATGGCATAGGACGCCGTCACGCCGCCGGTGGTTGGGTCGGTCAACAGCGATATGTAGGGTAAGCCAGCTTCGGACAGACGCGCCAGTTTGGCCGACGTTTTGGCCATTTGCATCAGCGAGAAACCCGCCTCCATCATCCGCGCACCACCCGACCGCGAGATCATCAGAAACGGCATTTTGTTGGCCATCGCGTAGTCAATGGCGCGGGCAATTTTTTCGCCCACCACCGACCCCATCGAGCCGCCGATGAAGTTGAAATCCATGCAGGCAATCGTAATTTCTTCGCCTTCCATGGGTCCGTGTGCCGTACGGACGGCATCCTGCAGGCCGGTTTTGCCAATAGTAGCCCGTACGCGGTCCGGGTATTTTTTGGTGTCGGTAAAGTTTAGCGGGTCAGCCGACATCATTTTCTCGTCGAGTTCGGTGAATTGATTCTCGTCGAACAGGATGGAGAAATAGGCATCAGAACCTATTTTTTCGTGGTAATTGCAGTGAACGCAGGTATAGGCGTTGAGTTTGTGTTCACGGGTGTTCATCACCTGCTTACAGCTTGGGCACTGATACCACAACCCGTCGGGAGCCTCCCGTTTCATTTCGGTTGGGGTCTGAATACCCTTATCTTTTCGTATGAACCAGGACATAAGGTTGCGTCTGTCGGTTAGGCGTTTGGTCTTAACTGCTTAGCCCAGCTAACAAATCAAACGGACGGCAAAGATACGAAGGGCTAAAGATTTGCTTTACGTGTTTCGCTGCAATGGAGGACAAACGCGTGAGTGCTGGGCTATAATGCCAGAAACACGTCACCCTCGCCACATTGGCCAGGGTGCGCAAAATACCGGGAAACAAAGGCTGGTCGTTCGGGCTGGTTGAGAGATAGTGCTGTGGACTTTGTAGCTGAAAAAGTCACGCTAGTCAAACAACCGCATACGGATCACTTCATGGTCGGGTATCAGCGGTAAATCATACAGCACCACGCGGTGGCGGCTGAATGCCGGAGCCTCCAGTTCCCGTTCCGTAAACCGGTTGTTCAGGAAATCGGCAACCAACTGCTTCACTTCCTCCGTATCGTCGGGGCGGGTAGGGTTCAGGCTCACGCCCGTGTACCCCGTATTTCCGGCCAAACCGTTGGCGGAAACGCCTGTCATAGGGGGAAATAGTGTGCCGCCGCCATGCGTAAAGGTGGGCGTACCCGTTCCACCATCGTCGGTAACTAATTCTAGTTTGGGCGCCTCATCGGTTGGACCATCAACCACACTATCAGGCACTGTTTCTTCGTCAACTTCGACGGGGCTGCCAACCAACGACTCGTCAGGTAACAAGCCACCCGTTTCGAAACCGGCTGCAATGATTGTCACGCGCATTTTTGCCCCCAACGAATCGTCGAAAATGGCGCCGATCTTAAACAAGCGGGCTTCTTCGCCGATCTTCTCGACAATGTAGTTCGAGATAATGGTCTGTTCCTCCAGCGTTGCTTCGTTTTCCGAACTCGACGTGATCGTGAGCAGGATACGCTTTGCCCCCAAAATATCGCTGTCGTTCAGCAATGGCGAATTCAACGCTTCCTGAATAGCCAGCATGGCCCGGTCCTCACCTTCGGCTTCGGCCTCGCCCATCACCGACGGCCCGGCGTTCTGCAACACCTTCTTCACGTCCATGAAGTCGGTGTTCACGTCGCCACGGGTGGTGATTACTTCGGCAATACTTTTTACGGCCGTTGCCAGCACATTGTCGGCATGGGCAAATGCTTTCCGAATGCTGAGTTTTCCGTATAGTTCGGCTAGCTTGTCGTTCATGACCACCAGCACGGTATCGCAGCTTTTTTTCAACTGTTCGATACCCTCCGCTGCCTGACGCCGCTTATCGATGCCTTCGTATTTATAAGGAGCCGTTACCACCGCCACCGTCAGCAAACCCAGCTCACGGGCCACTTCGGCCACCACCGGGGCCGCACCCGTGCCGGTACCACCACCCATACCGGCAGTGATGAACACCATTTTAATGGAGCCACCCAGCAGGTTACGCAGTTCGTCGATGCTTTCCAGCGCTGCCTTACGCCCTACTTCCACATCCATACCAGCGCCTTCCAGACCTGTACCGAGTTTCAGTTTGGTTTTCACGTCGCTGCTCATCAGTGCCTGCCGGTCAGTGTTGCAAATGGCAAACTCCACGTCTTTCACACCCATCGCCACCATGTGTTGCACCGCATTGCTACCGCCGCCGCCCACACCGATCACTTTGATTATGGGCGCGTTATTATCGGGTATTTCGTAGGTAAAACCGTGGTCCAGCATAGCCTGATTTCGGAGCGGGGTTCGAGTATTCATAGTGGCGTGTGGTTGGCAAAAACGGTGGGTAAGCAGAAGCGTAAGTCAACTTAAATGGGCACAGAGGTTATGGTTTGTACGTCTCGTCGACGTCACCCAGTGTAGGGTTAAACAATTTTTTCACCCAGCCCAAAAGGCTGCCAGCGCCATTCGTGGTCTCTTCTTTTGGCCGCTGAGCGGGTTGACCCGTGTTATTAGTTCGGGTGGTGGGCCGCTGCGAATCGGGCTGACGAACGGGGGCAACTGTTGTGCCAAACGACTGTCCCGGATCGCTGATAAACGAAATTCGGTCGTCTACGTTTCGGAAGCCAGCCCATACCAGCCCAACCGCCGTGGCAAAAGCCGGGTCGCTGACCAGGTCAGCCCGCAGGTTACGTTCCAGTTGTTCAGGATAGCCCACGCGGACGTCCATATCGGTAACACCCTGAAAAATATCGTCGATCCCTTCAATCAGGGCCGAACCACCCGTGAGCACAATACCACCCAACAACTTGTCTTTGTAGCCCGACCGAATCACCTCGGCCTGCACCAGTGCAGCGATTTCTTTCAGCCGTTCGGCAATGATGATCGACACGTTTTTGAGTAGCACGTCTTTCGGTTGCCGACCGGGCAGGCCGGGTACAGATACCACTTCGTTAAGGCGGTACATACCGGGATTGGCGTTGCCGAACTTAGTTTTCAACACCTCGGCCTGTTGGGGCAACACTTTGCACCCTTCCTGAATATCATTGGTGAGGCTATTACCCGCCCATGGAAACACGACTACATGGCGCAGTACGTTGCGGTGGTAGATGGCCAGGTCGGTGGTGCCGCCGCCAATGTCGACCAGGGCCACACCGGCTTCGCGTTCTTCGGGCGTCAGCACGGCCATAGCCGAGGCCAGCGGCGAGAGCAAAACCTGATCGCGTTGCAGGTGCCCAGCGGTACGCTCAATGCAGCGTCGCACATTAACTGCTGCGTCAGATTGCGTGGTAATGATCTGGAAATCAGCACCCAATTTCACGCCGTTACGGCCAACGGGATCTTCCACGCCCGATTCGCTGTCGACAGTAAAGTCCATTGGCAATACATGCACAATCTCTTTGCCTGCCGATTGGGGTGTGCGGTACATGTCGCGCAACAGGTGGTCAATATCAGCGGGCGTTACTTCGTCGCCTGGCGAAAGACGGGTGATGCTGCCGGGCTGCTTCTGTGAATTGATGTTGTGGTTGCTGAAACTGACGTTGACCAGCCCAATGTCTACATTCGACTGGTTCGACACTTCTTCGATGGCTTGGTTGATGGCGGCAACCGTTCGGGTGATGTTCATCACCTTACCTTTCGTCACGCCCTCTGAAGTAGCCCGGCTTACGCCCAGTACTTCCAGCGTAAGCTGGTTGTTGCTGCCTCGCGACATCCGACCCGCCACGGCACACACCTTGGTGCTACCGATATCAAGTCCTACCACAATCTTGTCATCCATAAGGTGATGGGTCATCACTCACACACTAACTGGTTACGATACTGCACATTCACCCGATGGTAGCGTTCCCAGCCTCGGCGGGGAGCTATTTGGGTGTAGAATAGCTTCACTTTTTTAAACTTTGCGGCCAGCCCGTCGGCTGTGCCAAATTCTATTTGGTAGTTACCTACCTGCGGCCAAAGAGTAACCTGGCCAGCCGCATCGACCTCAATTTCAGCAATCTGTGCCTTCCAGAGGTCATCTTGCCGAATGTAACGTAATAATTCGAGTAATGGACGTCCGGCTTTGTCGGCCAGTGTACGGTGTTGCCCAAACCAGGCACCCGACACTAGCGGCACGCGTGCAGAATAATTCATCGATAAGGGAAAAACCCGCCCTTCGTCGCTGATGTACTGCCCGCCCAACCACCTAACTGCCGCACTTCCGCCCCCATCCACTAACCGGGCCAGTGGCTGCGGTTGCGTTACATCAACCAGCAGATTACCCGCCAGATCGCGCGACAGGTGCGCCTGTTTAACCAAACTATATTGCCCAAGCCGATGCTCCAGCGCCCCCAAGTCAATGGCGTCATATGGTTTTCCGACTAATGGATCTGCCCCATTATTTGTCAGAAAACCAGTGACATCTTTCCGTGTCAAAAACCGTTGTCCATCTACCTCATGGAAACGGACAATGATGGCTTCGCAACGCGATTGCCGGATGCGGGTTTCGGTAAATGCCACAATCCCAAAAAGGGTCACGGCACCCAACACGCTCCAGAGCCACTTTTTTGGATTACTAAAAGTAGGAAACATCTGTAAATAAGCTCAACCGGCCGTTTGATTATTTTATTTACTGGTGTCAAATTCCTGTTTAAGGAGCGGCACCAACTGATCAATGTCTCCAGCCCCCACCGTTACCACCAGTGTAGCCTCCACATTCCGCAAAACGGACGGGATAGCTTCTTTGGTGCTTATTTGTTTTGATACGGTAGTTACCTGACGCAGAATCAGATCAGATGTCACCCCGGCAATGGGCAATTCGCGGGCCGGATAAATAGGCAACAGCACCACATGGTCGGCCAATGACAGGCTTTTGGCAAAGCCTTCGGCGAAGTCACGGGTGCGACTGAAGAGATGCGGTTGGAAAATCACCGTCAACTCCCGGTCCGGATACAATGCCTTCACCGACGTCAGAAACGCTTCGACCTCGGCGGGGTGGTGGGCATAATCGTCAATAAGCACCATCGCCGGCGTATCCAGGGCATACTCGAACCGGCGACGAACACCCCGGTACGTGTTTAATCCATCGCGCAACGCTCCGGGCGAAACACCCACCTGCAAGGCCACAGCAGCAGCAGCCACCGAGTTTTCGACGTTATGAAATCCCGGCATCAACAGCCGAATATCAGTCACGGTACCGCCCGGATGCACTAAATCGAACACAAACCGGGCCGCCTCGATGCGCAAATTGGCGGCGTGATAAGCACCCGATTTGAGGGAATAGTCACGCACCTCGGCCTTCGTAGCGTTATTCAGCCCCAGGCCCTGCCGCTGAAACAGCATGCCATCTTCGTGAATTTGCCCCACAAAGGCCCGAAATGAATCAAGCACGGCGTTGTGGTCACCGTAGATGTCGAGGTGGTCAGCGTCAGTAGACGTAACGATGGCGTATTGCGGAAAAAGCGTCAGAAAAGACCGGTCAAACTCGTCGGCTTCTACCACGCAGATCACCTTCGAAAGGTCATCTGCCGGTTCGTTGAGCAGAAAATTGGTGCCGTAATTCTGGGTAATGCCGCCCAGAAACGCCGCGCAATTCACCCCCGCGTTGCGTAATAGATGCGCCACCATCGACGAGGTGGTGGTTTTGCCATGCGTACCCGCCACGCCAATGGTGGTCATCCGACCCGCCAGCAAGCCCAGCACCTGCGACCGTTTTTGGATGGTAAAGCCGTGTTCAGAAAAATAAATGTATTCGGCGTGATGAACCGGCACGGCGGGCGTGTAAACCACCAGCGTTTCGGCAACGTTTTCTCGGAAAGAAGCCGGAATTTGATCAACGTCTTCCTTAAAATGGATGGCCATACCCTCGGCAATCAGTGCGTCGGTGAGGGGCGTGGCGGTTTTGTCGTAACCCGCTACCTGATAGCCGTTTATGAGAAACCAACGGGCCAGCGCACTCATGCCAATGCCGCCAATGCCCAAAAAATAAACGTTACGTATAGAGGAGAGCGTTACGGTTGCCAAAATGAGGTGTGAAAGGAATTTAGCAAATGTAAGTCGATGATTTACATTCTAACCAAGGGTTTATACTTCTTTATTTAAATCGAAATTAATTTAAAAATTTCGTCAACAATATCGGCTGCTGCCCTGGGCTTTCCGTATGACTTGATATGACTACTTAATGTTTTCATTTGCTGTTTATTCGCTACTAATTCGAGTATCTGGTCAATTAATACTGTTCTGGCGTTTTGGTCAGTAACCAGCAATGCGGCCTCATTTTCGACCAGGGCCATCGCGTTTTTTGTCTGATGATCTTCCGAGGCCTGCGGAAACGGCACCAAAATGGCCGGGCGGCCCACCAGACACAGTTCCGAGACCGACAACGCCCCCGCCCGCGATACCACCACATCGGCCACGGCATAGGCGCGGTCCATTTCGTAAATGAAATCGTAGGGCTTTACGTTACTGATGCCCGCCTCCTGTACTACCTTCCTCGCCCGGTCGAGGAAGCCGGTGCCCGTTTGCCAGACCACCTGCACACCTGCTTTGGCAAAGCGCATCAGCCCCGCCTCGATGCTTTCGTTGATGGTGCGGGCACCCTGACTACCGCCAATGACCAGCACCGTGGGCTGCGCCGGATTTAGCCCAAACTGTGCCCGTCCAGCGTCTAGTTGAGCGTCAGCCAGTTGAATGTCGCTCCGAACGGGATTGCCCGTGATGCGGATTTTTTCGGCAGCAAAGAACGCGTCCATGCCGGGGTAGGCCACGCAAACACGCTTTGCCCAGCGCGACAGCACTTTGTTGGTCAGCCCGGCATACGAGTTTTGTTCCTGAATCAGGATCGGTACGCCCGCTAGAGCCGCCGCCAGCAGGGTTGGCCCGCTGGCATAACCACCCACGCCCACGGCCACGTCGGGCCGGAAATCGCGGACGATCTGCCGCGCCCGCAGCAAGCTACGGCCTAGCTTGAGCGGAAAAGCCAGGTTGTCGAGGGTCAGCTCACGTTTGATACCCACCACGGGCAACCCCACGATTCGGTAGCCTGCGCGGGGTACCTTTTCCATTTCCATCTTCCCTTCGGCCCCCACAAACAGGATATTCACCGTTGGGTCGACGCGCTTCAATTCATTGGCAATGGCAATGGCTGGGTAGATATGTCCCCCCGTTCCTCCGCCCGATATGATGATGTTCATGCTAGGATGTACGAATTACGATGTACGATGTACGATTTAGCTAACGCACGACCACAAATCGTACACCGTAATTCGTACATCGTAAATCAGAGCTTGCTCTCGTCTGCTTCGTCGCGGCTGACACTGAGCACAATGCCGATGGCCGCGCCGGTGAAGAGCAGCGACGTACCGCCCATACTGACCAGTGGCAACGGCAAACCCGTAACGGGCACCAGGCCAACGGCGACGGCCATATTGATCATGGCCTGAATGACAATGCTGAAGGTGAGGCCCGCCGACAATAACCCGCCGAAGGGCCTCGTACTACTCTGAATCGCTCGCATCCCGCGCATGAGCAGCCACAGGTAAGCCAGCAGGACAATGACGCCCCCCACCAGTCCATACTCTTCAACGATGATGGCGAAAATGAAATCGGAATAGGGGTGCGGCAGAAAATTGCGTTGATGACTGTTGCCCGGCCCCTGCCCCGTGATGCCCCCGTTGGCCAGGGCGATGTATGACTCCCGAACCTGGTCGGGAATAGTATCGGGGTCTCGAAAATGATTTATTCGGCTGATAACGGTCTCGAAACGCTGCCCCAACACCAGCGCAAACCCACCTACCACCATGCAGAACAGCACCATGCCCGCTAGGTAGTTGCGTGGCACCCGGCCAATGTACATAAGCAGAAAGCAGGTCAGACCCAACAGTAACGCGGTGGAGGTGTTGGAAATCACGATGAGGGCGCAGATGCAGCCAATCCAGCCAATCATATTTACCAGCACCTGCGGCTCGTAGGGTACGCGCTGCCGTTTGGCCAACATCGCCGCCAGGTTCGAGATCAGGGCCAGCTTGGCTAAATCCGACGGCTGGAATGTCTGGTTGATGATCGGAATCGTGATCCAGCGCGAGGCGTCGTTAAGATTAGTGCCTTTGAAATAGGCCCACACCAGCAGTGGCACGGATAAGTACAGTCCAAATTTAGAGAGCCGAGCGTAATGAATATAGTTGATCCGGTGGGCCAGAAACATACAGCCCAAACCCAGCACCACCAAAGCACCATGTTTGAACAGATAAGCCTCGGTGTTACCACCCATTTTCTGGTAAGCAATGGTGCCCGTGGCGCTATACACCACCAGCACACTCAGGATAGACAAAAACAGGACGATCCACCAGATTTGGCGGTCGCCTTTCAAATTGTCACGGGCAAATTCGCGGATAGAGAGGGTCATGGGGGTAGGGAGTCGTAAGTTTTTTAGTCGTAAGTCGTAAGTGCTGACGCAAGAGTTTGTGACGTGAAGCCACTTACGACTTACGACTTTCCAGACTTACGACTGCGTTTTTGAATTGCTCCCCCCGGTCTTCGTAATTTTTGAAGAGGTCGAAGCTGGCGCAGGCGGGTGAGAGCAGGACAATGCCGCCGGGTTGGGCTAGTGCGAGGGCCATTTGCACGGCATCGCGCACGTTCTGGGTTTGTTGTACAGTGGCAATTCGGGGACTAAAATACGCGACTAATTTTTGGTTGTCTTTGCCCAAACAAATCAGCGCCTTCACATGCTGCGCTACTACGCCGTCTAGCTGACTGTACTCGTTGCCTTTATCCTGCCCACCGGCAATCCAGATCGTGGGTACGTCCATGCTGGAAAGCGCATAAAATACAGAATCAACGTTGGTGGCTTTCGAGTCATTGATGAACCGCACGCCGTTGATCGTGGCTACGGGTTCCATACGGTGGGCGGCATTTTTAAAGCTTCGCAACCCCGCCGCAATGTGTTCGGCAGCTACCCCTACCGACTGCGCCGCCAATGTGGCTGCCAGCATATTCAGCGCATTGTGCGGGCCTTTGAGGGGTAGTTCGGCCAGCGTATCGGTAATCGTCTGATCACCAAAATGAGTCGTCAATTGGCCGTCGATGGCATAACCTCCCTGCGGAACCCGCGTTTCGAGCGAAATAGGTAATGACTGCACATTGGGCCTATGTTTAGCAATTTCCTCCATCGTAGGGCTGTTTTCGAGGAAATAGATGAACGTATCCTGGGGCCGCTGATTCTGCAAAATGCGAAATTTGCTGGCCACATAGTGCTGAAAATCATAGCCATACCGGTCCAGATGGTCAGGCGTAATGTTGAGCAAAACGGCGGTATCCAGGCGCAGGTTGTACATGCCGTCGAGCTGAAAACTGCTGATTTCCAGGACGAAATAATCGAACGTATCCTTGATGACCTGTTTGGCAAAGCTTTCGCCGATGTTGCCCGCCAGGCCCACGTTATAGCCTGCCGTTTTCAGCAGGTGATACGTGAGCAGCGTGGTGGTGGTTTTACCGTTGCTACCCGTGATGCCAATTAGTTTAGCTTTGGTATAGCGCGACGCAAATTCCAGCTCCGAAATCACGGCAATGCCCTGCGCCCGCAATTGTACTACCAGTGGAGCGTTGTCAGGAATGCCGGGGCTTTTCACTACTTCGGTGGCGTTCAAAATCAGCGCCTCGGTGTGCTGCCCTTCCTCAAAAGCGATGCCCGCCGCTGTGAGCGTTTCCCGGTAAGCTGATTTCAGCGGACTACGGTCTGACAAAAACACGTCGTACCCGTTGGCCTGACCCAACAGTGCCGCACCCACCCCCGATTCGCCGCCACCCAAAATGATTAATCGCATACCTCGTCAACGGAGTGGCTCTCCGGTCTCGTCGCCTTGTTCACAAAAATAAGGGCCATCGAGCCGCTACGGCCATTTCTGGTAAAACAAAAACCCCGGCTATTGGGCCGGGGATTATTCTGATGGGTTGGATTTGCAAACGTTACTCTTTGGGGGCTAATGATTGCGACACTTTCATGTGGTTGGCGGCCTTTACAACCATAAAGATCACCCAGGCAACAATCAAAAACTGAATAATGACATTCATGAAATTGCCGTACCGAATAGCTACTTCCGGCGCTGTGCCAGCAGCTTCTTTCAACACAACTTTCATCATACTAAAATCAACACCACCCAGTAAGAGACCAATGATCGGGTTCAGAATATCCTCAACCAGCGAGTTGACGATTTTCCCAAAAGCAGCACCAATGACCAAACCAACGGCCAGATCCAGGACATTACCCTGTACGATGAACGTGCGAAATTCTTTTAACATGAGGATACAGGTTTTATAAGAGGGTAAGAAAACTGGGGTAAATAGTGGTTTTTACCGGAAACGGGCAAATTATTTTATTTCTTCCGAAACGTACTAGCGTTATAAATCAGGCCAATACCCAGCGATTGTTGCAACTGAAGTCCGTCATAAAAATCTTTGTCATACAAGGCTATTAGACCGAACGTTGTGCTTAAGTAACGGTTCAACTTCGCTGTCAGTAAAATATCGACGCGGTGATCAATGGCATCGAGCGTTTCGTAGCTAGCGTAGAGTTGGTAACGGGCGGTCAGGCTCACGTTTTCGCCCAGTTTAGTATTCAGAGCGGCCTGCAACTGCAACGCCAACCACTCTGACCGGGCCGATTTGCCCGCTTCTACACCATAAGCTTTGGCTGTTTTGTCGGGAATGATAGTCCCGTCGGTTCCAGTGCGGAAACGAACGGCATCATCGGCCAAGAAGGTAAAACGCGGCGCAAATGGACTGATTCTCAGTGAAAATTCATCGCTCGGCTTGTAGGCCACACCCCAGGCCAGCGTTAATTGGGCCGGTGCAAAGAAATTCGACACCTTAAAATCATCGGCTCCGGCGGGTAACTTGTCGTAGCGGTAGCCTGGTGCAAAAAACGTGTTGAACGTACCTGACCCAAACAGATCCCAGTGTGGCGCAATTTTGTGCCCTACTACCGATATAAGAATGAGTTGATCCGCCGCTTTGCGGGTGCGTCCACCCTGAGTGATGAAGCCAAGTTGCAAATCAGCGGTATTGTCCCACGAAGTTTTGCCTTTTTCGTACAAGGCCCGACCTGCCAGAATCCCGCCCACGGCTACCGAATTAACCCCACCGCCGGTCCAGTTACTGAAGCTTGCCTGATTGAAATTGATGCCTCCGGTAATCGATTTCTGCCAGTAGGTGGTATCTCGTTTCACCGAAACCGTGTCCTTAAAGTTGGTTGTTACCTGCGTCGTGGCAGGGTTCTGGGCATAGGCCGATACGGCACCCATGGCCGAAATGGCCATCAGTACGCTCTTTTTCATGGGTACGAGTGGTGAGTGGGCACTAAATTAGGACAGAAGCTTACGCTTGTATGGTTGTCAATCCAAAAATTCAACTGTCTTCGTTTGAAGCAGTTGCATCGGTATGGTGGTGATTGAGTCGCCGGTTTTCAACGTCAGGGTGGTACTGTCGACACTCACAATCTGCCCACTGATACCCTCCACCCGTATACGTTGGCCCTCCTTGAATTTGTTTTTTGTGTAAAATGACGACAGCAAATTGGCCATCACGTCGCGCGAGGCGAGGCCATAGCCCACGGCAAACGCGAAGATGACGCCGCCAATGAGCAGGTTAAAACTCGACTCCAGCAACTCGGTATTGATACCCGCCTGCCCCAGGGCCGAAATGATGGTGATGAGCAGAAAAAAGGCAAATACTACTGTGCCCAGCAACCGACCCGACGCAATGTTGAATGAGGCACACAGGCTGATAACGCCCTTTTTCAATACATCGGCCACGAGTACGCCCACCTGCAACATGATGGCGGCGGCAATCAATTTCGGGATGAAGTTGACCAGCGACGTAACCATGCCCGTGATGGCGGCCACGCCGAGTGTTTCGGTGGCAGCGGTAATGAAAACCAGCAGGATGAAGTAGTATAGCACTTTGGCAACGATCTCGCTGAGCTTGATTTCGGTCTGCAACTGCCGGATCACGTCGATCTCGTTGAGCTTGTCGCCCAGCCGGTTGAAACCCGCCTGTTTGAGTACACGCCCTACAAGCGCTGAGACAATCCTGGCGACCAACGTACCGATACCCAGCACGACAACAGCCCCAATCAGCTTGGGCACGAACGAAATAAACTGCGCAATGAGCGTCTGAAAGGTGTTAATCAGAATTTGGGTGATATTCGGTAGCTGTGGATTCATGAGTTGCGGTGAGCTTTAAAATCGTTGGTTGTCGCGTTACGAATTTGTTGGCGGGGTTTCAGTGGCGTTGGCCAATATGACCGAAAGAGCACCGAACAGATCGCCAGTATACAATTCCAGCACTGTAAGCGCATTACGGATCATGTCAATTTCCGATACGATTTGCTCCCGCAAGTGGGGTGGACAATTCGCATCAGGTTCAATTAGTTTAAACGGGTTTTCCATAACGATGTATGTGTAAATGACTCTTTACTTAAAGCTGGTGAGGGCTTTTATTCCGACCAAAAGCCAGAAAATAAGGGCTTCCAAATACCGTTTGCGCAGTTTTTCCTTAGCCCGCATTAGCCGCATTTTCACGGCACTTTCGGTGATCTGCTGCGCGTCGGCAATGTCGCGGATACTGGTATCGTCCTGGTATTTCATCATCAGCAGGCCCCGCTCGTCCGGCGTCAAATGGTCGAGGGCTTTGCTGAGCCGTTGGGCTTCCATTTCGGCCACTTCGGCATCGTCATCGTCATACAGACCTACGCCTTCATACGGTTCATCTGAATAGACTTCCTTTTGCCGGGGGCTACGCATTTGGTCCATACAGTAGTTGTAGGTGACCGAATAGAGCCAAGTCGAGAATTTGGCCTGCTCCCGAAAGCCGCTCAGTTTGGTGACCACCCGAATGAAAATGTCATGCGTAAAATCTTCGGCACGTTCCGAATTTTTGGTGAACGAGAGGCATTTCCGGTATACTTTGTCACAATACCGGGTATACAACGCTTCGAAGTAGGGATTGCGCTGTGTCTTCACATACAGGCGCACCAACTCCTCATCTGATAAATGTTTCATGATAAGCCAACCTATGACAGGGTACGGGGGGGAAAGTAACGGCAATAAACGCAAAAAGCCCGACCATAGTGGCCGAGCCTTCTGACAAAGATCAGTAGTTATTTACCTACAACTTTACTAAGTCATTTTGCTACACGCTAACTAATAGCGAAGCGAATAATTACTTAGCCAATAGACACACGCTTGAATGACGACACGGTGAGGCCTTTGCTGGTTTTGTCGAGCAATTGAGCAATGGTCATCGAGCTGTCTTTCACAAACTCCTGGTTCAGCAGGGTATTGTCTTTGTAGAACTTGTTGAGCTTGCCCATGGCAATTTTCTCCAGCATCGCTTCGGGTTTGCCTTCAGTACGGGCCTGCTCTTTGCCTACTTCAATTTCGCGCTGAACGATGGTGGCGTCAACGCCGTCTTTATCGAGGGCAATGGGTTTCATGGCGGCGATTTGCATGGCCACGTCCTTACCCACTTCGGCCACGTCGGCGCTACCCGTGTTCACCAGGCCAACCAGCACGCCCAGTTTGCCATTCGAGTGAATGTACGATACCACCTTGTCGGCGCTGATCGTTTCGAACGAAACCACGTCGATTTTCTCACCGATTTTACCCATCAGGTCCGTGATGTGGTCCTGAAGGCTTCGGCCATCGGCCTGTGTTTCGGCTAACAGGGCTTCCTTGGTAGTGACGTGGTCGGCAACGGCGTTGCTCAGCACGGCCATGGCAAGGTTTTGGAAATCAGGCACTTTTGATACAGGCTCGGTTTCGCAGGCCAGCGCCACCACTTTACCCGTTTTGCCGTCGGGGCTAACATGCGCCAGCACCACACCTTCGGCAGTAGCGTTATCAGCCCGTTTGTCGGCAATTTTCTGGCCGTGCTTGCGAAGCACTTCTTTGGCCCGGTCAAAGTCGCCATCGGCTTCTACAAGGGCTTTTTTACAATCCATCATACCGGCACCTGTTTCCTGCCGGAGTTTGTTTACGTCTGCTGCGGTGATAGCCATTTTTGAAAAAGTTTTCAGTTTTCAGTTTTCAGTTTTCAGTTGGCTGGCGCGAACATACACCCGCGTTAGCCAACTGAAAACTGAAAACTGAAAACTACCTTAAACTGAAAAATAAAAATAGCCCATAGCCGTGTTGGGGCTACGGGCTATCCGGTCAATCGTCTGTTAGAACTAACTTAATCGGTGTTGCCTACGGGCGTAGCATCTACGGCGGGGCTTTCAACTTCGGCAGGTGGTTCTATCTCAACAGTTTCAGCTACCGGCGTCGTTGCGGTTGCGGCAACGGGTGCTTCGTCAGCACCTTCGGCGGCGGCCCGGCGTTGGTTTTCCTGACGCTTAGCATCTTCTTCTTCCTGCGCTGCCTGCGAATCTTTATCCTGCTTCCGCTCCATAAGGCCTTCTTCAATGGCCTTGCCAATGGCAAGCGTAATCAGTGAAATCGACTTGTAGGCGTCATCGTTGGCCGGAATAGCGAAATCAACCAGGGTTGGGTTCGAGTTCGTGTCGCACATGGCAAACACGGGAATACCCAACCGGATGGCTTCCAATACCGCGATGTTTTCGCGCTTCACGTCGACTACGAACAGCGCCGCAGGCAAACGAGTCAGGTCGGCAACACCGCCCAATACACGCTCCAGTTTTTCTTTTTCGCGCGTCAGCGTCAGGCGCTCCCGCTTAGCGACGTTCTTGACGAGGACTTCGTCTTTGAGCATCTTTTCCAGCATCTGGAGTTTCTTCAGCGACTTGCGGATGGTGGCGAAGTTGGTCATCATACCACCTAGCCAACGGTCGGTTACGTAGGGCATTTTCAGCCGCTTCGCCTCTTCCGTTACAATTTCCTGGGCTTGTTTCTTCGTTGCCACAAACATCACCTTCCGGCCCGAACGCACAATGCCTTTAATGGCATTAGACGCTTCGTCGAGTGAGGCCAGGGTTTTGTTCAAATCAATAATGTGGATGCCGTTTTTCTCCATGAAGATATACGGGGCCATCCGGGGATCCCACTTGCGCGTGAGGTGGCCAAAGTGGACACCGGCGTCTAAGAGGTCTTTATATTCTACTTGTGCCATTTTCAGCTTAACAATGAAAAATGATTGAATTTATGCAGCACCGCGCATCGGCAACGTCTAAGCGCAGTCTGGACAAAAAAGTAGTCATTGGGGATTGGTCATTTATCATTAGAACTAACTACCAATGGCTGATGACCAATGACCGATTAACGTTTCGAGAACTGGAACTTGCGACGGGCTTTCTTACGGCCTGGCTTCTTCCGTTCTACCATGCGTGAATCCCGCGTCAGGAAGCCTTCTTTTTTGAGGGCTGGGCGGTATTCGGCGTTGGCTTCGACCAATGCGCGTGAGATGGCCATACGCGTGGCTTCGGCCTGACCCGTTACGCCACCACCACGAACGTTGACTTTAACGTCATACGTGGCATCGGCTTTCACCGTAGCAAACGGCTGGCGGGTGATGATTTGCAGTACTTCGGTCGGGAAGTACGTATTGAGTTCTTTTCCGTTAATCGTGATGGCGCCACTACCTGCTGACATGTAGATGCGGGCAACAGCGGTTTTCCGGCGACCGATGGTGTTGATACGATCCATTGGTTAGAATTTGATGGCTGTGGGTTGCTGCGCCGCGTGGGGGTGCGAATCCCCCGTATACACGAACAGATTGGTGAACAGGTGGCGGCCCAGACGATTCTTGGGCAACATACCCCGTATGGCGTGCTCAAGCACGCGCTCCGGGTGTTTCTCGAGCCATAGACGTGGCGAAGCGAAACGCTGACCACCGGGATAGCCCGTATGGCGAACGTACACTTTGTCGGTCATCTTGCGACCCGTGAAGCGAATTTTTTCGGCGTTGATGATGATGACATTGTCACCGCAATCAACGTGGGGGGTGAAGTTGGGCTTGTGTTTGCCGCGAATGCGGGCCGCGATCTGGCTAGCCAGACGACCGACAACGGCATCCTTGGCGTCAACGACGATCCACTCCTTGTTTGCGGTCCCTCTATTGGCCGAAACAGTTTTGTAGCTTAACGTATCCACTGGATTGTGAGCGGTATTGGTTGATTAACAGACGATTGTACCTTACAAAAAAACGCCCGTCTCGAAACGGGAGTGCAAATGTACGTGTTACAGGCCTGAAAAACAAGAAGAAAGGAGGAGGAAAGGGAGAAGGGACGAGGGGAGAAAAGGAATGCTTACGCACAAAGAAATGTACGCGTCAGCACCCCTTTCCTCCCCCTCGTCCCTTCTCCCTTTCCTCCTCCTTAGCGCCACTTGAGTGTATTCAACATGCGTATCATATCGGCTTTGACGTAGTCGATGACCGGCGCGAGCGAATCGTTGGCAGTGGCGGTGTCGAAATAGAGTGCCCCACGCAGGAAGTGTCGGGTGGTGTCGGTGGTGACGAACTGAAATTGGGTGGGCACCTCGCCCACGAGCGTGATGAGACTGGCCGAGAGGCCATTCCGCAGTTGCACCCGCTGCTGGTTGATGGAGTAGGCTTTTACGTTATGCTTGGCCGTGAGCTTGTAGGCATCGGCCAGCATACCGCGCAGATTATCAAGGTTTTGTACAGGCTTGTAGGTGAGCTGCACGGTGGCTTTCAGCGTGGGATAATACACAAAAATCCAGTGCGGCTCGGCCCGTTTGAAGGTGTCGGGCAAGACGCGGGCTATTTTATTGACGTCGAACTGGTACGGGTGTACTGGCGCAATGGGTACGTACTCGGCAGCAGGCAGATCAATACGCGGGTAGCCCTTTGGTTTGGGTACGTACTCAGCCTGATCCGACGAGCCGCAGGCCGCCAGGTTCAAGCAGGCGATGAGAAAGGAAGCGTAGCAGAGCCGGGTTCGTATCATGTTTTACCTAACGTAATCAACTGTCCCTTCGTTGTTTGCCCGCCAATATTGCCTCTACTTCAGTTTGGCTAGGTCGCCTTCGTGGCCAACGTCGGCAATTTTACAACCGTTGGGTGTGATTATCAATATACCGAACTTGTCTGACGAGCATGAGCCTCCCTGTTTGCCGTCTTTGCTATATCGCTGATATTTCAGGTCAGTAATGTTATTCTTTTCGTCCCGCTTGGCAACGGTGATGTCCGACTTGATACCATAACGTTTCAACACCTTCTCCTGAGTCTGCCTGATCTGGCTGTCTGAGTAGGCTGGCAAAACCTTGATTACCGAATTACTACAACCAAAAAGGCCCGTTGCTGTTAGCAGGGAAATAGATGTAAGTACGTTTTTCATGAGTTAAATGGTTTACGGTTTGGAAAATAGATCAGCAGCCAGTCCAGCCTAATGCCTAAGTCAATTACTCTATTCGGCTATATTCCTGAACGGGCAGGTCAACTGCGGATCCATAATCGATAACCAACTGATTATCACAGACAAAAATAACACCATTCCTCAGGCTGTAAGCTGTTGTGTTCGGAGCAACAATAGCGTTGACCAGCGATAATTGTGTGTAGGCAGTGCCACCACTGTATGGTGATGGTGCTATAACCACTTGATAGCTAACCTCATTAGTTTGTTTCCCATTGATAGTAGCCGCAACCTTTTGGGCCGAAGAGAAAGACACTATCACATTGGCAACTGGACGAATACCGTTACTCGTGGTAAAGCCTTGATCTGATACTAAACGCCAGCTAACAACAAGCTTGCTCTGGGCTTCTGTTACCGTTTTTGCGTAGTCTTTACGGGCATTGCAGGAGATAGTAAACGATGTCTCCTGTTTCGTGCATCCTGTCAATGCTATGATTATCAGCAGCATATAGTTTTTCATAGACGTGACTTTCTGTGAAGACTGGTCTGTAGACCCAATGGTTGGAATCGATTAATCACCCGTTCACTTATTCAGCATAATATTTCCGGCGGCATTATAGCGGAGTTCTTCTTCGGCCAGCATCAGGCGCACGGTTTGGGCCAGGTCATCGTCATTGGTTTTGCTGAAATAAGTGGCCAGTTGGCGGGGGGTAACGCCCTTATCGCGGGCCAACGATATATACTCCCGAACGGCCTCGCGGACTTCTTTGGGCACCACCGTTCCGTTTTCGGCCCGTTTTTTATTGGCAATGCAGTTGTCGCACACGCCACAGACGGCGTCGGTTTCTTCGCCGAAATAGTGCTGCAACATCCGGGTGCGGCATTGGGTCTGATGCTGGGCGTAATCGATGGATGCCTGGGCTTTATCGAGGGCGTGCTGGCGGCGCTGGTTCAGGCCCTGCACGTCGAAGGGCAACGCACGGGCGTCATGGCGGGGGGTGAGGTAGGTGAGTTGGGGTTTGTCGGTCTGTTTTTCGTAGAGCAACACCTCCCGTTGCGCCAGTTGGGTTAGCAACTCGATCACCTCATTTTCAGACACTAAGTAGGCCCGCGACAGGTTACCTTCTGAAACAGGCGTGAAGTCGGTGAACAATTCACCGCCGTACATGCGCATGAGCAGTTTGATGAACGGGTCGAAGCGCGGGTTCATGACCTGAAACTCGTAGAGCGACCGGTTGTCCATGTTCAGCACCACGCGCGAAGGCCGGAAATAGGCTTCGCTCAGGTCGATGTAGCCCACCAATTGCAATTGTTTCAGGGCGTAGTGCGTATCCTGCGGGGGCAGGTTGTACGTGCGCGTGAAACTGGCCAGGTCAAAATCATAGGTCGTCAGTTCGCCGCCGCCCGTGGGCACAGCGGTGTAGTTGGCCAGCGCCTGATACACCCGCCGGATCAGTTCGACGGGCGGGTATTGCTGCTCCGTTTGTTGAATAACTCGTTGACAATCAGCTGTTGTGTATAACAAAACCGCATAGGCTTTCTCCCCGTCGCGCCCGGCCCGACCGGCTTCCTGGTAATAGGCTTCGAGCGTATCGGGCGGTTCCAGGTGTACCACCACGCGCACGTCGGGCTTGTCGATACCCATACCGAAGGCGTTGGTGGCCACCACCACGCGGGTGCGGCCCGCCATCCAGTCGTCCTGCTTTTGCGACCGCACGGGTGTGCTCAGTCCGGCGTGGTAAAAATCAGCCGAAATGCCCTGTTGCACCAGCCATTCGGCGGTTTGCTGCGTCAATCGGCGGCTACGGACGTAGACAATGGCACTGCCAGGTACGTTGGTCAAAATGGTAAGCAGACGGGCTTCTTTGCCCTCTTCCAGCCGCGCTGAATAGGACAGGTTAGCCCGCGCAAACGACTGCCGGAACGTGAGGAAGTTTGTTCTGAAATCGAGCTTTTCCGTAATCTCGGCCTGCACGGCGGGGGTGGCCGACGCTGTCAGAGCCACGGTCGGCACCATGCCGGTGAGCTTCTCGCGGAACTCGACGATTTGCAGATACGGTGGCCGGAAATCGTGCCCCCAGGCCGAAATGCAGTGGGCTTCGTCAACGGCTAACAGGCAGACTTTCATCTGTTTAGCCCGTTCGATCATGATTTCAGTGCGCAGCCGTTCGGGCGATACGTAGAGGAATTTGACGTTGCCGTAGATGCAGTTGTCCAGCACCGTGTCGATCTCGCGGTAGTGCATACCGGAGTAAATGGCCGCCGCCGCAATGCCCCGCCGCCGGAGTTGAAAGACCTGATCTTTCATGAGCGCGATAAGGGGCGTGACCACAATGCAGACGCCCTCCATACCCAGCGCGGGCACCTGAAAACAGACGGATTTACCCCCGCCGGTGGGCATCAGCACCAGCGTATCGTGCCCGTCGAGGATGGCGCTGACGATGTCTTCCTGCAAGGGGCGGAAGCTGGAATAGCCCCAATAAGTCTGAAGAAGTTGCCGTGCGGTCATAGTGTACGGACAAATTTAACACACCCGCCTGCCAACCCGAAAGACAATTGGCGCGGTTGCTGGTTTAGAAAGCAACTCTATGGCGATTATTGGCGTAAGTAGTTCAAGGACACCGACGTTGAATCAAAGGCCACAAAATCAATGAAAAAAGTAATCAAAACAGACGAAGAATGGCGGCAGCTACTGACGCCGGAACAGTTTCGGGTGGCCCGCCAAAAAGGCACCGAACGGCCCTACACGGGCGAATATTGCGAATCGAAGGAACCCGGTATTTATGCCTGCGTATGTTGCGGCACGGAGCTGTTCGAGTCGACCACCAAATTTGAGTCGGGAACGGGCTGGCCCAGTTTCACGGCCCCGCTGGTAGAAGACCGGGTACGGCTGGAAAAAGACCATAGTTACGGCATGTACCGCGTTGAAGCACTCTGTAACATCTGCGACGCGCATTTGGGCCACGTTTTCGACGACGGGCCGCCGCCAACGGGCTTGCGCTACTGCCTGAATTCAATATCTTTGGTATTAAAACAACCCGAAATTTGATTGTACTACGTCTATGATAAATCGCTACGTACTGCGCTGTCTGGTGGTCTTTCTGTGTCTGGTGACCAGCGTTGTGCTGGCTCAGAAAAAGAAGGTTCCCGCCCGTGACCTGACTCCCTACGAAAATTTTGCCCTGCGTAATCGCACTATCACCCCCGACCCCATCATCTGCTACGGCCTCAAGGAAGATGCATTTACGTCAATTGCCGCCCCGGCCAGTTTCAGAAGTGGCCGCCGCGCCACCACGGCCCAATTTATTGTTACCTACGTTGACTACCCACCCGACGCCAAAGCGGCGTTCCAGCGGGCCGTTGACATCTGGTCGACGTTGATTATCAGCCCCATACCCATCCGTATCACGGCTAACTGGACGCCGCTGGCTACTACGCCCGGCTTCATTACGCTGGGCAGTGCCCGCCCGGCCACGTACTTTGGTAGTCCCGATGGTTCGCAAAAAGGCAATGCGTTTTATCCCGTGGCACTGGCCGAAAAGATTGCCCGCCGGGAGCTGAACAACACGGCAGACCCTGATATTGTGGCTAATTTCAACAGCAACAATAGCTGGTATCTGGGGCTAGATGCCAAACCCACGGCAGGCTCTACCGACCTGGTATCGGTGGTGTTGCACGAACTGGGCCACGGGCTGGGCTTCACGGGCCTTATCCGGGCCGACGCCACAGCCACACAGGCCGACAATTCGCAGACGACTGTATTTGATCAGTTTGTCGAAAATAATACGGGTGTCAAGTTGGCTGACCCGGCGTCGTTCTCGACTGCTGCGGCTCTGTACAGTCAGCTTATTGGCCGCAACCTGTATTTGAATGGACCCATTTTAACCCAGAGAACGGGGGGCAGGGCAAAGCTATTTGCACCGGCTACCTACAGCAGCGGCTCAACGTTATACCATCTGGACGAAACGACATACCCTAAAGGTGATGCCAACTCGCTGATGACGCCCAACATTGCCAACGCCGAGGCTATTCAGAACCCCGGCCCCATTGTACTGTCGTTTTTTGAGGATATGGAGTGGAAAACAACCTCGCTCCTGACCGAACCCGTCGAAGACCGCGAAACCGTTGGCGACGTAGTGGTTACCGCCCGTGTCATCAGCGATACCACATTGGGTACGGCTCCGCCCGTGCTGAGCTACCGTCAGGGAGTGCCCACCCGCTCTGATACGGCCTACCAGAATGCTGCCATGACGCTTACGGGCACAGCCAATGGGGTGCAGTCGTTCAGTGCCATTATCCCAGCGGCAGCGGCCCAGGCAAAAACGGCTTACTACCTCCGCACTAACGATGGCGTTGGACGAACCTATACTAATCCGGGTCGTAATATCAACAACGTACAGTTCTATTACGCATTTACGAGCGGCGCAGACAAGGTGCCGCCAACCATAAAGCATACGCCCGACCAGACGCTGTTGTTTGCCGCCGCCGCCGACACCATTCCCATTATTGCCAAAGTGACCGATGACCGGCGGCTGGTACGTACCATCGGTGCCCGCCGTAAAGTGGGTGTCGATACGGTCTATTTTGAATATCAGATTAACGGACAGGCACGCCCTGCCGTACCTATGCGCCTGCTTTCGCAAGCCGATAGCCTCTGGGGTGAAGCGTTGATCATACCGCGTAATTCGCTAAAAGCTGGGGACAAAATCAGCTACCGCATTGTGGCCCGTGACTTGTCGGCGGCTAAGAATCAGGCCATCAGCCCGACCACTGGCTTCTACGACATTACGATTGTAGGCCCGCAGGCCAAAATTCTCCCACAATACGTGAATGATTTCGCCAATACGGCCACGTCGGCGGCTGACTTCGTGGGTAATGGATTCAACATCACTACACCCACCGGGTTTAGTAGCCCAAGCATCAACTCCGACCATCCCTACAAAAACGGAAGCGACGCCTTCAACGAAGCCAACTATACCTATACGTTGCTGGCTCCGATTAAAGTGAAAGCCAATCCGGATAGTGCTAAAATCAAGTTCGACGAAATCGTGCTGGTTGAGCCGGGTACAACCGGGGCTGTTTTTGGCGATGCTGAATTCTTCGATTATGTCATTGTAGAAGCTAGCAAAGACAATGGGCGAAGCTGGATACCACTACTTAATGGCTATGATGCGGGCAACAACACAATATGGCTAAATGCCTGGAATTCAAGCCAATCAGCCGCCGATCCGAAAACGGGTGAGCAAAATTCGTTGGCAGTGGGCACGCCAGCTCTGCTAAAAAACAGGTCAATTGGTATTCAGGATCAAGGCTTTTTTCGGGGCGATGACGTGATTCTGGTTCGGTTCCGCCTCTTCGCTGATCAACTGGCGCACGGCTGGGGCTGGCAGGTCGATAACCTGAATATTCAGAACAACCCGCCCCCAATCCTGGCCACCGAACCCGTGCCTACCACGGCATTTACGGTTTACCCAAACCCTGTTTCGGGTATCATGCGCGTATCGGCAGAATTGGCTCAGGCTGCTACTGAGGCTACGCTCACGCTGACATCGCCTACGGGGCAGGCCCTGCGGCAGGTTGCCGTACCCGTGATTGGCCGGAAATTGAACGAGCAACTTGACGTGAGTCAACTCCCCGCCGGTTTGTATTTCCTGCAACTGAACGCAGGCGATGTGAAGCAGACCAAAAAAGTGATGGTGGTGAAATAAATAAAACTGAGTCTGGAAAGTCGCGGTCCGCCGCTACGGTAGAGCGGAGTACTGTGACTTTCCAGACTAACAACTTATCACTTATGACTCTCTCTACCAGGCTGACGTGGTTACTTTTGTGCATGACGTTACCCTACCAAACTCAAGCCCAGGATTTGGCCCGCCGCCTGTTCGACGCGCACGACGCCTATAAAGACACCACGTTTACCCAACGCCGGTTCAAGCATAAGACCCTGTTGCCCGTGTTGGAAAAGTTAGGCAACCCATTGTCAGTCAGTCAGGTAGGTATATCGTCAGAGGGGCGGAGTCTGAATTTGGTGAAGGCCGGAACAGGGCCTGTGCCGGTATTGCTGTGGTCGCAGATGCACGGCGACGAAGCCACGGCCACGATGGCACTGTTTGATTTGTTCAAGTTCCTCCAAGCCTCCGGCGATGGATTCGATGATATGCGCCAGACCATTTTGGCCAAAACTACCCTGCATATGCTGCCCATGCTCAACCCCGATGGGGCCGAGCGTTTTCAACGGCGTACATCGGTGGATATTGATATGAACCGCGATGCCTTGCGGCTGCAATCGCCAGAGTCTGTTTTGCTGAAAAACTTGCAGCAGACGCTCAAACCGCTGGTTGGTTTTAATTTGCATGACCAAAATCCGCGCTACAGCGTGGGCAATACCGGCAAGCAGGCGGTGGTATCGTTTCTGGCCACGGCCTACGATCAGGACCGAAACATCAACGAAGTCCGCCAACGGTCTATGCAGCTCATCGTGGGCATGAACCGGGTGTTGCAGCAGTTTATTCCGGGTCAGGTGGCCCGTTATGATGACGATTTTGAACCCCGCGCTTTCGGTGATAATATCCAGAAATGGGGCACTACGCTCATCCTGATTGAGTCGGGTGGGCAAGTAGGTGACGTGGAAAAAATGAGCATCCGGCGGCTCAATTTCGTGGCCACTCTGACGGCGCTCAACGCCATTGCCACCGAAACGTATATTAATGAAATCCCTGCCCAGTACCAGGCTATTCCCGAAAATGGCCACGCCCTGTTCGATCTGCTCATTCGCAATGCCACGGTGGTGCGCAACGGCAAGCCCTACACCATTGATCTGGGCATCAATCGGTACGAAGTCAACATTGATTCGGCGCGGGCGTTTGCCTACCGCAGCACCATCGACGACCTCGGCGACCTCTCAACGTTTGGCGGCCTTACCGAATTCGACGCTACCGGCCTGACCCTCACTCCCGCCCGCCTCTATGCTGACACCCTGTCCTCTCCCACCGACCTCCGCAAGCTCGACGTGGCCAAACTTCGGCAAGATGGTATCGTGGTGGTGAAGGTTCGGACGGCCAAACGGGGTAGTTTCCCCCCTCAACCCATGCACGTTTTGTGGGAAGGAAAGCTGCCCGGACGCCCGCCGGGACTGGGTCAGGTAGCCACTTTTTTGCTAAAAGAAGGAAATTCTATAAAAAAAGTGGTCTTAAATGGCTTTCTGGACGAATCCGGTAACGGAATTATTGATTAGTAGTTGCTTGTCAATCAAATTGTTTATCTTTGAGGCTTCTACTAAATAAGTGTATGAAAACAGGTACAGTTAAGTTTTTTAACGAATCTAAAGGATTCGGTTTTATTGTTCCCGACGGTGGCGGTGAAGACGTGTTCGTTCACATCTCAGCCCTTAATGGTTTGACTCTGCGTGAAAACGACAAAGTTACCTACGAAGTTGAACAAGGTAAGCGTGGCCTCAATGCAGTAAACGTACAACGCGCTTAGTCGTCGTTGTTCGTACTGGTTTAGCGATACAAGCCTGAAAGAGTGCTTGTACAACGTCTCAAATAAGATTTACGGCTGCCGAGTAGCTGTAAATCTTTTTTTTGCCCTTACTTTTTTGCGCTACCCTCCCGGCTCAGAACCGGTTGAGCACCCGCTCCACCCCCGACACATAGCCCGACCCAAACAGGTTGACGTGTACCAGCAACGGGTATAGATTATAGATCGGAATACGCTCGGCAAAGCCCGGCTCCAGCGGGAACAGTTCTTCATAGGCTACCTGAAACTGCGCATCGAATCCGCCAAACAAATGCGTGAAGGCTAATTCAGCCTCACGGAAACCATAATATATCGCCGGGTCTACCAATGCGGGTTGGCCTTCTTCGGTGATCAGTACATTCCCCGTCCACAAGTCGCCGTGGAGGAGTGCAGGGCGGTCGTTGGGGAGCAAATCGGTAAGGCGGTTTCGCAGTCGAAAAAGGGCATCGTAGGTTGGTTTTTGCAGTAAGCCATTATAGAGAGCCTGTCCTGCCTGTGGCAGTAGCCGTTGCTCAAAAAAGAAATCGTACCCACTGTCTGTCAGCGTATTACGCTGCACTAACGAACCAATAAAATTGTCATAATCCAGTCCAAATTGGGGCTGCGTATGCGCGTGAAGTTCAGCCAGTTGATGGCCCAGTTGGGTCCAGTAAGCAGGTGTTGCGCCACGTAGCCCCTCGGTGTCGGGTTCTAAGTATTCCAGAATCAGATAGGCTTTGTCGCCCTGCCGCCCGTGGCCGATTTCGTCGGGAACCCGGATAGCATTCGTGTCGCGGAGGCGGGCCAACCCCAGCGCTTCCACCGCAAACAGATCGTCGCCCTTGGCCATCGGCTCATCAACGGCCTGCCGCCCGGTCCCACTCAGATTGGCTTGGTTCCATTTTACAAAAAACGCCCCCTCCGACGTAAACACCCGCGCCGCCGTGTTGATGTCGCCCCCACCCAAAAACTGCGCATCGAGCACATCAACGGTCAAGCCAAGATGCTGATACAGTATTGTCTCGAAAAAATCGGTCTGTTCGTTGCCCCAGAAATGCATACGGGTATAACACGACTGTAACAGAAAAATCCCTTCCAGGATGCTGAAAAGGACTTTTTAAAACATGAACCTATACCGTGAATACTACTCTACCGTTACTGACTTGGCCAGGTTGCGGGGTTGGTCAACGTTGCGGCCACGCATTACGGCGATGTCGTAGGCCAGGAGTTGCATGGGGATGACCGAAATCAGCGGCATCAGCATATCGTGTACTTTCGGGATTTCGATGGTGAAATCAACTATCGTGGGCAGGTGCGTATCGCCTTCCGTGACTACGGCAATGACGCGACCTTTGCGGGCTTTCACCTCCTGAATATTCGACACCACTTTCTCGTACGAACCGTCCTGTGTAGCCACCACCACGACGGGCATGTCTTCGTCGATAAGGGCGATAGGGCCGTGTTTCATCTCGGCGGCGGGGTATCCTTCGGCATGAATGTAGCTAATTTCTTTCAACTTAAGGGCGCCTTCCAGCGCTACGGGGAAGTTCAGACCACGGCCTAGGTAGATGAAGTTACGGGCGTAGGTGAAGATATAAGCGATCTCCCGGATCTTTTCGGCACTCTGTAGTACGCGCTCTACTTTGGCCGGAATGGTCTCCAGCTCGGCCAAGAGTAGTCGGAACAGCGTATCTGAAATCGCGCCTTTGCGTTGGGCGGTGGCCAGCGCCATCATGGTCAGCACTGTTACCTGCGCTGTAAACGCTTTGGTACTGGCTACGCCAATTTCCGGCCCGGCGTGGGTATAAGCCCCCGCGTGCGTAGCCCGCGCAATAGACGAACCCACCACGTTGCAAACCCCAAAAATGGTGGCTCCTTTCGATTTCGCCAGTTCGATAGCCGCCAGCGTATCCGCCGTTTCGCCCGATTGTGAGATGGCAATGACAATATCGCCCTCTTTGATGATCGGATTGCGATACCGAAATTCCGACGCGTACTCGACCTCGACGGGGATGCGGGCGAGTTCTTCAAAAATGTATTCGGCCACCAGACCCGCGTGCCACGACGTGCCGCAGCCGATGATGATGATCCGCTTCGACTTGGCCAACTTGTCCATGTAGTCGCGGAGGCCACCGAGTTGCAGGGTGCCTTCGTCGGCGTTGACGCGACCGCGCATGGAGTCGGCAATGGAACGGGGTTGCTCGAAGATTTCTTTGAGCATAAAATGCTCGAAGCCGCCTTTTTCGATGGCGGCCAGTTCCATCTCTACCTTCTGGACGTAGGGCGTGGTTTGGGTGTTTTCGAGGTTGACAATGCTCAGTTTACCGCCCTGCACGTTGACCACCTCATAATCGTTGAGGTAGATCATATCTTTGGTGTACTCGATGATGGGCGAGGCATCGGAGGCAAAGAAATATTCGCCTTCGCCCACGCCAATCACCAGCGGGCTACCTTTGCGGGCGGCTACGAGTTGCGTAGGGTCAGCGGCGTTCATGACCACGATGGCATAGGCCCCGGCTACTTCCTGAAGCGCCAGCCGAACGGCCTCTTCTAAAGTACCTCCGTGCGACGGACCGCCGAAGTTTTCCCAGATGTCTTCGATGAACTGCCCCAGCACCTCGGTATCGGTCTGACTGGCAAAGGTGTGCCCCTTGCGCAACAGCGTTTCCTTTATGGCCGCGTAGTTTTCGATAATACCGTTGTGGATGATGGCCAGCTTCCGGTGAAACGAGTAGTGCGGGTGGGCATTCACGTCGTTGGGTTCGCCGTGGGTGGCCCAACGGGTGTGGCCCATGCCGATAGTAGCGTGCAGGGGCTTGTCGACAAGTTCCCCTTCCAGGGCCGATACTTTGCCCTTTTTCTTATATACCTTGAGCGACTCGCCATCGTGCAGGGCTACTCCGGCGCTATCATAGCCCCGGTATTCGAGGCGTTTGAGTCCTTTGATTACCAGGGGGTAGGCTTCCCGATGCCCCACATAAGCCACGATACCGCACATAGGTGATCTATCTAACTGGTTAGTTCGAAGTGGTGTAGAAGACAATCAGCTTCACGCTGGCCTTGCCATCCAGGGCCATTCGCCAGACTCGGTCAGTCAGCACCGACTGGGTGGCATCGATAGTGCCCGCCTGCGTTGACTGAAACAGCAGATTACTGGGCGTCAATATGGCCAAACCCGCATTGGGGCTAATCCCTGACACGACCGATTGGAGATAACCGCCCATATTGAACGTGTAACTGTTGGTGCGAGTGTCGAGGAAGGCTGTTTGGGGAGAGACATAACTGCTACCCAGTCGATTCAACGGCCCGGCATTTGCCGCCTGCACCGTAAACAGATACGTTCCGCCCAATGTGATGTCGGTACGTGCGAGGTGGTTTTGCGCATCCACCTCCGACAAAAGCATGAATGGGGGCAGAGGCATTTTTAAATCCTCGGTAGGCACCGGCGTTATCACCAGGTCGGCGCGGTTGATGGCGATCCGGCCCGATTTGATCAGGTTTGTAAACGTCGGAAACTGCAATTTCGTGGTAATGCCTGTAGCAGGCTGCACATAGGTACGTCCCGTTGTGGTGGTAGGCAGGCTTTGACCCGGACGTAACGAGGCCAGAACACCGTTTCGTTTGCTGGTAATTTGGTTGAACCGGCGACCATTAAAGAAAAACTGGTAGGCCCGCGCGTAGTTATTTTCGCCCTGCACATGGTAATACACAATGATTGAAGAGTTGCCGGGATAAAGACCCAGAACAGCCGCATTAGCGGGACTGTTGGAGGTTATCACAAAGTCACGGGCAATTCGTTTACGGAAACCCAATAGATCAACGGGTGCCACCGTTGAAGACAGTTGAACCGCATCGGTGTTCGCCAGACTTAATAATTCCTGACCAATACTTTTGTCAATAAAGAATGACTTTTGATACGCCAGGCTATCGCCTATTACCGGGCTTGGCTTCACCGTACGCTGGATAATGACCTGACCTACTGCCGGTCCAGCCGTACTAATATCATAGTTGGTGGTGCGCAGGCTATCGGTGAGGCGAGACAGTACAATCTCCTGACTAACTGTTGTGTCTCCGTACCACAGATTATTTAGCGGAAGGCGCACTTTGGTCGAATCCAGAATGATTCGATTCGCAGCCGTTATGTTTGTCGTTCCTGAGTCGGTAACGGCAAATGGGCCATTCAGCCCCAGTTGCATGAAGGCTTTTGCTTCTATCTGCCCAAACTGCGGGTCGGTATAGCGTCCTACCAGCAACGAACTTTGTTGTTGGCTGCGTACTGAGTCGAACTGTATGGTAGTGCGGGTAATGGTGAGGGTGTCGGTATAGAGAACGCCCACCGGGGTGGTGGGCGTTAGACCTATCTCTTTGGGTTCCTCACAGGCCACCACGGCGGCCAGCAAACTCACCACAATGGCTGTTTTAGCTAGCCAGTGCCGTGTAGATGTTGAAATAACGTTCGGTGACGTTGATTTCAGCGTCGGGGGAGTCGAGTTTGTGTTCGGCAATTTCATTCAGAATGGTAGTCAGACTATCGTTTGCGGTTTGTCCGGCGTTAACAACGGCGTCGGCATACGCACAACCGAGCTTAATAAATCCATTAAAATCACCCGTTTCGAGGTGGGCAAGCATGGTGTCGTCGATATCCATCATTTTGGCTTTTTCAACCAGCGTGGCGGGATCGAACCGGTGTTCAAACGAGTTATTGTAGACTGTAAAGACCGATTTGGTGTCCTTAAACATCGGGTCGTTCTTGTAGGTCGTTTTCAGATACAGCGGAATCAGGGCGGTCATCCAGTCGTTGCAATGCACGATATCGGGCGACCAACCCAATTTTTTCACTGTCTCCAGTACACCTTTGCAGAAAAAGATAGACCGCTCGTCGTTGTCGTCGTAGAACTTGTCTTCTTTGTCGTGGAAAACGTACTTCCGGTGGAAATAGTCTTCGTTGTCAATGAAATAGACCTGCAACTTGGCGGTGGGAATAGAGGCTACCTTAATAATCAGCGGCTTCTCTTCGTCGCCCACTGAAATGTTAATGCCCGACAGCCGAACGACTTCGTGAAGGCGGTTTTTGCGTTCATTGATCAACCCAAAACGCGGTACCAAAATGCGGATCTCCATGCCCCGTTCCTGCATATCCTGCGGCAATTTTCGCACGAAATCGGCTACGTCAGAGGTTTTGAGGAAGGGGGTAATTTCGCTGGCTACGTACAAAATGCGAAGTTTGCTCATAAAGGCAAGTGGGAGATAGTGTGTGCGTCTTTACCTTAAAAACTTGCAAAATTAACTAAAAAATTGTCACATTTCAATACATTTCCCCCGAAATAATCACAATTTTCTCAATAGTCCCAATCCGCTTTTTAGACGTCAGATTCCGCTTTTTCACCCGTTTCACATGCTTCGTTTCCCAACCGTTCACGACCTCAAACATCACCTCGTCCGCGTTCGTCGGGCGGGAAAAACCATTGGTTTCGTACCCACCATGGGCGCTCTTCATGCGGGGCACCTCAACCTGATCGAGCAGGCCAAACAGGTTTGTGACGTGGTGGTTTGCAGCATTTTCGTAAACCCTACCCAATTTAATAACCCCGCCGACCTGGCCCGGTATCCCCGCACCCTGGAACAAGACGCCGCGCAGCTCGAAACGGTTGGAACGGACGTGCTTTTTTCCCCGTCGGTGGCCAACATGTACCCCGAACCGGCCACGCTCCGGTTCGATTTTGGGTCGCTGGAGACGGTGATGGAAGGTGCTTCCCGTCCCGGCCATTTCAACGGTGTTGGTCTGGTAGTCAGTAAGTTATTCCACATGGTGCAGCCCGATAAAGCATTTTTCGGTCAAAAAGATTTGCAGCAGGTGGCCGTGATCAAGTGCCTAGTGCGTGACCTGAGTTTTCCGCTCGAATTAGTCCGCTGTGACACCGTCCGCGAGGCCGACGGGCTGGCTATGTCGTCGCGCAATCGGCTGCTGACTACCGAAGAACGCGCCGAAGCACCCGCTCTTTTTCAGGCTCTGACGCTGGCGCAAAACGTGCTGCTCGATGAGGGCACCCCTAAACAGGCAAAAGCCGCTGTAACAGATTACCTCCGTCAGCGGCCCGCCTTTACACTGGACTATATCGAAGCCGTCAACACCGACACACTACAACCTATTTCAGAAATTCAGCCCACAGGCCAAACCGCCCTCTGCATTGCCGCCCAACTGGGCCAGGTACGTTTGATTGATAATGTAGCCTTTTAAAGCCCCCTAACCCCCGAAGGGGGAAGTGCTGCCGCATCATCAAAAAAGCTCCGCTGCAAGAGATAGCGGAGCTTTTTTGAT